>CAITLA010000313.1 GCA_903893135.1 uncultured Syntrophaceae bacterium | reverse complement strand
GACGCCCCGGAAGGGCGTAAAGGAGATAACGGCTTACGTGCGCTGATTCCTAATCATTCGGGTAGAGACATATTATGGAAAACAAAGATCTCTGTGCAATATGCATAAAGGCAAAAGTTTTTGTAAAGTGTCTGGGTTGCTCTGTATCTCTGTGTGAAAAGTGCGCCTGTTTCGAATTGATAGGCTCAGGTTGCGGATGTGTCTGGCCCGCGTATTACTGCTTTGCGTGCGCCCATGATCCATACATAAATCCGAATGCCGTATTTAGAGAGCCGGACAGATAGGTGGCTTTAAACCTTCTTCTGAAATTGGAATACAGGACAGGCATCTCATCCTTGCTAATAGGATGACCTTTGCACAACTGTATAAAACCAGCAATTTTGTCATTCCGGCGAACCCCGGATCGATGTCCGGGGCAGACGCCGGAATCCATCCCACTGCCGTCATTCCCGCGAAAGCGGGAATCTAGTATTGATTTCATGGTTCCCCGCTTGCGCGAGGACAGCGCCTAGATTCCGGGTCAAGCCCGGAATGACGAATAGAGGAGTTTTGCAAAGGTCTCTTCTAATTGGAGGGCGTATGGAATTTTTCGTAAAGATATTAATAAGCGTTGCCATCATAATAGTCTGTACACAGATTGGCCGGAGCTTTCCCTCGCTCAGCGGTCTCATCGCGACGATGCCTATTGTTAGCGTCATTATTCTGGTCTGGATTTACTCAGACAATCCGGGAAATTTCAAGCTCATGGAAGATTTTACCAGGGCTGCCTTATGGGGAATTATACCGAGCATTCTATTTTTTGTAGCCGCCTATATCTCTTTTGTGAAGCACTATCCCATCGGTATTGTGCTGTGCGTGAGCTTCGGTACGTGGCTGGTGGGAGCGTTCGTTCACCAATGGCTGCTTAGAGGTTAAGATAATGACGCTCTCTGACAAATATAAAAGCATCGTTTTTTTTACCGGTGCGGGGATGTCTGCGGAAAGCGGTGTCCCCACTTATCGCGGCAGAGGTGGTATCTGGAGTCAGTACAACTGGGAGGAATATGCCTGCCAGGAGGCATTTGACAGGGATCCGCAAAAGGTGCTCAAATTTCATGAATTGAGGAGACAATCAGTATTGGCATGCCAACCGCATTCAGGGCACCATGTTATAGCAGAACTGGAGAAGACGCATCCCCAGGTGAGGGTAGTGACCCAGAATATCGACGGAATGCACCAGCGGGCGGGAAACCGGAACGTCACAGAATTGCACGGCAGTCTCTGGCGCGTGGGCTGCCGCTCTCATGGGATAGTCGAGGATATGGGAGAAACCTTCAAGAGCTGCAAGTGCGACCAATGCGGCAGTTGGCTCCGCCCGGATATTGTGTGGTTTGGCGACATGCTAAATCAGGATGTCATCAGCGAAGCCAATTTAATAGTCAGGCGATGTGACCTTTTTATCAGTATCGGTACATCCGGCGTGGTCTGGCCCGCAGCAGGCTTTCCCAGAATCGCCAAGGAGAGCGGGGCATACTGCATAGAAATCAACCCGGAACCAAATGAAATGTCATCTTTGTATGATGAAGCCATCCGGGAGAATGCCGGCAGAGCCTTGCCGGCTCTTTTTGAAATAAACAAATGATGCCTCACATAGACCGCTCGCAACCTTCGCTCCGATTTAGAAATCCCGGACACAACTGCCGGAGATGAGCGCTGGGATTCTCCACTCTCTTTGCACAATTCATTAAATTGCGTTTAATATTTCTTTAAACAATCCTCCTTTTGCAAGTCTCTAAAGGCCAGCCGTGAATTCGTCTCAAGCGATAATAGTCTTGTATAATTAATATGTTACATTTTTTTATCAGGGAACTTACAAGGTTGGCACGGATATTTCATTTGTATAAGGCAAAACAAATCAGAAACAAAGGAGGAAACAGATCATGAAAAAGATAGTTAAGACATTAGGCCTGGCGATATTTGTGGTGTTAGGGACGGCTACCTTCGGCTTCGCCGAGTATGCAGCATCAGGCGTGAGTGAATTCCCCTATTTTCAGCTTGGATGTTTGATTGTCGGCGGGATGACGATCATCTCTCTGAAGCAAAAGTATCAGAAGATATATACGGGCGAGCTGATGGGCGTATTTGCGATGTACACAATTCTCATCGCCCTGTTCACGGCTCCGGTTTTCAATGCCATTAAGACCCTCGTAAGCTAAGAAAACCATCATACCGGTTTTCATGCCGGTATGGTGATCAACCCTGAAGGGAAAGGAGGATAAGGCCATGTTAGCGACTCACAAGACACACCAAGACCGCAAGATGTACAGAGCGATTTTTATGCTGAGCTCGTGGGGGTTTGTGATTGTGATAGCTTCATTCCTGTTCCTCTATGCGGGATATAAGCTGGATGAGTTTCTGGGCACTTCTCCCAACTTTATGCTCGGGTTGTTTTTCCTGGCCATATTTCTCTGTATCGGCAGGTTATATCAGGATGCCTGGTTGAAGCGAAAGGATGTCTGAGATCATCCTCCCCATACGGAAAACATAAAAGATCTTTTCACGATTTGTGATCCTCGCCAAAGCCCCTCTGCTATCTGATAGAGGGGCTTTTTTTGGTTCATCCGCCTTAAGCGTACTTGTCTAAGATGTATATCCTCCTGTAACAAAGTATTCGGCAATTTTGATGGGTATCCACCATTTCAATCGATAATCATGTTTTGACTTCAATGGGATTTTCGTCTTGACACGGTGCATCATAAGTGTTACACTTACCCAAAGAGGAGAAAGAACCATGCCCACCAAAAATCCGAGAGTAAACATTGTTGTTGAGCCGCCGCTGTATAGTGTTATGCATGACCTTGCAACAAGTGAGGGCGTTTCCATGTCCACCATTGCCCGTGACCTTATCCGGGAGGCAATTGACTTGCGGGAAGATGTGGCCCTTGCAGCTCTTGCCGATATACGAATGAAGACATTCAACAGAAAAGTGGCGCTTTCGCATAAAGATGTGTGGAAATGATCCATGCCTTTTACATTGCACTATCATCCCGCTGTTCGCGTTGAGGATTTGCCCCTTATCGATCGAAGAACAAAAGACAGGAT
>CAITLA010000312.1 GCA_903893135.1 uncultured Syntrophaceae bacterium | reverse complement strand
GGCAGACTACTCAAGGATACAGAGACTGAAGATTATCATGGACGACTACATCAGTCTTCTGGGCGAGATCTACGGAACGCCATTAGAAAGGGAATGGGGGATAGACGCGGCGGGCCTAGCCTTCAAGATAGCCGACGCAGCCCGTGGCCACACCGTACAGGGTGCTCTCGCGGCAAGCAGCGCTCGGACGGCAGAAACTAATCCCGAACTGAACGACCTGATTCGCCGCGAGCAGGACGCCCTGAAGCAGACGGAGGTCATAGAAGCAAATGTCCTCGACCTGATAGCGGCGCCATCCGCCGAACAAAAGCCGGAGATCATCAAGGATATGCAGGTCAGGATAGTCAGCCTCAACAGAGCGCGCGCCGCCCTTCAGGAGGAAATCAAGAAACGATTCCCGAAATACGCGGACTTTGTAAATCCAAAGGCAGTATCATGGTCCCAGGCACAGAAGACCTTGCGCCCGGGTGAGGCTTTGATTTCCATCTATTCCACAAACAACGGCACATACACATGGGCCATCCCATACAGAGGTGACTTATCATTCCGTGTTTCACCCTTAGGCACAAGAGAAATGGGAAAGATTGTCGCCGGCCTGAGGAAGTCCCTCGATCCAAATCCCGCCACCATAAGCGATATCCCGGAATTTGACACGGCCTCCGCCTATAGCCTTTATCACAAGCTCCTGAAACCTATTGAAGGCGGCTGGCAGAATGCGACGGATCTACTCATTGTTACCCACAGCCCGTTGGATCAGATTCCCATAGCGATTCTCCCTACGGC
Source organism: uncultured Syntrophaceae bacterium (assembly GCA_903893135.1). Lineage (GTDB taxonomy): Bacteria > Desulfobacterota > Syntrophia > Syntrophales > UBA2185 > Fen-1135. The sequence goes on along the minus strand of CAITLA010000312.1, from coordinate 1,881 downwards.
AAATGTCAACCCGGGAAAGGACGAAGACCTTCTGTTTAGCAGATACCGCCATGTACCATGGCTCATAAGGAAGGCCTCCATAACCATGCTGCCGTCCGTCTCCTCTCTCATTACCATCAGGGCCCTTCCTGCAGGCGACCCCCATCGCAGGGCTTTTGTTGGATTCGGCGATCCCGTTTTTAGTCCGGAAGAATCAGTTTCTGCAACGAACAGCAAAACCCTTCAGGGGCCTGTTTCTTTAGCGAGCCGGGGATCACCCATACAGGTTCGCGGGATCAGGCTCACAGAAAAGGGAGGACTGGACAACGCTGCTATCACCACCACCCATCTGGACAAGCTGAACCGTCTTCCAGACACAGCGGAAGAGATCAGAAGTGTTGCACGCGCCGTAGATGCCGATCCGGAGAGGGACGTTTTTTTAGGGAAGGACGCATCTGAGAATCGCGTAAAGACCATGAATCTTTCGGACAGAAAAATAATCTCCTTTGCCACCCACGCCCTGGTGGCGGGAGACCTGGACGGACTGGATCAACCTGCCCTGGCGCTTTCCTCTCCCTCGGTAACGGGCGATAAAGAGGATGGCCTCTTGACAATGGGTGAAATCATGAAGTTGAAATTAAACGCCGACTGGGTTGTCCTTTCAGCGTGCAATACGGCAGCCGCGGAAGGTACCGGTGCGGAGGCCCTCTCCGGCCTTGGACGGGCATTTTTTTACGCGGGGACGAGGGCAATTCTGGCAAGCATGTATCCCGTGGAGACGACCTCTGCGAGAAAGCTGATTACCACACTCTTTCAGTATCAGAAGGAAGACAAGGAACTTTCAAGGGCAAGGGCTCTGCAAAAATCCATGCTGGAGCTCATTGATAAATTAAATCTGGTCGATGATGTTAGCGGAAAGATTGTGGCCAGTTATGCCCATCCCCTTTTCTGGGCGCCCTTTGTACTCGTTGGTGATGGCGGTGGAAAATGGTTGCAGTAATACAATGGCGAAAGCGGCAATGAACGCCTCGAACTGGCTGCTTGCTATTTGATATCAAATATCACATACGTTCTTCCCGTTATATTGACCTTAATTATGGCATTGGATTGCCTGCTGTTTACGAGTTTAATATTCCCGAATGGAGACACCGTTCCTCTGGCCAAAAAATTAACGGCACGTCCCGCTCCGAAACTGGCAGCGATTATTCTAATATCCGACCCGAATGCTAAGGGACTTCTGGTGACGGGAGTGGATGAGCCCGGCTGGATGGTATAGCTGTTTCCGTCAATATCAAAAGCGATCCGATAGGTCTTTCCCTCAGAGACTGCCCTCGCCCTGTAAACAAAAAAATCAGACACAATCTCTCTCGCTGCTGACTTTAGATTCCTGTTCAGCGTATACGAATGAAAGGTCACTCCGCCAATGGCGGTAATTATTGCCAATAAGGCAATGACGATTATCAATTCAACAAGTGTAAATCCCTTCCTCGATTTCATCCTTTATGACCTCATGAAAAGTCAAAAATAAAGCGGGAAACGGATTGCCGATTGCTAAGTGGAAAGTTCCTTCTTCGTGACCTGTTAAATTGGTTGGTTATTTGAATTCGGTAGCGAGCGCATTCCCCGCAGCTTGCTGCGGAGAGCTTCAATTTCTATGAATTGAATAAACTGATTGATCAGCCCGCAATAGATGCAGGGGTCATTTAATACGTGTTTACTAAAAAAAGCAATACGAAAAATACGCAAGAAATACCAGGGGAAAAGTTGATGGAAATATAGCATAGACTGGCATGGACGGGAAGAAGTGAATATGTCATTTGTCAATTGATTATATTGTAGTGCCCGTTTCATAGAGGTCCGGTTTTTTCAATGTCAGAACATGATCAATACATGCAGGAAGCT
>CAITLA010000311.1 GCA_903893135.1 uncultured Syntrophaceae bacterium | reverse complement strand
GGAATAGACCATGCCTGAATCCGTAGATTCCGCTACTTCAATGAAACGTTCAAGCGTGGCGGGTGGAATCTCAATATCTTCTGGCTTTGTAATTATGAGGAGAAAATCTGTCCTGATTTTATCTATGAGGTCGTTCAATACCTTGCCGGAGGTAAGGGATGCGGTTCTCATAACATGACACTTCGGAGATGTTGGCCTGAAGGCGCCCTCATGGAGGACAATCACTTCCTCTATCAGCGGTGATTGAATGAAGATTCGGAGCGTCCTCTCAAAACCTGACTGCAAACTGAACGGCATAACGACGGTCAGCTTGTTCATAGATTACCCCCTAAAGATATCTATCCTGATTGTCCTCACGCACGCTATCCTAACTGTCTTGTATCTGAATAGAGCAACAAGACCGAATTTGTGACTCCGCGAGCGAGTTGCAAATCTGCCCTAACGACAGACAAGAAACATATATCCCGCATCAGCCCTTGTTGCAAGTACAGACACTGATGGCAAAAGGAACCAAAGGGCTGCAATTTTTGTTGCACTTTTTTCACGGCTCAGATTTTTTAGCATAGATGAGGGCACAAAACTATCGAAAAGGTAAAAACGACACGGAGACATCAAAAGACAAATTCACGGCTATCGTGAAAACGGCCTAAGATTATCTGAATATCTAATCATTCAAGTTTACAGCGTTTCCAGGAGCGCAATAACGACATTGACAGCCAGCCTCCCGTGTTCTATATTACTTATATAGATTGACTAAAAGGCAAACTACCGATGTGCAGTTTGAGGGTTTGGTATGTCGAAATATCGTGATCCTGATTCAATGGATGACAGAGATGTCAAGTTAGATCCCGATACGGTCCTTCAAGAACCAAAGATGTATCGGGTTATCCTTCATAATGATCATTATACGACAATGGAGTTTGTCGTCGAAGTTCTGATACTTGTGTTCCATAAGCCGGCGGCGGAAGCCACCAAAATCATGCTCGACGTCCACAAGAAAGGGGCCGGTGCATGTGGTGTGTATACTTACGATATTGCCGCAACGAAGGCAGCCCAGGTGCATACGATGGCGAAGTTAAGAGAATTCCCTCTGAAATGTTCATTGGAAGAGGCCTGATCGACGGGGGGAAGGCAATGAAGATAAGTGAAAGTCTGAATCAAATCATCATGGGTGCGTATGCCGAGGCCAATACGCGGTCTCACGAGTTTGTAACGCCGGAACACCTTCTGTATGCCTCGCTTTTTTTTGATGATGGATCTGACATCATCCAAAGATGCGGCGGCGATCCGGAGCATTTAAAAAGGGTGTTGGCAAAGCATCTCCGCGAGGGGAATCCGGTTGTGGACGGAGCTCAATCCGTCCAGTCACTGGGTTTTCAAAATGTCCTGGAGCGGGCCGTATGGCATACGACCTCTGCGCAGAAGGATATTGTCGAATTGGGAGATGTTCTGGTTTCAATTCTTGATGAAAAGGGGTCCTATGCCTCATTTTTCCTCAAGAAAGAGGGCATCACGCGACTTTCCTTGCTTAATTATATCTCTCACGGAGTCTCCGTTATTCCCGAAACTACGGAAGTGCAAAGGCTGGGCAAGAAGCGGGATGAAGGTGCGCCTGAGCACGAGTCCAGGGAAAAGGATTCTGATCAAAGCAAAATACTGAGGTCGTTCACGACAGAACTGACGGCCAAGGCGAAAGCGGGAGAGATGGATCCCTTGATAGGCAGGGAGGATGTTCTCGAACGGACCATTCAGGTCCTTTGCCGGCGACTTAAGAACAACCCCGTCCATGTTGGCGAGCCCGGTGTGGGAAAAACGGCCATAACGGAAGGGCTGGCGCAGCTCATTGCGGACGGGAAGGTCCCAAAACGCCTGAAGGATTCGAAGATTTACGCCCTGGATATGGGCGCCATAATTGCCGGCACCAGATTCAGGGGTGATTTCGAAGAGCGCATGAAGCGCGTAATAGCTGAACTTCAGAGACAGGAAAAAACAATCCTCTTCATCGACGAGATTCATAATATCGTTGGCGCCGGGGCTGTTTCAGGGGGGTCCCTGGATGCGTCGAATATCCTGAAGCCGGCGCTCGCTTCAGGCAAACTCCGGTGTATCGGCTCCACCACATATGACGAATACCGTAAATATTTTGACAAGGACGGGGCTCTTTCCCGCAGGTTCCAAAAGATCGAGGTAACGGAGCCTTCAACAGACGATACAGTGAAGATTCTTGAGGGCATCAAGAAGAGGTACGAAGAATACCATCGCGTGTCATATACTGAAGAGGCCCTTCGCGCCGCCGCGGAATTATCCGATAAATATATCAATGACCGAAGGCTACCCGATAAGGCTATCGATGTGATCGATGAAGCCGGCGCTCTGGCTAATATGAAGGATGCCGATGAGGGTGTAGAGAAGGTGGTTGATCTTCATAATATCGAAGCGGTGATTGCAAAGATAGCGAGAATTCCGGAAAAGAGTGTTTCTTCGTCTGAGTTGGACAAGCTTAAGGATCTGGAGACAAGCCTCAAAAGCAGGATCTTCGGGCAGGACAAGGCAATTGAGTTGGTCGTGGAGGCCATCAAGCGTTCACGCGTAGGGTTCCGCGAACCCCACAAACCCATAGCCTCCCTCTTGTTTGTGGGACCAACGGGCGTGGGAAAGACCGAACTGGCGCGCCAGCTGGCACTGACTCTCGGCGTGCCCCTGAACCGTTACGATATGAGTGAATATCAGGAAAAGCACACCGTTGCAAAGTTTGTGGGGGCGCCCCCGGGCTATGTGGGTTACGAAGAGGGTGGACTGCTTACTGAGGCCATCAGGAAGAATCCCCATTCCGTCCTGCTCCTTGATGAGATCGAAAAGGCTCATGCCGATATTTTCAATACGTTGCTGCAGGTCATGGACTACGCAACACTGACGGACAACAACGGAAAGAAAGCCGATTTTCGTAACGTCGCCATCCTCATGACATCGAATGCCGGCGCGCGGGAGATGGGCAGGCAGATTATCGGATTCGAGGCCAAGAGTGTGAATAGGGACGCCGTATTTGCGGCGGTGGAGCGGATCTTTTCCCCAGAGTTCAGGAACCGTCTCGATGGGGTTGTCAACTTCAACGGCCTTACCCATGAGGTGGTGCTCATGATCGTAAAAAAGGCGATCGGTGAATTCGCGGTTCAATTGCAGGAGAAGAACGTAAACCTCCAGGTTACAGACCAGTGTTACGAATGGCTTGCCCGTAAAGGCTACTCCGAGGAGTTCGGAGCAAGAGAGATTGCCCGCCTGATCCAGGACAAGTTGAAGCGGTTCTTTGTGGATGAGGTGCTTTTCGGGAAGCTGCAAAAGGGTGGCATTGCCCTTGCGGATATCGAAGGCGATGATGTCACTGTCCGCGTCCTTGAAGAGTCCGAGGTCACTTAGCTATTGCTCCGAGCACAGATTTTCTTTTGTCAAAACCTCAGCGTCATGGCTTAATGTCTCATGGGGCCCAACGGGCTATGGGAGTTTGGTACTAAATATCTCATGCCGATTTTTCGACTGGGTGACGAAATAATCTTTCCTCCCGTGCATCTGACATCAGGAAAGGGTATCCTTGCCATCGGTGGTGACCTTTCGCCAGGCAGGCTTCTGGCGGCCTACCGCCAGGGCATCTTCCCATGGTATGGAGAAGGTGATCCCATCATCTGGTGGTCTCCCGACCCGCGATTCATATTATTCCTGGAAGAACTCAGGGTCTCGCGAAGCATGATGAAGGTGCTACGGCAGGGGACCTTTCGGATTACGTACGATCATAAATTTCGTGAAGTAGTTCTATCTTGTCAGAAATCGCGGAGGAAACAGAATGGCACCTGGATTACGGATGATATGCTTGAGGCATATTGCACACTGCATGATCTTGGAGTTGCCCATTCCGCAGAGGCCTGGCATGAGGGAAAACTTGTCGGTGGCATATACGGTGTATCGCTCGGGCGATGCTTTTTCGGCGAGTCTATGTTTTCGCTTATGAGCAACGCATCAAAAGCGGCGTTGATCGATCTGGTTTACAAATTAAGAGAACTCAAGTTTGAGTTCCTGGATTGCCAGGTTTATACGCCCCATCTGGAAAGCCTGGGGGCTCGCTTCATTTCCCGCGATGAGTTTATCGGTCTTGTAAAATCAGGATTGCGACATGAGACCCTGCGGGGCAACTGGGAGTTCATGCCGGAGTTCAGCTAACAATGCAGCTTCGTAAAAATCGAAGTCTCTCCTTGAAACTCACGTTTCCTACGAAGCCCTCCATTATTAACGTTGTTTTTGAATTCTTACTGCTTCCTTCGAGGGTGCTGAACTGCCACGATTATCCTTTAGCCAATTTTCGATTATTCTCCGGCAGTCGTCGCCAGCATCATCATAGAAGCCGATGATTTTTCTCTCACGAACGGCGTTTTCGATGGAGTCGGATGCATGTGCGGCATTCTGCACAATGTTCTGGCCGAAATCAGAACGGATAGTGCCTTCTGCGGCTATTGCGGGATCGGTCACGCCCAGGCGCTCGCGGATTGTGTCAACTGCGTTAGGGCCGCGGTAAAGAAGCGCCAACGCGCGGTGTTTTCCAGGCTTATCGCGGTCGGAAGGCGATACAGTTTTCGGATCAAGACCGGTCATATATTTTACGATCTGGGAAAACTCGTATAGAGAATTCTTTTCGTTTATGATTTCAGACATGGAGTTGTATTCCTCATCCGTTACCTGGAAATTGAACAGGCCCTCCATTCCTTGCTTGAGCTGGGCCACGATCCGCGGCTTCAGTTTCTCCTTGAAGACTTCGCGCAGGAATCCATAGAACTCCTCACCCTGGGCGGCACTCATCCGGATCATCCGGGCTCCAACAATCCGGAGGCCCGTCTTGGAAAACATGTCGATTATATTTCCCGGGCGGACAGAATGCTTAAAGAAATTGTCGGGCTTCACGATGACCAGCGTCGTTTCTCCTTCCGCGCATTCATCGTAGATGCCGGAGTCGTTAAATCCAAACTCAGCGAAAAACTCCAGATTATTCTTCGCATATTCAAGATTCGTCGGCAACAGGACTGCCGGCTCGAAGTACCGGACAGCCGCGTCAGGAGTGGTGATGTAGTCGCTGTAGGTTCCACGAATGGTTCCGCGATTGGCCTCTGATTCTGTCACGGTCGTGAGTTTACCGACTAAGTCGTAGATTCTCGCGACAGCATCCGTGCCCTCGAAGAGAAGAAACAAACAGCGATTCTGTTGTTTCAGGATATTTTCACGCCGAAGATTCTGATCGATATAATCGACGAGCGCCTTGCCAACCTTGGGGATGTTCAAACTTTTTACACGCCTTATATATTCATCTACGAACTCGTCAGACGGCCGCATCATGCGAATGGCGACGAGGTCGCAGCCGGAGAGAGACATGAGCCGCGCTATGATATTGCCGGTCCTCGACTTAATGAGGCTGTATGGTGTGATAACTACGTATGTCAATTCCGTTGTCATATATTAATTCCCGTATACTGCTGAGGGTGTCCTTTTACCTTCTCTTTTTTATAGAACGATTGCAATTGGATGTCAACGGCAAAGAATTAGAAACGGCGCCGATGTGTGATTAGACAGCCTATATCAGGAAACCTGTCTGCCGGTCTCTCTGAGAAGACTGTTCAGGATATTCTCATGATTTGCGGCCGAGAGACTGCTGACATTTCAGGGCCAGATTTTTCAGCAATGGCAGCCGTTTTGCGCGGGCAGCGCTGTCAACAAGATTTACAATGCCGCTGGGGATATGGGGGAGAAATTCCGAAAGACCGCTCTTCAGCCCCAGGAATCCATAAGCGCCGAGGGCCTGCATGAGGCGCTGTGCCGACGCATCCCGAAATCTCTCCTGAAATACCGTCCAGTCTGTTTGGAGAATATCAGCCTTCACCTGCGAGACCTTAATGACTTTATCGCCTGAAGATTTATCGTTTTGTAACGTGTCTGTATCGTCGTAAGCGGGAAGCTTGTAGTAATAAAAGAGTAGCTCCATCCGTTCATCCTCCGTCAGGGAGACATAAGGATCATAGAGCAGTGATCCCAGGTCGTAAAATAAATTGCCGAAGCGCATGCCCTGAAAGTCTATGAATACCGGCTGGTCCTTGCATATCATCACGTTCTGCGACTGAAGATCCCTGTGCACAAGGCTGGGTTTTGCATCCTCAAGCCGCCCCGATAAGCTCTTCAATTCGTCCTCTAAGTCTCTTGCATCCCGTGGATTGAGTTTGATGCCGCAGACGGCGTGAACAAAATTCTCCAGGAAGTAATCGCGTTCCCATCGGTAAAGGTCGAGACTGAATCCTTCCATTAAGGGGACTTTATCCAAAGGGAAATCTTCGACCGGGAAGGTATGGAGTCTATATGCAATGGAGAGGGTCGCGCGGTAATACGCACTTCTTCTTATCCACGATTCATCCCTGTAGGACCACAGGTCTCTATCTCCCAGGTCTTCCATGAGAATGAAGCCTCTCAGATGATCGTGAGCCAGAATCCTGGGAACAGGGACATGGATATTCAGGAGGAAGTCGGCAATCGCTGCGTAGTAGTTGTTCTCGTCGCGAACGTGGTCGTAACACATGAAGACGACGGAGCCTTGATTTTCATATCTGATTCGATGAAAAGACCGGCTTGATCCACGTTTGGCCAGTGGCATGATGGTCAGGGCATCTGATCTTCCCAGCCCAAGTGCCTCGCGCGCGAATTGGAGCTTTTCATCATCTTGATGCGTCATTTTCCCCTGCCAAATACCTTACGAGATATCATT
>CAITLA010000310.1 GCA_903893135.1 uncultured Syntrophaceae bacterium | reverse complement strand
TGGAAAAGAGCGAAATTGATGGACCCCGCATTGAAGGAGGCCAGTTCCGGTTTATACAGGGTAACGGGCACCACCCGCTGTTCGACGGTCATACCCAGTCCTCCGCCGGTTGTGATGCAGACGACAATGTTGCACCGGCTCTTTATCTTCGTGATAATCTCTTTCATCAGATTCACATCCGGTACAGGCATACCCGTCTCCGGGTTACGGGCATGTACATGGCATACGGCCGCGCCTGCCTCATAGGCCCGCACGGCTTCGTCCGCGATCTGCTGAGGCGTGATGGGCAAATATTCCGACATCGTCGGGGTGTGAATACTTCCGGTAATGGCCGCGGTGATAATGACTTTGTCAGACATAAATGTGTCACTCCTTTTTATCGTCGAGACTTTTGACCGACCGACAACAACGCAGATGGGCGCTTTTCGTCGGTCGACTCAGAACAGCAGGGGCAGGACAAGCAGCCCGAACGAGATCACGATGAAGCCCCAGATGCAGGCGACGAACGAATATGGCAGGATTTCTTGGAAACCCAGCTTGAAGGCGCCCATGACGGGAAGAGCCCAGAACGGCTGGATGAGGTTAAAGCAGATGCTGCCAAAGGTGTAGGCGTTAATGACGTAGGGGACGTTGGCACCCAGTTCTTTGGCGGCTGGGATGATGTAGGGAGCTTCGATGACAAACTTGGAGCCAGCCGAAGGCACGAACATGTCGAGGATGCCTGAATAGATATACACAATCCAAGGGAAGGTGTGGGCGGTCGAAATGGCCACGAACCACTTAGCGATAATCTCGGCCAGACCAGAGAAGCTAATCATGCCGAAGATGCCGGCATATAGTGGGAACTGGATGATGACGCCGTACACAGTGCTGGTGCCGCGCTGCACGGAGCCCACAAAGCTCCGCGGGGTACGGTGGAGTAGCAGGCCGAGAATAAAAAAGGTGAAGTTCAAGGTGTTGAGATCAAGTTTGCCGATGCCCTTGGTCCAGATGAAGTTAAGCACCCATGCAAAGCCAACCAGACCAATTATAAGGACCAGCACGGGGGATCGATCCCACTTCTCAGCCGGAGTGAACTCTTCCTTATGTTCATCCACTACCGATTCGCCTGCGGTGAACAGTTGCACCATCTCGTCAGAGACTTCCACAACGTGTTCTTTGCGTGGCAGAGCGGCCAGCATGATTAGTGGCAGGGTGATAACCAGTATCAGGACGGTGAGCAGCAGATGCGGCTCGAATATAGTGTCGGTCAAGGGAATGACACCCGTCACTTTCTCAAGGAAGTGGCCGGGGGTGGCCACCAGCAACTGGGCCGCCTGCGATGGGCCGTTGCAAACGAGTATGCCGACGTAGCTCATGGCGCACAGGCCCGGATAGTGGATGCCGAGCCCGCGCTTGCGGACGGCAATCTCGCGGGCCATAATGATGGACAGCATAAGACCGATACCCCAGTGGGCCCACCAGAGGATCACGGACACGTAGAGGAACATCAGCATGGTACCGTTGCGCGTTTTGGGGATATCCACTAATTTGCGGATGGCGTTCTTGATCGGTTTGGAGTCTGCGACCGCGAAAGCGGTGATCATCAGCATGCACATCTGCATTGCGAAGGTCAACAGTGTCCAGAAGCCTTTCACCCAATCATCGACCAGTTGGATGGGACCATGCTGGGTGAGACTCAGGGCCATCAAGTAGGCGATGATTGTAAGGACGATGACGAAGACCATGGAATCGGGAATCCAGCGGACGCTCCAGTAGGAGAACCAGGCGATGAATCTGGCCAATATGCCCTTTTCGTTTTCAGGCATACTGGAATCCTGCGACGTTAACATGAACATACCTCCTCGTATAATAAAGTCCGGGAAGAACAGGAAAACCTGTTTAACCCTCCGATTGCCTCCCGGTGGGAAATCGGAGATACTGGTAGCAGTGGACAGAGGTGATCGTCAGCCTCCTTGAAGTATAACTTCGCAAAAAAAGTGATCCCTCTGGCCCTGCGGGCCATCGTTCTTCGTATTTTTTATCTCCATATTATGTATAGCGGTTTTCCCCTTTGAATTCCACCACGTTGCGAGATTTTTTTGATAAGGTATTGCTTTCGATGGATGAAAGTATAGGGGGGCTGTTTTTGCTTGTCAAGGGATATTTTGCATCGAAAAGCAGGGGCTGGCGATGCGATGGGGAAAGGGAAGTGGAGCGGCGGCCGCCCTTTTGAGAAATCACATCACCTTTTGGTCGAGTCACCCGTCAAGAAGGCATTTTTGAGCACAATTCAGGCAGACCTCTCCTGCACGCCTTTTTTCATGCTGCGCTATGACTGAAAGTAGTCACCCCATGAGTATTCGTAGTCCCGATAGAGGGGATCGTCATTCATTACCAATTGAAAGGATGGATGTCCGTCGAAATTGCGGGACGCTTTGTTACAGGAAGTTGTGTTCAAAAATACATTGAACGAAACACCTTAAAAAGGCAAATTTTTAAGAGTATTACCATTCTCTTAAATATATCCCGGATTTCTTCGACATATTCAGAGAAATCTTGTATATTACCGCAAGTATCCACTTTAGTTGTCATCATCACAAATCATACTCTCTTCATATTAAGGGAGAAATCCATGAAAAAAATCACCACCACATTTTTGTTGTTCCTGCTTTTGAGTTTCGTTGCTGTTACAGCATTCGCTTTTCAAGCTGACATCACAAAGGTCTGCTTTTCTCCCAGGGGCGGATGCACTGAAGCAATTGTTGATCAGATCAATGCTGCAAAATCAGAGATCCTGGTCCAGGCATATTCATTTACATCAGCGCCTATCGCAAAGGCACTGACAGACGCTTTTAAGCGAGGCGTTAAAGTTCAAGTCATTCTCGACAAAAGTCAGAAGTCGGAGAGATATACTTCAGCCACTTTCATATCTAACGCAGGCATCCCTACCTTCATAGATGATAAACATGCCATAGCTCATAACAAAATCATGATCATTGATCAACAAACGGTAATAACGGGTTCTTTCAACTTCACGAAAGCTGCAGAGGAAAAGAATGCGGAGAATGTATTGGTCATCAAATCTAAGGAACTGGCAAAAGAGTATATGGACAACTGGTACAAGCATAAGGACCATTCTGAGAAATACGAAGGAAGGTGATAGTGGTTTTAACAAGGAAAGAGGTTGTTGAGATGATTTACACGGAACTGGATATTTCTAAAAAGTATTCCATTACACTGCTTGAAGGTTTTTGAGATCATCAAAGGGAGGAGATTCATGGAAGCTGAACTTAAGGAGATATTTTTACAAAACTGGAACAGATATTTTCCCGGTGCTGAATTACCTATCGGGTTTTATTATTCCGATACGGCGGAACAGAAATTTATGGCGAAACCACCCAAAGGACATCGTTGCATTGTTGGAGATTTAGCGAAAGTCCGGAACGGGGAAACCCTATGCTTTGACGTCCATACGATTGGTTGCGGCGGCGGGAAACGATACCTTGGCTTTGAGAGCAAACAAGCACCCAATTTTGAATATTTTCTATCCTATGGAATCCCCGGCAAACTGGAAGGAGAAAGGTATAAGAAATCACCGGAACTTGTTAAGGAACATATGAAACACCAGAAGGCATCGAAAGCACCCGGAGAATATATTATCTTCAAAAGATGGGACCACATGGAGGATGGAGATAATCCTTTGGTGGTCATTTTCTTTGCCACACCTGATGTCCTTTCCGGTCTTTTTACGCTGGCTAATTTTGATGAACCGCAGCCCAACGGCGTCATTGCCCCTTTTTGTGCTGGATGTGCATCTATTGTTGATTATCCCTGTAAAGAACTTGAATCCTCTGATCCCCGTGCCGTATTAGGCATGTTTGATGTCTCAGCACGCCCCTGTGTTCCATCCACTGTGCTGACCCTTGCTGTTCCTTGGCCGAAATATGTCCGCATGGTGTATAACATGAAAGAGAGCTTCCTCATCACCAAATCGTGGAATAAAGTAAGAATGAGAATGAAAAGAGATAAGGGATGCTCTTAATCATCTTTATAAGGTTCTGAAGGAGGGACAAATGGCACTAAGAACAAAGGAAGAATATTTCTCAAATCTAAAAAAACTCAACACGCAACTGTACGCATTTGGAGAAAAGGTACAGGACTTTACAAATCACCCCTGCTTGAAACCCCCTATCGAAGCAATCGGACTTGTCTATGAAATGGCATCTCAAAAGGAAAATGAAGATTTTCTGACGACCCATTCCCCTTTCATCAACGATAGAATCAGCCGTTTCGTTCATATTATGCAGGATCGGGAAGATCTGGGAACGCGCTTTAAACTGGCCAGATCCATGGTCCATAAACATGGAGCTTGCATCGGCGCCCGTTGTGTAAGCACAGGAGCCGTCAATTCTGTCTTTGCGGGAACCAATGAGGTGGACCAGGCTTTGGGGACAAATTATCACAGCCGTTTTCTTGAATTTTTAAAGTATATACAGAGCAATGACCTGGCTGTTGCGGGAGCCATGATGGATGTGAAAGGCGACAGAAGCCTCAGCCCTGGCGAGCAGAAAGATCCGGACATGTATCTTCATATTGTTGAAAGAAGAGAAAACGGGATTGTCGTCAGAGGAGCCAAATCAAGTATTTCCGGCGCGGTCATTGCTGACGAGGTTGTAGTTTTACCCTGTACCGCCCTGAAACAGGGGGAAGAGGAATATGCTGTCTGCTTTGCCTTGCCATCTGACACACCTGGATTACTTCACATAGCGGAAGCTCCTGCCTCCAATGCGAGAAGATTTATTGGCGATGAGATGGATTATGGGAATGCCAAGTACGGCGCACATGGGTCGACCCATTTGATCTTCGATGATGTTTTTGTCCCCTGGGACCGGGTGTTTCTATGTGGTGAGAGCAAGTATGCCGGTAGTTACGTGAATTACTTTGCCCTTTTGCAAAGATTAGCCACTTCCGGATGCAAGACAGGTCATAGAGATCTTCTTATCGGCGCTGCCGCGACTGTGGCTGACTATAATGGTTCAGGCAATGCCAAACACATCCGCGATAAGTTGACGGATCTTTACTTCCAGAGTGAGCTTTCCGCCGGTTGCGCCCTGGCGTCTGTTTATAGCGCACGAAAGAGCCCTTCAGGTGTATTCTTCCCCGACCCTCTATATATCAACATCGCCAAGCTTCAGGGCGTTAACGCGATTTGGAACGGGAATTACATCACGGGTGATATTGCCGGTGGTCTTGTCTGCACTGTCCCTACTGCCAAAGATTTAAAAAACGATCAGATTGGCAAGTTTGTGGAGAAGTATTTCAAAGCCAAAGAGGGGGTTCCAACGGAAAATCGTATCAGGATGATGAGGCTTATCGAGTATCTAACTGGACAGGGCTCCGTTGTTCCTATGGAATCAACGCATGGCGCAGGATCTCCTCAGGCCCAGAAGATCTTCATTCAGCAATCGCTCATGCAAAATATAGATAAATTCAAAAAAGATGCTATGGAAATGGCTGGAATTAAAGAAAAGAAATAAGTGCTGAGAATCTAAGATTAGAAGTTAACCATGGTTCACATAGCAGCAAAGGAGGATAGACATGGATTTCAAGACACTTTTAATAAGCAGGCGTGCCATCAGGGACTTTCAAAATAAGGAAGTGCCTTTATCGGTAATCAAAGAAATCATTCAGGACACCTGTCTTGCCCCGACAGCCACTAATCGCCAACCATGCAAGTTTATCATTATTCGAAACCGTGACTACATCAAAAAACTCTCTGATGAAAGTAAGAAGAACCTCCTTTTAGATCTTGAACAGAATCCTGACTCACCACTGAAACAATATGAACCCCGTCTGCGTGACGAACAGTTCAATGTCTTTTATGATGCGCCCTGCCTGGTTTA
>CAITLA010000309.1 GCA_903893135.1 uncultured Syntrophaceae bacterium | reverse complement strand
GACTTTGATGGGTTTGCCCGTCTGAGGATTTCTCGCTGTTCTGGCAGCTCTTTTTACTACCGAGAAAGTGCCAAATCCAATGAGCGTAACCTTGTCTCCCTTTTTCAGAGATCCCGCAATTGTCTCCAGGACACAGTTGACTGCCTCTTCCGCTGCCGTCTTCTTACCAACAACCTTTGTAACTGGACTGCACCCCTGCGGTTAGACAGCGGCAGTTAGGGCAGTCGGACAGAGGTTTTGGGTTTTCATAAACAGCTCTTCAAATTCAATAGGCGGTCGGTATCCAAGTGAGGAATGCAGCCGTTTGCGATTATAGACTTCTTCGATGAAATAGGGAAGCCGGTTTTGGACATCCGTCAGAGTCCGGTATTCCCAGAGATAGACCTCTTCGGTTTTCAGGGTTTTGATGAAGCTCTCGGCGGTCGCGTTGTCGTAGGGGTTTCCTTTTCGGGACATGCTGATCCGGAAGCCGTGCTTCAGCAACATCTCCACGTAGTCACGGGAGGCATACTGAACACCCCGGTCGGAGTGGTGAACGATTCCCTTAGAGGGATTACGATGTGCAGTGGCCATCCGGAGAGCTTCCAGACAAAGCGTTGTATCGATGTTTGAGGAGACGGCATTTCCTATGGCCCGGCGGGAAAAGAGATCCAGGATGACCGCCAAGTACACGAAGCCGCACTGGATGGCGATATAGGTGATATCCGCCACCCAGACCTGGTTTGGACCCGTGACGGCCAGGTTCTGCACCAGATTGGGATAAATCCGATGGAGGTGGTTGCTGTTTGTCGTGCGAATCCATCGGCGTCTGGGCTTCCGGATCAGTCCTCGCTCACGCATGATGCGTAACACCTTCTTGTGGTTGCTCAGAGTTCCTCGGCGGTGAAGCTCCCGAGTCACCCGGCGATAGCCGTAGCCGGAGAACTCTTCGATGATCGCCTCGATGCGATTGATCAGCTGCGAATCATCTCCAGACTCGTTCTTCGGCTTCTGGTAATATGTGCTGCGGGGTAGGTTCATGAGCCGGCACCCCCTTTCGGTGCTTTCGAGGAGGTGACGATGCTCAGCAATGAACCGGCGCTTTTCTTCGGCACTGACAAGAGGCCCCTCTGAACGGCTTTTTTTAAAAACTCGTTCTCCAGGGTAAGCTTGCCGACCAATTGTTCAAGTTGTAGGACGCGGTCCTCAAGGGCTGCTTCCTTGCTGGGCTCGTTGTCAAAGCGTCCCTTGGCGTACTGCTCTTTCCAGTGGTAGAGAAGACCGGAGGAAAGCTCATGGCGTCGCATGAGCTGAGCCGGGGTGCTGACCCCACTCAGCAGTTCTTCCACAACCTGACGTTTGAGTTCGATGCTGAATCTTCTTCGTTGCTTCATGGCAAGATCCTTTCTCCCGCTTCCCGGGATGTTCGATCCTGCCGACTACTCTAACACATTTTGTCCAACTTGAGGGGTGCAGTCCAATATAGGTCCTTCTACGGCTTCCCCCACATCACACATAGCGAGGTAACGGAGATATGGCATCATGGACCACCGGTCATCCCCATTGCGATGCAGAAACGGTTCCGAAAAGACCCGGCGCGCCTGCTCTGGGACGAATCGTTCCTCTGGGGAGTGATGGCGTGGCGGGCGCTCAAGGCGGCGGGACTGCCCTTTGACCTCCTCCGGTCGGAGGATATCCGTCGGGG
>CAITLA010000308.1 GCA_903893135.1 uncultured Syntrophaceae bacterium | reverse complement strand
CGGATAGTAGGCAATTGCCTTGACAGATTCATCCCAACTCTGTCCGTCAATGCCTGATACAGTCCCGCCTCTTTTTAACCATGCGTCCGCGTCGGCAATTTCCGCCGGATACGTCGAGGCCGGCAACATCACGGCCAGCAGCGGGTCCGGATAGAGGGCGATGGGTGCGAGGATATTATCAAGATCCTGATCAGAAAATACGTATGCGGGGGACGAACCAGCGCCTACAGCCTGCGCCAGGAAAGCGCCAAAGAGAAGAATAAAAAAAATTACTGTGCGTACTGTTTTTTTCATGCTGTCTGATGAGGATAGAGTTATGTAAGATTATAGGCTATCTAAAAACAAAGTCAACAAGCATCATCATAAATCTATTATTACTCCGGCAACAATATATGTCAAACCCGTCATTCCCGCGAAAGCGGGAATCCAGAATTGGACTGGATGCCGGATCAAGTCCGGCATGATATTTGATATGTTTAATTGCCGGAGTAATAATGCACTTCTATGCTTTTTGAAAGAATAAAAAAAGGTAATGCAGGAGAAAAGAGAAGTTTAAGATTGAGGGTGGGAGGCAGCGTACAGGGCAGCACTGAAACAATAAATGAATTAACAACAATGTTAGCAACAGATTAGCAGAGCAAAAATGAAGGGGTTAAACATTTTGCCTAACCCCTCGATATTACTGGTGAGCCCTGCCGGGATCGAACCGGCAACCTACTGATTAAGAGTCAGTTGCTCTACCTGCTGAGCTAAGGGCCCACACGGTTTTTTTTTGAAATTCAATAATCTGGCGCGCCCGGTACGACTTGAACGTACGACCAACAGATTCGAAGTCTGCCACTCTATCCATCTGAGCTACGGGCGCTTTTTTATCTCAACGATCTTATTAAAAATGGGGTGAGTGAAGGGAATCGAACCCTCGACCTCCGGGGCCACAACCCGGCACTCTAACCACCTGAGCTACACCCACCATTTATCTCTGGCACGCCTGCGGGGATTCGAACCCAGGACCTACGGATTAGAAGTCCGTTGCTCTATCCAGCTGAGCTACAGGCGCATAATACAGGCATCTCTAAACCGTATAAGGTTGAAGCTAATAACCCCTTTGAAAAATTTTGTCAAGCTAAATGCTGTCAATAAGCACAGAACAAAATGCATGTTTTTATTATCTCACATATCCGGCAATACCATCAAAACGATAACCCTTTTTGCTGACGGCTTCTCCGTTCGGATCAGTCGAATAAAAGTGACGGCCCGTAGACGGATTATACCAGCGATACAGTTCCTTCGTATTTGTCAGCCTGGAAGTTGCTATGTTTCCGATTACTCCTTCATATACATAACTCTTCAGGGGCCTTCCTTCTTCGTGCAGGTCGTAAGAGTAGAAGTGGTCATTTTTTTCGGCATTATACCATCTGTGAAAAGGCGTTGTTCCGGGCGCTCCCTGGCTGAACAGCCTGTATGCGATGCCTTGTTTTTTATACGCTTTAGCGTGAATAATATTTGCTTCTGCCTCAGGATTTGCCGTATACAAATAATCGTTTCCTGCCGCATAGCGATAAACATCCACAACCCGCGTCATTTTATTGTCTGCTGATATTTCAAGGGATACCTCAATGATCGCTTTCCCGCCATTGGAATTGAAAATTATATCTTCATCATAAAAGCCCGGACTCAGCTGTTTAGTACTTGCCATGATGTTCACATAATCTATTTCCTTTGTAGTATCACCTGAATCCGGAAATATGCTTATCAAGCCCGGGGTTCCATTCTTCACGTCCCTGCTGTGAAATCTCACTCCCTCAACAACCAGATGAGAACCTTTGTTGATGATGGAAAGGACATGCTGCCCATTCGGAAGGCCTTCGGCAACCACGCACTCCTTCGTTTCTTTCTCCCCTTCACGACAATCAGGCTCGATGGCATGTTTGTCGTCTACGTGGAAGGTTACGCCTTCCTCATCATTATCCATCGATAAAAATACAGTAATCCCCGATCCCCAAAAACGATATCGTATGGCGCTGGACGGCACTGAGCTTGACGGAAGCCCATTATTTTCAGTCCATTTGCCGGTCATATCTACACTTTCTTTCAAATGAGATGGCGGCAGATAAACTCCGGTTCCCTTGATGTCTCCGTTAAAGAATGAACTATATCTGCCGGCTTCAGGGGGTGTACCGCTGGCACTGTTTTTAACGGATACTTGCCATCGCAGTATTTCCTGTCCTTTGTTTGAAACTTTAATCTTCCTGGTTGCATATTCCCCCGGCTTCACGGCTCCAAAATCGATCCTCACAGGATCCACATCAATCTTAGGTTCTGCATCTCGGGAAGCCAGTTCAAATCTTATAAAAACGGTCCTTGTTCCTCCATTCGACGCAAATTTCAACGCCTCTCTGTAAGTGCCGAATGGCAGACTTTTGCGATAAATGTTGATACCGTTGTTAGCTTCAAGACTCAGTTGGATCAGGTTTTTCCCGTCCGTCTCGGCGCCATTTGAGTTCAGAGTCTTTTTTAGAAAACTGATGTGAACCTGAAGGTTTTCTACTGCACTTTTCAAGACACCCGATATTTTTCTCTCATCCAGAAAGGACCACCCCTCCGACCCGTCTGCATGCCAGTTCAACGAACCCGACCCGACATTTTTCAAAACAAAAGTGCCCTTGACACCTTCATCCGGTCCAATGACGCCAAGATCTATTTCTTTCGGCGAGATATTTAGGACGGGGCTTTGCGCATTCGTCATTCCTTGATCAGAAGTCACCTTCTTTTTAGTTTCTTTATCCGACAAATTGTCAAGAGCCCACACCCCGGATGAATTGATAAGCACGAGAGTCAGAATAATCAGCAAAGGCAAGCGACGGACCATGAAAAACTCCATTTGATAATATGCTGCTTTCTAACCCAAAGATTGGGAGAACGCAACGGTTTTTAACAATGAAATGTCTTGACACCTTTTTGATATCCGATATATCTTGCCACAATGTATGACTTTCCTGAATTCTTATCATCTAACGGGGGCATTCCATTCTAAAATATGATCGCGAACGACCGGAAATACTGGATAGCATTAAAATCTATCGATGGAGTAGGAAGTATCGGCTTCAAAAATCTTGTTGATGCCTTCGGTCATCCAAAAAAAGTGTTCAGTGCATCTCGTGAGACCCTGACGGCCGTTCCGGGAATCGGCCCCAAGACAGCCGCAAATGTTAAAGACTTCAATGGCTGGCATAAAACAGAAGAAGAACTTGAGCTGCTCAAAAAATATGATACCCGCCTAATTACGTATCAGGATTCTTTATATCCAAGAAGCCTCTTAAATATCTATGATTTTCCACCCTTTCTATACACTAAAGGGCTTTTGAAAGAAGATGACGTTAATATCGCTGTCGTCGGTTCCAGGATGGCGAGCACGTATGGTAAATTTTCCACACAACGGCTCTGCCGCGAACTTGCCATAAACGGCATAACAGTTGTGAGCGGCCTCGCCAGGGGAATCGACTCGGCCGCACATAAAGGCGCCCTCACAGGCAGGGGCAGAACCATTGCCGTCTTGGGATGCGGCCTCGATACTGTCTATCCTCCCGAAAATCAAGATCTCTATGAGGAGATTGTTTCCAAAGGCGCCGTCATAACCGAATATCCATTCGGTACACCGCCCTCCGCGTCAAATTTCCCTGCAAGAAATAGAATTATCAGCGGTATTTCTCTGGGGGTAGTTGTTGTTGAAGCTAATGAAAAGAGCGGATCTCTTATTACGGCAAAACTGGCCTTGGAACAGGGCCGGGAGGTGTTCGCCGTACCGGGAAGCATCGATTCAGCAGGATCCCGGGGAACACATAAACTAATCAAACAGGGGGCAAAACTCATAGAAAATGTCTATGATATTCTGGATGAGATCCTCCCGCAGGTGGAAATGCGTTCTAAAAATGTTCCCCCAGAAGAAAGAATATTGACGCAAGATAGCGGCGAAGAGAAAAGACCTGCACAAAGAACAGTCACCAATAGATTAACCGATACGGAAGAGTCTATCTTGAAAAGTATGTCCTCAAAAGCCTTAGATATTGACAGTATAATCCATTCCACCGGGTTAAAACCAAACGAAGTGTTAAATATTTTGTTGACTCTGGAGCTAAGAGGGATTATCAAGCAACTCCCTGGAAAAAAGTTTATGGTTAAGGAGTAGTCATGCCGCATTCCCTCATCATTGTTGAATCGCCTACAAAGGTAAAAACTATCAAAAAGTACCTTGGCTCGAATTATGAAGTCCATGCCTCCATGGGACACATTAAGGACCTCCCCAAGAGCAAGCTCGGTATAGATCCAGAAAAACATTTTGAGACTGTATTGAACGTCATTGAGTCCAAGAAAAAGGTCGTTGCCATTCTAAAGAAAGCGGCAAAGAACGCAGAGCACATCTACCTGGCGCCTGACCCGGACAGGGAAGGCGAAGCTATAGCCTGGCACATTGCCGAAGAGATAGGGATTAAGAACAAGGACATCCACAGAATTCTTTTTAATGATCTCACGAAAAAGACCGTCCTGGAAGCAATGAACAACCCCTTGGAACTGGACGTAAACAAGTACGAAGCTCAACAGACTCGGCGCATCCTCGACCGGCTCGTGGGATACAAAATCAGTCCTATCCTGTGGGATAAAGTGAAGCGAGGTCTGAGCGCCGGCCGGGTGCAGTCTGTTGCCGTAAGAATTATCTGCGACAGGGAAGAAAAAATCCGAAAATTTGTCTCACAAGAATACTGGCACATCACGGCACAACTGGAAGGGAAAAATCCTCCTCCGTTTGACGCCCGCCTTACTAAAGTCGAAGGGAAGAAGGCAAATATAGCGAACGAATCCCAATCGTCAGAAATTTTAGAGTACCTGAAAGCAGTTCCCTTTATTGTTGCAAAACAGGAAAAGAAAGAGATAAAGAGGTCTCCCCTGCCCCCCTTTACTACGAGCAAACTGCAGCAGGAATCCTCGCGATGGCTTCGCTTCTCTGCAAAAAAAACCATGAGCATTGCCCAGAAACTCTATGAAGGGATAGAATTAGGTGCAGAAGGTCCCGTCGGGTTGATTACGTACATGAGAACCGATTCTGTCCGCACTGCTGAAGAAGCGATCGGAGACGTAAGAAAATACATAGAGGAAAATTATGATCCCGCTTTCCTTCCTCCCAAGCCAAGGACATTCAAGAATTCTGCAACAGCCCAGGACGCCCATGAAGCGATACGACCATCGTCCATGGCCTATAGACCCCAGGATATAAAGATATACTTGAGCAATGATGAATTTCGCCTCTACCAGCTCATATGGAACCGCTTTACGGCAAGCCAGATGAATCCCGCTGTTCTTGATCAAACTACAATTGATACGGAAGCAGGGAAATACCTATTCCGCGCGCAGGGATCGGTAATGAAATTTCCCGGGTATACAATCGTTTACACAGAAGGCAAGGAAAACGGAGAAGGTGACGATGAATTCAGCAAGACCCTCCCCGACGTTTCCGTAGGCGAAACCCTCAAACTTATTTCTTTGAACCCGGAGCAGAAATTTACTCAACCGCCGCCGCGATTTACAGAAGCCTCACTGGTGAGAGAACTGGAAGAAAACGGTATTGGCAGGCCGAGCACCTATGCAAACATTCTGAGCACGATCCAGGACAGAGAGTATGCGCGTCTCGAAAAAGGAAGGTTTATCCCGACAGAGCTGGGAATGCTGGTTACAGAATTGCTGGTGAAAAATTTCCCCCAGATACTGGATGTTGAATTCACGGCATCTCTGGAAAATAAGTTGGATCTGATCGAAGAAGGAAAGGCGCAGAAGTTCGACACATTGAATGATTTCTATTCCTCTTTTGAAAAAGAGCTCAAGAATGCCGAACTGCATATGAGAAATATCAAAAAGGAAGAAACGCCCACGGATATTATATGCGATAAGTGTGAAAGCCCGATGATTATAAAATGGGGCAAGAGGGGCAAGTTTATCGCCTGTTCCAACTACCCAACCTGCAAGAATACAATGAATATCCCCGATGGCAACCAGGAAAACGCAAGCCCCGGCGAGACACCGCCCACTGACACGATATGCGGTCACTGCGGTAAAGGCATGGTTATAAAAGAGGGCAGGTTTGGAAAGTTTTTGGGTTGTTCCGGATATCCTGAATGTAAGAATACCATGCCCGTCAACCTCGGTATAGAGTGTCCGGAAAATGAATGCACGGGGAAGCTCTGCGAAAAAAGGACGAAGAAAGGAAAAGTATTTTTTAGTTGCACCAGCTATCCTTCCTGTACATTTGCCATATGGGATAGACCCGTGTCAGAGCCATGTCCCCAGTGCGGCGCACCGTTTCTCGTCGAAAAGCGCTCTTCACGAGGAGGCAGTCATAAGGCATGCCGTGCCGCGGATTGCCGATACAAAGCCCCCCTGCAATAGAATGACCCCTGACAGACCCATCATTGTTATAGGCGGCGGCCTTGCCGGCTGTGAGGCAGCGTGGCAGTTACTGACAAGGGGGCGCCCGGTTGTCATCTAT
Source organism: uncultured Syntrophaceae bacterium (assembly GCA_903893135.1). Classification (GTDB taxonomy): domain Bacteria; phylum Desulfobacterota; class Syntrophia; order Syntrophales; family UBA2185; genus Fen-1135. The sequence continues at coordinate 415 of CAITLA010000308.1, read as the reverse complement.
GAAATGAAACCGGAGGTATTTTCCCCCGCCCATAAATCACCCAACCTGGCAGAATTGGTATGCAGCAATTCACTTCGGTCTAACATGCCGGGGAACGCCGTGGGTCTCCTTAAGGAAGAGATGCGTGTCATGAACTCTCTCATCATAGAGGCGGCTGATAGAACGGCAGTTCCTGCAGGCAAGGCCCTCGCCGTGGACAGGGCGCGTTTTTCCATGTATGTGGAAGAGAAGCTCCTTTCGCAGGAAAGGCTTACCATCATCAGGAAGGAATTGCGGGAAATACCCGATGACCATATGGTCGTTATCGCAACAGGTCCTCTCACATCTCATGCCCTGTCCAAGAACATTGCAGAACTTCCCGGCAGCGACTACCTTTACTTCTACGACGCCATCTCCCCGTTCATTGACGGGGACT
>CAITLA010000307.1 GCA_903893135.1 uncultured Syntrophaceae bacterium | reverse complement strand
CTGCTTATTGCCTTGCCGGAAAGTCAGGCGGAGACATTAATTGGCAGGATGCATGCTGATGGTATTGTTGAGGCGGCCATCGTGGGTGAAATCATTTCGGAACCAAAAGGGAAAATACGGGTTCTCTATCCGTAATCATCTAATTGTCTGGAGGAGAGGTCCGGTTTAGCGACGCTTATGAAACGCATTGAATCCTTCCTTATTAAAGAAGAAACATTACACAATGTAATGAAACTCAAGACCATGGTCAAACAGGATGATGCCCTTGCGGTTCTCATGTTTGGCAGTCCTGACCCGGACGCTGTTGCATCATGCATGGCCCTTCAGGAACTCCTCCGGCAGACAGCGGGTTTGTCGAAGTGTACCTTTGTTGCCACTGAACCCGTCGTTCGCCAGCAGAATATTGAGTTCATCCGGGCAATGAAAGTGGACATTCAACTCTTGGGCAAAATAGATATCCGGCCATACCGGCTGATTGCCATTGTAGACGCCCAGCCCACCTTTTTCGGCGCTGCCCTCCAGGACGTTCAACCACAGATTGTCTTTGATCATCATCCCTGCACAACAGTATGGCACGCGGAACTCGCCGACATACGGGAGAATTACGGCGCCTTATCAACGATGATGACGGAGTACCTCCTCGCTGCAAAGGTTAAAATTCCCAAGAAACTTCACACGGCTCTTCTTTACGGAATCAAGGCCGATACAAACAATTTCGAGCGCGATGTCATTCTTGAAGACATCAGCGCATACTACCTGAATTTTGCCCGCGCTAATCGACAGCTTATCCGCCGCATCGAACTTAATCAAATCCCCGAACGCTTTCTCAAGTATTACGATTACGCATATCGCAACAGGCGGCGCTACCGTGACAGGATGATGAGTTTTCTGGGCAGGGTGGAAAGTGTCGATGCATGTGTTCAGGTGGCGGACTTTTTTCTTCGCATTGTTGATATTTCTTACGTTATTATCGCCGGAATCGTTAAAGAACGGCTTGTCATTATTTTCAGGGGGGATGGGTACCGCCAGGATTGCGGGGCAATTGCCGCAAAGGCTTTCGCAAACTATGGGAATGCCGGCGGCCACAGGAGCGCGGCGCGGGTGGAGATTCCCATTGATACGATCAGAGAAGTCATAGGCAATGACATTTCGCAGGAGGCTGTAGACCGCTTTCTGATGCAGCGTCTCCGCGGTAAGCGCAATCTAACGAACCAGGCGAGATAACTTAGCCCGCCAGATGTGCCAACCTGAGGGGACGAACTTTTCAAAGTTCATCTTGAAGTTCAAAAGAGTAAATATCTAAAAAAAGGCGGCATCCATTTTGGAGGCCACCTTTTTTTTGAGAAGGTTTTGGGGGTTTCTTATTCTTCCGTGCTGGTTTTCGCGGTCGGTTCCGTCTTTACGGTGTCTGTTGTTTCGGATTTTACAGTATCGTCTTTCTTCGCCTCACTTACGGGCGCCTTCTTTCCGCCGTAGTCGGTAACGTACCAACCCGAACCCTTCAAATGGAAGGATGACATGGAAATCAGTTTG
>CAITLA010000306.1 GCA_903893135.1 uncultured Syntrophaceae bacterium | reverse complement strand
CCTCAGGACTTTGAAAATATCCGCAAGGGTTATTTTAATGAAGATACGCTGATGTCCATGAACGAAAACATCGGCTATGCCGCTGTTTCTGCCGTAGACGCATGGACCGACGCAGGTTTCACAATGCCCGGCATACACGATGAGACTGTGGACTGGGATACTGGTGTAATTGTCGGCTCCGGCATAGGCGGAATGGATACAATCACAGGCATTCTCGTGCCCATGGTCTCTCAGGGGAAAGTGCGCCGCATGGGAAGCCGCATAGTAGAACAGGTCATGAATAGCGGAACAAGCGCATGTATCGCGGGCCTCTTGGCCCTGGGAAATCAGGTGACTTCAAATTCATCCGCCTGCAGCACGGGAAATGAAGCGATTATTGAAGGGATGTGGAGAATACGCAACGGTCTTGCGAAAAGGATTTTAGCCGGTGGTTCCGAAGGCTCATCCCCCTACATCTGGGCCGGATTCGACGCCATGCGCGTCATCTGCAGGAAATTTAATGATCACCCGGAGGCCGCTTCACGGCCCATGAGCGCCACGGCATGCGGTTTTGTCCCCGGCTCGGGGGCCGGAGTTCTGGTCCTTGAAGACATGGAATCCGCCCTGAAACGTGGAGCGAGGATTTATGCTGAAGTTCTCGGAGGCGCTGTCAACTGCGGAGGGCATCGCATGGGCGGCTCCATAACCGCACCGAATCCCGAGGGCGTCAAACGATGCATCAGTGCCGCCATATCTGACGCTTGTATTGTGCCGGGCGATATAGACGCGATTAACGGCCACTTAACGGCAACCTTTGCCGACCCTTATGAAGTGAAGAACTGGTCTCAAGCCCTCGAGCGCGGCCCCGCGAATTTTCCCTACATCAATTCCACAAAATCTATGGTGGGGCACTGTTTAGGAGCAGCGGGCGCCATAGAAAGCGTTGCCGTTGTACTGCAATTATACAAGGGGTTCCTCCATCCTTCCGTCAATTGTGAGGATATACACCCCGATATTGCTGAATTTGAAGATAAGGTGCCGCACAAGTGCATGGACTATCCTGAATTAAATATTATCGCCAAAGCCGGTTTTGGCTTCGGCGATGTAAACAGCTGTATAATCTTTAAGAGATGGAATAATAATCAAAGGAGCTATTAAGAAATGGATGAACAGACAATCTTTAACAAAATGATCGATCTCCTCAGGGCCTACACAAAGGACCCGAGCCTGTTAGATAAGGCGACAATGGATACCCACATTCTGAATGACCTGAAGGTCAATTCCGCCAGGCTCGTAGATGTCATTATAAAATGTGAAGACACCTTCGGCATCACCGTCGAAGATGACGAGGCTGATAAGATCGGGACAGTCGGAGATGCCGTGGCTATCATCAAAGCCAAATTAGGATAAGGTCAGTTATGAAGAAGAAGTTGATGCTCCAGCGACCGCTGCTGATTCAATACATCATCGGTCAGATTGCTGTTTTTACCGTTGCCCCGCTTTATTTTGCGGTCTTATGGCTCATGGGCTACCGGGTGAGGAATATAATGAAGATAAGGCAGGAGTGCTCTCGTCATTTCAGGAACTACGAAGGGCCGTGGATCATCTGCGCGAATCACCTCACCATGATTGATTCCATGATCATTATATATGCGACATTTTCTCTCAGGCGTCATTTACTGCATTATCGTGAGCTGCCGTGGAATTTGCCGGAAAGAAACAACTTCCAGCGAAATATCTTCACGGCAGTCCTGTGCTACCTGGCCAAGTGCATCCCCATCAACAGGGGCGGCAATCGTGAAGAAATGAAAAAAACCCTTGATAAATGCACATCCCTTCTGGAATGGAAACAGCCTTTACTGATTTTCCCGGAAGGAGGGCGCTCCCGGACCGGTCGAGTAAATACTGAGAGTTTTTCCTACGGAGTGGGCCGGTTCATCAAAGATTTTGAAAACTGCAAGGTAATGTGTATCTATCAGCGAGGTGATAGCCAGCATGCTTACGGCTTTATTCCCAGGTTCGGCGAGCGTTTTACGGTGAATGTGGAAGTATTCCAGCCCGAACTGACAAAGGAAAACGGACTCAGGGCTCAGCGCCACTACGCAGAGCAGATTATCAAACACATGGCACAAATGGAGAAAGGTTATTTTGATTCTCATAGGCAACGATATTGTGGATCTGACCGATCCGCAAAATATGGGGAAGAGTCGGGATACGCGATTCATTAACCGCGTCTTCACACTCCATGAACAAGAATTAATATCCCGTGCTGAAAACCAGGACGCCGTCTTGTGGGCGCTCTGGGCCGGCAAGGAGGCGACATACAAGCTTGTCAAAAAGCATAACCCTTCTGCCACTTCCGTCCCCCGGCTATATAAAGTCAGTCTGGATTGCGCCGAAGGATCAGTTGGACTTTGTCCTGGAAGCGATGCCATTACAGGATTCGTCGATACGCCATATGGCAGAATAGAGATCAAGGTTTTCATAACTTCCGACTATGTCCATTGTATCGGAACTACGTCAACACCCGATGAGATGGATGCACTCGTTTGGCATGTAGACCGCATCAGCCCCGATTCACAGGCCTCGCCTGATTACGAATCAGCTTTTGTGCGTAAAGCCCTTAAGCTGCGTCTCTCAACATATCTTGATGAATGTACGGAAGATATTGAAATCAGGCGGGTGAACAGTTCCTATGGTTTGGGACCGCCATTTGTCTGCATAAAAGGCGAGCCGGCAGCGATTGATATCAGCCTCAGTCATGACGGCCTCCTTGCAGCCTATGCCTTTGCCACAACCGCAGGCAACAACCCTGTGTCGGAGAGCAAAGGGTATCAAGAATGGGCGCGCCAGTAAATCAAGGCACTCAACATCTCATTATATTCTCTGCCTGGGGTAAGCTTTAAATACGCAGGCTTTCTCTCAAGAATCTATCTTCTATGAGATTGGCAATACCATGGACGTCATTGATATCCAGGCAGGGGACCCCTCTATCTACGGGATGGTCACTCGCAACGGCCATGAGATTATCTTCTGCGGAACAGAGGTGGTCGTGCTTCATTTCCGATCGGACTACTTCAATTTTTGGATGCGGATTTCCTTTAAAACCTTCGGAAAGGATGATGTCGACATCCCGTATATAGCGATCCCTCAATTCCGACAATTCATAGTCTTTGCTCACATCTTCAATAACGGCGATCCGTTGTGGCGATGCAATGACAGTGAGGCGTGCACCCGCTTCTTTATGCCGCCAGCTGTCTTTGCCCTCGTGGTCTATGTCGAAGCCGTGGATGTTGTGTTTGATCGTAGCTACCCGATAGCCCCTTCGCCTTAACTCCGGTATCAGTTTTTCGATCAACGTCGTCTTCCCCGTATTCGATCTACCAACTATAGACACGATCGGTATCAAGTCTTTTCCCCCATCCTGTAAGACAACCGCCGTTCCGCAAGAACCACGGATGTTTCGATCTGACGTTCTGGTATTGACCAGTATCGTTTCAGTAAGCGATCCTTTTCTTCCGGAGAGACCAGACAAAAGCCATGCGCCTCATAGAAACGAACCGCCCATACGGCTGCTGCCCAGGTGCCAATCAGGATCGGACGCCTCGTTTTCTTCAGGAGTTCAGATAGTAACCTGCCACCTATGCCCTGGCTTCTCCTGGCCGTGCGCACGTATGCATGTCTCATCAACGTTACATCCTCGATGTCCTGCATACCCATGACTCCAAGAAGTTCCCCGTTCTCTATATAACCCCAGAATGTTACTCCTTCATCAATTTCATGCCGGAGTTCATCTTTCGACATATAGGGTTCCTTCCATCTATCCGTGGGAATGATTCCTCTGTAAGCCTGAGCAGCGTCGTTAATAATTTCATAGATAATTTCAATATCTCTTTCCTCGCAGGGACGGATCGCATGTCCGGTCATTATTAAGGGTCCTTGCTTCCCGAAAACATTAAGAATGTTGCAGTGCAGCGAAGCACATCCCTGTCATTTTCGTCCTTGACCAAACAATCACCGATAATTAAGGTGCGCCCTTTCTTAAAAATGCTTGCCACTGCAATCAGTTCACCGTTCCTGACCGGGGCCAGGAAATTACATTTCAATTCAACGGTCGTTATGCCGAAAGCAGGCTCCAGTACCGTCATGGCGGCATGGGCAATAGCTTCATCAGCCAGGGCCACGATAAGCCCCCCCTGTAGGAAACCTGCCCCCTGCATATACTCATGGAGGACCGGCATCCGGAAACGCGCATATCCTTCACGCACTTCTTCCATGGTTATTTCAAAAAATTCGAGATAGGGGTTCAGGCTCTTTTCGCCCGCTTGAAACCGCCGGAGGTAAGTCGAGTAATCAGGCATAGTCTAATCCTTTGTCGATAACGCTCATTTCTAAGAGAGATCCTATTTAACCCTCCTGCTTCTTTATTTCAAATAAAAAGATGTATCAGCCTGACTGCATTATTATTTAACGAAAAGGTTTACAAACCGGAGATAGGGGCGCATGGCCGGTGTGCCGCCGCCTTCGGAGATGATTTGCATGACCTTCTTCGTGTCTCGCACTGCGGCTCCTCCCAGGTGGTTGACCGGTGTTCCCTGAAATATTTCCGGGCAGAGGGGAGTCGAGGGGCCGAGGATGGCTACATGCCTTGGATTACCCAAGCCATTCAGAACTTCTTCCAGGGTATCATTAAGAAGTGCGGTTGCCGTAATAATCGCGACAGTGCATTCCTTCAATATCCTGCCACTTTCTTTTTTATCGAGAACGGCCAGGCGGGCGGGATTCCGTTCAATGACGGTAAGCTTCGCTCCCGTTGCTTCTATCTTCGGAACCATCGGTGTGAAAAGACCGACCATGGCCACATGATCTTCAGGCAACAATTTCATGATCGAGAGGGAGTCTCTTTCATCTTCACCAGATGCCGCAGAAAGAATGGCGTTCGCGGCGGTAAGTCCCAAGGCTTTCGTTAGCGGATTCTGTCCTTCTATTATGTTGCTGAGGAGAGAGCGTGCCTTTGATCCGGCCAACTTTCCGGCATCGGGAAATACGGAGCAGACAGCCGGGAGCTCATGCAGTAACAGGGCCGCGAGCCCCACACGCCCTTCATCCAACCTTACCCCCACATAGCCGAGGCCGATTCGAACCTCTTCGATGACGGCGCTTGCTCCTCTATAAAAAACGCTGTCAAAGAGACGTCGGGCTATTTCACCTCTGGGGAGCATGGTGCTCACGTCGAAAAATGGGTAAATCGTTTGCCCGATGCAAATTCCTCAACCTCTTTTTTTGCGTCGGTTTTTACCGGTTTTCTGTCCGCGGAATTTTTTTCATCACCTGCATCTCTCCTCTTTTTCCCCTTCTTTTTTTTGCGAGATGCATGCGTATCTCCTTGTCTGCTACTCCAGGTATCTATTAAACTGGCCAGTTCTCCTAAATTGGTTAACTCCTCAACCCAGACCTCGGTAAATCTTGACCTTAGGGCGGGTGACAGCAGGTTTCGTGATTGATGCACGGAAGGAGGATTCATCGACAGGAATATCCTGAAATTGGGATGGGCGTGACAGACATTCTCCTCTCCATCAATGACGTAGCCAAAGTCGAGCAGGGTGTTCAAGTATTCGGACAGGGGAGACAGATTCGCTTCATCTATGAGAAGCCAGCTTCCCTCCTCCATTGCTCTGAACAGAAGGCCCTTCCTGTAATGCCATTTCCCCTTTTTATCTTGAGTATAACCGCCCAGAAGTTCTTCCAGGCCTGTGTCGGAGGAGAGGTTGACATAGTAGAGGTCCGTCTCTTTTTGACTGGCTAAATATCTAATGATGGTGGTCTTTCCTGAGGCAGGATTTCCTGCCACAAGAAGAGGTTCGTTATTTATAAGGGCTTTCAGGATGAGATAGAGGGTTATCCTCTGCGTCGGCGTAGGTACAATTGCCGCGTCATGCCGGGGAATCAATTCATCTCCCTTTGAAGATGTTAAGGCTGCAAGCAGGGAATTCAGGTCCAGAGAGGCGGATCTGAGCACTTCTTCCAGGTCCAGGCCTTCAGCCCTGAAGCCGAAATGCGCGTCCAATAAACTGACCACTGCACCCCTTTCGGAGCTGTCTCTCAACCTGCCTATATAGACACTGAAGAACTCCAAGAAAAACTTTTTGAGGTATTCCTTGTCGGCTGATTGTTTCGCCAGGAGCGGTTCCAATCTCCTCCCCAGTCTTATTATGTCCCTGAGGGTAAATGTATATGGGTCTTTTTCCGCCTTGCCAATGATGCGGCTGTCTGCCTGATTCTGTAAGGTAGTGTGGAATCTGGCAATGGGAAGGGCAGAGGAGGAGGTAATCTCGAATAAGGAACTTAATATCTGCGACAGTTCCTCTTCAGAAAGTTCTTTTTGATAGAGGATCTTAAACCTGGATAGAAATACCTGCGAGAGTTTCTGCCTCTGGCTGTAACTTTCCGGGTTTCCTGTGGCAAAGAGCCTGAAGTCGGGATGAGGATACAATTCCTTCTGCTCCCCGTTGGCCGAGTAGGATATCCTTCCCGTAATGAGATAGTCATTCATTACCTCGACCACTTCAGAAGATGCCAGGTTTATCTCTTCCAGCGTCAGCCACAGACCATCTCGCGCCGCATTCAGAAGAATGCCATCCTGCCAGACAAATCTGCCTTCCCCGTCAGGTTTAATGCCGCCGATTATCTCAAACTTAGAGGTGTAGGGGTTGATGGAATACGAGAGGTGCTCATAGCCCAACACGTGAGCGAGCCATTTAATCAAGAAGCTCTTCCCTGTTGACGTAGGGCCCAGGAGCAAGACGGAGTGTCTCAATAGGTAGCCTATGCTTAACGTCTCCAAAATGTGATAGCCGGATTCTGTCATCACGCAGGCAGGTATATCATCCCTGCTTGATGCCCTGTCTAAACGCAGATCTCCCACTGTTAAAGATTTTTCACCAATCTGAACCTGGCCGGAATGTGTGCCTGCTATGGTATTTGCCATCGGTTCACCCAGCATCTCATTGAAGGAAGCAAGGACCTTGGTGAATTCCTTCTGATTGCTCGATATGACATCTGAAAAGATTTTTGTTGATGCACGTGCCGCGGCCTGGCGGACAGACCATATCTTATCCTTCAATCTCCTTTCCAGTTTGTTTAGATCTGCGACATTGCCCTTTTTGACAAGGGCATGGTGTATCTGGACTAAGGCGAGCGCGGCAGCCTGGTGTATAAACCAGTTTTCATCCTTTAGCCTTTCTTCCAACTCCTTCAAGGTTGTCTTCCCCCGGTGATAGCTGTGAGGCCAAATCCGGCCCAGGGCCTGCGCTGCGGCCTGGCAGACGGATCTATCCACATCCGCGTCTCTTAATCTGTCTTCCAATTTGCCTAAGTTCACATTTTTTCCCCGCCTGATAAGGGCCGGGTAGATCTGCCCCAGTGCCTGGCATGCAGCCTGGCGCACAGACCAGCTTGGATCCTCGAGTCTTTTTTCCAAGTCTTTTAAAGCCATCTTGCCATGGTAATAGTTGTGGAACCAGATCCGGCCTAAGGCCACGGCAGCGGCCTGGCGGACTGACCAGTCATCATCGTCGAGCCTTTCTTCTAATTTGCCTAAGTTAACATCTTTCCCCCGTTTGATGAGAACGGGATAGACCTGACCCAGGGCCTGGGCGGCGGTTTGACGGGTCAGTACGTTCTTATCTTTCAATCTTTCTTCTAATCCCTCCAAGTTGATCTCTATTCCCTTCCTGATAAGGGCGGGATAGGTCTGCCCCAGGGACTCGGCCTCGGCCTGGCGGACAAACCAGTTTTTATTCCACAACCCTTCTTCCAATTTGCTGATGTCCACAGCGATTTCCTGGTTCATAAGGGAAGGATATATTCTGCCCAAGGTCCGCGCCGCAGCCTGGCGGACGGCCCAGTTTTCGTCTCCCAGCCTGCGTTCCAACGCCCCCACCGTCATTTTTCTCTTACCATAATAATGATACCAGATCCGGCTTAAAGCCTGGGCGGCGGCGCGGCAGACGGAGGGATCTTCATCCTTCAGAATTTCCTCTAACAGACTTAAGTCGACATCTTTTCCCTGTTTGATTAGTGCGAGGTAAACCCTGCCCAAGGCTAAGGCTGCGGGCTGGCGGACAGCCCAGCTCTTATCCTCTGCTTTCTTTTCCAAATCCTCTATCGTTATCCCTTTTAGAAGTTCATCATCAATGACCCGGAAGCTCGCTTCCAGTCCGGGGATGCTCACGAAAGCCAGGTCAGAGGAATCAACGAGCTCTTTCAACAATGAGAGTGCCTTCTCAATCTGAGGATGAGTGTTATTCTTCATCAAAATATCCAGGACGGAAGCCATGTCGTGGGGGATCGAAGACACAGGGACGTCCGCCTGTGAAGTTGCTGAATGAAATTCCTGCGGCAAGTCTTCCCGGGTGAAGTCGGGAAATATCTTCCGCATCTCCTCAATCCTTTCGAGGATAAGGTCTCTTACCCTCTGGGACTGTTCCTTGGTATCTATAAAGGAATATTTCAGGCTCCTTCCGAACGCCGTTTTTACCGGATACCCCCGGTTCAGTAAAAACCCCAGGAGCTCCGACGCCCTCTTCAGATGCCTCACATTGAAGGCCGGGATATTCTGCTTCAGATAAAGATAGAGAGACGCCATGAGCTCCGACAAATCCCGCGGCAGAGATGCCTCTGGCTGTTCTCTGTCAATGTGAGACTCATGCCGGGGCGTAAGAAAACTGTCCCAGTATGCGTCCTGCGTAACAAGTTTTTCCTCCAGTATGCCCGAGAGGACGGACGGCAGCTCTTCCACGTCGTCAATCTGCATGCTCCTTGCGTACCTCTTTATGACCTCCGTTACCTCTTCGCCCAAACCCACTCCCAGTACCTCTATCCTTTGATCTAGAGCTTCCTTCTGAAGCTCGACAAATGTTTTGCCTGTTGTATTCACGTTTCCTTCTCCATCCGTTACCATGATGATCCACCTTGATGAATCCTCCGGCTGATCCTTTAATATATTCGTCGCCAACTGGAGGGCATCCGCATCGGCGGTGGAACCTCCAGGTATGCACAGGGAGACCTCATCAAACAAAACCCGCCGGCCGGCGGTATCCAGCTTCACACCCAACTCTTTGTGCATTAAGGGGCTGTCGGAAAATCCGATTACACCGTAGTCGATGCCGATATGATCCAGAGCCTCCATGAAGACGAGAAGTCCTGCGAGGGCGGATGTCCTCTTTGGTTCATCCATGGAACCCGATTCATCCAGGGCGAGGATTATCTTGTGGTCTCTCTGTGTCGGAAGTCTCCTCTTCAGGAAGACCTTGAGATCCTTATCCTGCACGGGAATACCCTCGCTCAATTTCCGGGAAAGCTCCATGGCCCTCCGTAAATCAGGCTTCTGGCCGGAAGGAAAATAGCCCTTGAAGGAAGGCCTTTTGTTTTTAGCGAAGTGATTTTCCAAAACGCCGCTTAAGGCCTGGACCAGGTTCGAGATCAGCCTGTAGACCATCTCGTACTCGCCTATCTTCGCGTCCTGTTCGCGGTTTATCTTTCGCTGCTTCTTGATGAGGTCACGGAGATTCTCTGCGGGCAACGGCGCCGTTCTTTCGCCGGAAGATTTTCCGCCTTCTATGCGCGATTCTGTTTCTTTCAGGGTTTCTCTTCTGTCTTCGTCAGTTTTCCTGGCGTGCTTGTCCGTCTTCGGAGATAACTTGTCCGCCAATTCCCTGGCTTTGAACTCTAATAATTTTCTCGCTTCTTCCTCGATCTCATCCGGGCTCAATTCCTCCGGGGTGCATTTTTTATCCTTAACCTGGAGCTGGCCGTCTTTTATGGCCTCCACCAGCTTCGCAATCGCCAGACTGACGAGGGGTTCATACTCCGGAAGAATTTTTTCCATCACCATCAGGGCCGTCTCTTCCGCGAGCCTCAGCTTCTCTTTTTCCGATACCCGCCCGGAAGGATAGTGATTGAAAATCGCCGCAAAATCCCCCTGCGTCCGCGCAAGGGCATCGCCTACTTCCGGATTCATCAAGCGGTAAGGAAGCCCACCATAAAGCCAGTAATAGCGCATGCCCAGCAGGTATTCGAGGTGCGGATACAGGAGATACGGATGGCAGGAGGTGCTCGCCCTCTCGGATATTTCACCCTTCAGATGATCTACATACGACGATCTGGACAAATCCCGGGGAAGCATGTCGTCGTAGGCAATATCCAGGTAGTGTTTGATCCCCTTAAAAACACTTATCAGCCAGTTATCGACCCGGCTGTCTTCGAAGGCATTCAAGAGAAGCCTCTCAGATTCCTTCGCGGAGAATGTCTTGAACACCGCCTTTCTCAAGCTACGGCGGGATATTTGCCTGTGTCCCGCCTCGTGAGCGCAAAAGGCAACGACCTCTTCTACTGACGAGGATAACAGCAATCCCACGGGAAATACAATTTCGTTGGTCTCCGCGCTGTATCTCCACCTGTCACCGGGGGCGATTTTCAGGTGAATATCATCTCCAATGCCCGTGGAGATAATCTGCATCAGCGAGAGCAGGCGCTCGTCCATTACCAGCGCTTCCCCATCATCCAGCCCCTTACTGCGGACCAGCTCCTCTATGCACTGCACCCGTAAACGTCCTTCTTTTGTATCTATCTTATGCTGCATATTCATTAAACACTATTGTCATGCCCACCCCCGATAAAAGCATTCTACAAGCGCTCTAAGCACAAAAGGGTTGTGTGTGTCAATGGGAAAGCGGGACATGGAAGAAATGGATGTGGGCTTTCCGTATGCGCTTTAGATCAAGAACAGTTGCTATTTTTTTCGCAGCACTTCCTGCAAGGCCGCAACGAACCTCGCAACGTTTTCTTTTCTGGACGTGTGCCCCATTAGCCCGACACGCCATATTTTCCCGGCCAGGGGTCCCAGGCCGGCGCCGATCTCGATCTTGAATTCGCTTCGCAAACGTCGCCGGAGAGCGAGTTCATCCACGCCATCAGGCACACACACGGCATTCAACATAGGCAGGCGGTAAGGCTCATCCACCAGCATCTTCAGGCCCAGGTTTTTTAATCCGTCCACCAGGGCAAGGTGACTTTCCCTGTGCCTCCGAAATACCTTGTCCGGCTTTTCCTCAAGAATGACAAAGAGGGCTTCGTACAGACCATAGATCATGTTCACAGGCGCCGTATGGTGGTAAACACGATTCTTCCCCCAATAGTTGGCGATGAGGGTCATGTCGAGATACCAGTTGGGCACCTTCGTCTTGCGCCCGTTCAGCTTGGCCATCGCCTTGTCGGAAAATGAAAGGGGTGCAAGTCCGGGGGGACAGGAAAGACATTTTTGCGTGCCGCTGTATAGGGCATCTATGTTCCAGTCATCCATCATGACTTCGATGCCGCCCAGACTGGTAACGGTATCCACCAGGTAGATGGTGTCACTACCTTTGAGAAGCGCGCCGATTTCAGCAACGGGATTCTTCACGCCCGTGGAGGTCTCGGCATGGACCACAGCAACTATCTTATAGGAATCCTGCCGGATCTTTTTTTCTACCGCCTCCGGTACAGCCGGGGTTCCCCAGGCGAACTCCAGTGCATCAACCTTAGCGCCAAGCCGGCCGGCTACGTCCTGCATCCTCATCCCAAAGACCCCGTTGGTAATGATGAGAACCCTGTCACCCGGTTCAACCAGATTCACGAAGCATGCCTCCATGCCGGCAGAGCCAGTTCCTGATATGGGGATGGTGAGGTTGTTCTTGGTGTTCATGATACGGCGAAGCATTTCCTTGAGTTCTTCCATTATGTCCAGAAAATAGGGATCCAGATGTCCAAGGGTTTTCCGGCTCAGGGCCGCATAGACCTGAGGAGGCACGCAGGAAGGGCCGGGACCCATGAGCAGGATTTCTTCGATATTTTCCAATAAATTTTTCATATCAATCTTCTCCTCTATAGGCAATTTTGGCAAAGTTTCCTTTAGTCCCGTCTTAATTGCATAAATTTCACAAATTTTCAATATTAGTCAAAAGTGAATAATAATTATTTTCAGGCAATTGCCCGTTGCCAAAGGAGCTCTTGCAAAACGCGCCATGGTTATGTATGTATAAAATCAAATTGAAATTGTTAAATATATTGGTATTCTATCAGTTAATTCATCCGGGTTTTACGTCTTACGAAATTTTTTAAATATATTCATTCACGGTTTTTTAAGGAGGTAGTCATGAGTAACTTATTGGTGAACACCAGAGATCAGCAATTCGTCCTTTATGAACAACTCGGCATAGAAAATCTTTTCAAGAGTGGCAGATACGCGGATTATTCAAAGGAAACCGTGGACATGATGCTTACGGAGGCGGAAAAGATGGCGCTGGAAGTCCTCCTCCCGACATACGTGGATGGGGACAGGGAAGGATGCAAATTCAAGGACGGAAAAGTATCCGTGCCGAAAAGCTTCCACCAAGCATTCAGGAAGTTTGTTGAAGCCGGCTGGCAGTGCGCCATGAGAGACCCGGAGGTAGGTGGACAGGGAATGCCGACAAGCGTTGCCACTGCAAGCTTTGAACTTTTTCAGGCTGCCAACTATCCCCTCATCATGTATCCCATGTTGACCACCGGAGCCGCCTCGCTCATAGAAGATTTTGGCACGGAAGAACAGAAGAATAAATATATGTACAAGATGTATTCATGTGAATGGGCCGGAACCATGTGTCTGACGGAACCTGGAGCGGGAACCGATGTGGGCGCCCTGAAGACAACGGCAAGGAAATTGCCCGACGGGAGCTACAGCATTACGGGGACCAAGATTTTTATCTCCGGCGGAGACCATGACCTTTGCCCGAATATCATCCATCCCGTTCTCGCCAGGATTGAAGGAGATTCACCGGGAACGAAGGGTATTTCCATTTTCATTGTTCCCAAGTACCGGGTTAATGATGATGGCAGCCTGGGGGAATCAAATGATGTGCGCACAGGAAACATCGAGCACAAGATGGGGATCAAGGGTTCTGCCACCTGTACCCTGAATTTCGGCGACGAGGGGAAATGCGTGGGAGAACTCCTCGGAAAAGAGAGAGCCGGGATGGCAATCATGTTCCAGATGATGAACGGCGCCAGGCTTGAAGTAGGCATACAGGCGCTGGGCGTTGCAACCGCTGCGTATGAACACGCCGTGGCGTATGCAAAGGAAAGAATTCAGGGCGTTGCCATATGGGACATGAAAAATCCCGATGCCAAGCCCGTACCCATCATTCAGCATCCCGATGTCAAACGAACGCTTCTCTGGATGAAGGCCCATGTGGAAGGAATAAGGGTACTGCTTTATTATACGGCCTACTGCTTCGACATGGCGGAAATCTCCGAAACCAAGATAGAGAAATCAAAGTGGCAGGGATTGGCGGAGCTCCTGATCCCGATCTGCAAGGCCTATTCCTCGGACAAGGCCATGCAGGTCTGTTCAAAGGCCATCGACATATATGGCGGTTACGGTTACTGCAGCGAATATCCTGTTGAGCAGTACTTGCGTGACTGCAAGATAACGACCATCTATGAGGGAACGAACGCGATTCAGGCCCTCGACCTTGTCGGGAGGAAACTGGCGCAGAGAAGAGGCGAGTTTATGATGAGCCTCTACAGTGAAGTATACAGTGTCATAACAAGGAGCAAGGGGTTTGAAGATCTGACCGTGCCGTGCAACTACCTGGAAGAGGCCCTGAAGGCCTTCTCCGATCTGACAACACATTTTTACCGGCTGAGCAGGGGTGCAAGCTTCCTGATTCCCGTCCTTAATGCTTCTCCATATCTGGAGCTCTTTGGTGATGTTGCTGTTGGATCGCTCTTGATGCAGGCGGCTACGATTGCGAACGAAAAGCTGAACACCATTTATGCGGAGAATGACGCAAAAGGATCGAAGGCGAAACAGAGGGCCCTTATCCATAAAAACAAGGATGTCGCCTTCTATAGCGGGAAGATCGCCGCTGCCAGATTCTTTGCACTCAACATGCTTTCCACCGTCAAGGCCCGTTGCGATGCGATAAAGGTCGGAGATAGGACACCCATCGAAATGGCGGAGGAATTATTCACGATATAAAGACTTGGCACTTTCCAAGCCAAACGCTTTTTGCAGCTTTCCGATCCCTCGCGTCAGGGAATAGTTTTGCGTGATTATTGAGTGATTATTTCTTACACCTACAACTAAGCAACTTTAAGAAATCCTGATGTTATTGATTACGACTTGAAGAACTAAACCGCTCCGCGGTAGACCCCGTTAGCCCACCTTTGTTTGATCAAGATAAACTATTTGCATATTCAACGTAGACTCCTTGATGGCGCTTGTTGAGCCAGCATAATCCCATTACAATCTTTTTTGCCGTACCGTCGGCATGAGCCGGCGGATATTTTAATTAAAGGAGATTGTAGTATGGGAAAGCTAAGAGATCAAATGCTGGCAGACCTTCAGTTGAGAGGAGTCGTACCAAGTACACAAAAGACATACCTGAGAGAAGTGAGCAACTTTGCAAAGTACTTTAACAGGTCACCGGAGGAACTGGGAGAAGACGAGATCAAAGAGTATATGCTTTACCTTATGAGGGAAAGACATCTGTCCGATGGGACATTCCGGTTCTATATCTGTGCCCTTAAATTTTTATACAGAACGACACTGAAACGCGAATGGGTGGTGGAGAAGATCAAGTATCCCAAGAGGAAAAGGAAACTCCCTGTCGTTCTGGATCTCTCAGAGGTGGAATCCCTCTTTTCGGTTACCAAGAACCTCAAGCATAAGGCGATGCTGATGATCACGTATTCATCGGGTCTGAGGGTAAGCGAAACCGCACGTCTTAAGATGACCGATATCGACAGCAAACGTATGACAGTGAGGATAAGACAGGGGAAAGGAGGCAATGACCGTTACTCCATCTTGTCACAAACGGCACTTGAGCAATTGAGACAATACTGGAAAAAATATCGCCCCACGGAATGGTTGTTTGAAGGGCAAAGAAAAGATGAACACATAACCACACATACGATACAGTTAATCTTCTACGCTGCAAAAAAGCGTGCTCGCATCACAAAACCGGCAAGTGTTCATACGTTAAGGCACTCATTTGCTACGCATCTTATTGAAGCAGGAACGAGCCTCCACCATGTCCAGCTTCTTCTGGGCCACAGGTCTCCCACAACGACAACCGTCTATCTACATGTCAGTCGGTTGAACCTGGCGCAGGTCACAAGTCCCCTCGATAGATTTCGTAATCCTGATTGAAGAAAGCGGATGCGAACATCTGGCGGCCTTGAGGTGGCGGACATCTTCCGTCAGTACGGGCCTGTTTATAGAGAATCCCATAGGATGCCCCGCGATCATTTGCGGGTCATGCATGCCATCGAGATATGCAGGACCGCTGCCCTTGGCGGCCATAAGGATAAGTGCGACAGCTGCGGCCATCTGGAAATATCTTATAACTCCTGCCGGAACCGGCACTGCCCCAAATGTCAGACCTTACAGAAAGAAAAATGGATCGAGGCCCGCAGCGAAGATCTCCTTCCCATTCAGTATTTCCATGTGGTCTTCACCATCCCCTCGGAACTCAATCCCCTGGTCTCAATGAACAGTAAGGTCATGTGCGATCTACTTTTTCGCTCCGCATCCGAGACACTCACGGAACTCGCAAATGACCCAAAGCATCTCGGTGCAAAGATAGGGGTCATTGGTGTTCTGCACACCTGGGGTCAGAACCTCAGGGAACATCCCCACGTCCACTGTATTGTCACCGGGGGTGGGCTGTCCCCTGACGGAGGCCGATGGGTGCCATGCCGTAAAGGCTTCTTCATTCCCGTAAGGGTCATGTCGGCGTTGTTCAGAGGGAAGTTCCTTGACCTTCTCAAAAAAAGCTTCGCAGGGGGCGATCTCGTATTCCCCGGCAGCATCAGCCATCTCAAGGAACCCGGAACCTTCGAATCCTTCAGGAGACATCTCTATTATAAGAAGTGGGTCGTCTATTGCAAACCGCCCTTCGATGGCGTCAAGGGTGTCCTTCAGTACCTTGGCAGATATACCCACAGGATCGCCATCAGCAATAACCGCATCCTCACCATACTGGACGGCAAGGTCTCTTTCCTCTGGCGGGATTATGCAGACGATAACCGTCAAAAGACCATGACGCTCACGGCTGACGAGTTCATCAGAAGGTTCCTGCTTCATGTCTTGCCGTCTCGCTATGTACGGATACGCCACTTTGGCCTGCTGGCAAACAGAAACCGCAAAGACAACATCGCGTCATGCCGTGAGTTCCTCGAAACCGGCAAAACAGTGAGAAAAGAAACCGGCAGACGGGAGACCTGGCAGGAACAGTTGCTCAGGATCTGCGGGATCGATGTCACCACCTGCCCTGTCTGTAAAAAAGGCAGGATGTCCAGGGTGGAAAATCTACTTCCCTATAGATGCAACAGTCCACCGGAGCTATTCAGATGGGTACCGTTCGCAATGTAAAAACCATATCTCCTGCTTCCTGCGAAAAGAACACCCTGTTTCGCCATTGCCTACTATTGCCCAAAATCGTGTATTCCTATACCTCCCGATCACCACGGGGCCAATCTATAACGTGGTTGGCGCCCCTGACTGACCAGTTTCGATCCATAAGGGACAACTCTGTTCCTGATTCATTCGCTTTCCGATAGGAAAAAGACTGCGAAGATATGATTGAATCGCCATAGCTGCGCGACGCGGCTTCGTTCTTCATGCGTCATTCTGCAACTGCGCAACAGAATGACGCTTATTAGGAAGGTGCAACGAGAAGCTGAGGGGCGCGAGTAATATGAGCGTCCCTCTCCAGCGATTTGTTAGCAATTAATTGGTTAGATCAAATTAAGTTACCCGCATTTCTTACTCTTATAAAGAGATATTCTTCATACTGAGCAAGAGGTTTGACAAGATTAACAACTCCCTGCTGAATAAATACGACAGATGCTAGTGAATAAGCTATTGCTGCTTGGAGCTTTACTTGTCTGTCATCCTTGTATGCAATACCATTCAAGGCGTCAAGGACACATTTTGCAATATTGTCCATATCCATGCGACGCCTTTTCATATGAAAATAGTCGAGTCGAACTTCAACAAAATCTCCAATAATTGGCTTGTCGAAAATACGTTTGGCGACCTCTTGGATCTTTGCCTTATAGTCAGCAGATTTGGATGAGCGAAAAGAAACTGCTTTTCCAAGAATAACAATTCTATATTCTGGTGATCTATGCAATTGTCTCATTCAATCTTCTGCAAGATTTCGATGGTCATCACTTGATCGCGTGGAATGATCATTATTGATGCTTCAGGTTCTACATAATCATTACAAATATCCATGATTGGACCTAGATCAGCTTTATTAGTTAAGTTGTTGAGTAGGATAACAACGCGCTCATTTTCAAAATATAGCAATCCAATTGATTTAAATTTACCATTATGGTGTACGCAACATATCGGCAGGGGCATTGTTATACCATCCACGATTTTAAATCATAGCATTGCTAACGAAAAAATCAGCCGGAGCGTAGCGATCGGCTGTAT
>CAITLA010000305.1 GCA_903893135.1 uncultured Syntrophaceae bacterium | reverse complement strand
ACCAGCACGCACTGGCTGAAATTTCGACTGCCCGCGTTTTTTTAGCCGCAGAGGCCCTGAAACTAGGACTGGTGGATAAGGTTTGCTATTTGAGCGATGCTATCAGAGAGTCAAGAAAATTGGCAGCTCTCCCCGCTGACGCCAGAGTTGTTGTATATCGACGCACGGAGTTCCCCGATGACAACTACTATAATGCGTCGAGTGCCGCATCTGAAGGTTTGAACGTTCCTGCTGTCAACATTGAACTACCTGAATTCTTAGTTCTTAAGACCGGTTTTTATTATCTTTGGCCTGGGGCAATTTCCGTAGAGAGATAAATCTCATTTAACTGTCCTGCCCGCGACCGAACTGACGGGAAAAGATTATGCTCAATGGGAGGTACGGCAATTGAATAAATTTCTTTTTCTTATTATGATATTTTGTTCTTTGTCTTACACAGGATGCGCAACAACTATAGACCTGCAAGAGACTCAGAGAAAGTTTGACACGGAAATTCGCGCCCTCAAGGAGGAAAATGCCGGCATACGTGAGGATATGGCAAAGAACGATCAGGCAGTAACGGATATACGCAAGAGGATCGCCGATATTGCGGCGGACATGACCGAGATCAGAGAAGACATGGAGAGCTTGAAGGGAGATCGTGAAATACTCGGGAAAAAGGAATTCGGCACTATAAATAACCTTCTTGATCAACTCTCTTCCCGCATTAAGGCTATGGAGAATCTCCTCGAGATTGGGAGAAACTACAATCAAGCGCCGAAGGGAGAAAAGGCTGTAAGCCCCGATTTTAAAGAAGCCATAACCTGTAAGACGGAGGAAGAATCGGCTTATAACTCGGCCTATGAAGCCTTCAAAGAAGAAAAGTATGAGAAAGCTCGAGAAGGATTCCAGGGCTTTCTAAAGCAATATCCAAGCACGGAGTATTCAGATAGCGCCCAATTCTGGATTGGCGAGAGTTACTATTTCGAACGGAGATATGAACAGGCGATCCTGGAATACGAAAAAGTTCTAAAAAATTATCCGCAGGGTAACAAAGTGCCAAATGCCTTGCTCAAACAGGGGTTTTCTTTTCTGAATATCGGTGATAAGTCAAGCGCGAAATTCCTTCTCGAGCAGGTGGCAAAAAATTATCCCGGCACCAATCAGGCGCGAATAGCAAGGGCGAAGCTTACGGAAATAAAGTAGTTGGCGAAATCAGGAGCGGTCATAATAGAAATTGTGAAATTCGCCGCCGATGGCAATGACTTTCTTGAAAGGAAATCGTCACCAGAATTGCCCCATCATCCCGCCCCCAAGGCATGCTTCCAGGTTATGCTTCCCGTCTACTGTCCTTCATTCTGTGATGCCCCGCACTCGTCAATTCATCAATTTTTCCTTAGATAAACTCATCAATGCTTCGCAGATAGTTCTCAAATGAAGAATAAAAATGGCAGAAGTCTGAATCAAAATGTGGTATCATTAATTGATAATGACAACGCCACAGATAGATTGAAAGCAGGATAAAGGAAATAGGCAATATGGTCCAAACCAATTCATCGCTTCCGTCCGATTTTATCAGGGATATCATCGAGGACGACTTGAAAACCAACAAATATCAGGGACGTATGGCCACGCGATTCCCGCCGGAGCCTAACGGATACCCCCATATCGGGCATGCCAAGTCCATCTGCCTCAATTTTGGCATCGCCGCCCAATATAGAGGTACATGCAATTTGCGAATGGATGACACGGACCCGAGCGGCGAGAGCATGGAATATGTGAATGCCATCATTCGAGATGTCAAGTGGCTGGGCTTCGACTGGGAAGATCGTTTATACTATGCCTCCGATTACTATGAAAAACTCTACCAATACGCCCTGCAGCTTATAAAGATGAGCAAGGCCTATGTTTGCAGTCTGAGTGCCGATGAGATTCGCCAGTATCGAGGCACCTTCACAGAACCGGGTAAAGAAAGCCCTTACCGCGATAGATCAACCGAGGAAAATCTTGATTTGTTCGAACGCATGCGGGCCGGAGAGTTTGTAGACGGAACCCATGTCCTTCGGGCAAAAATTGATATGGTATCACCCAATATTACCATGCGTGACCCGGTCATGTACCGCATTAAGAAAGAGACGCATTATAGAACCGGTGATGCATGGTGCATTTACCCCATGTACGATTTCGCGCATTGTCTCTCAGACTCCATCGAGGGAATTACCCATTCTATTTGCACTCTGGAGTTTGAAAACAATCGTCCTCTCTATAATTGGTTTCTTGACAAATTGAAAGTGGAACATCAACCGCAGCAGATCGAATTCGCCCGTCTCAACCTCAGCTATACAATAATGAGTAAACGCAAGCTTCTCGAATTAGTCGAAATAAAGCTTGTCACCGGCTGGGATGACCCCCGGATGCCCACCATAGCGGGCATGCGCAGACGGGGTTACACCCCCGAAGCCATACGGAACTTCTGTGAGCGCATAGGCGTTGCAAAGAACGATAGCATCGTTGATATGGCTCTCCTTGAGCACTGTGTGAGGGAGGATTTGAATGAGAGGGCCCCGCGCGTCATGGCTGTCCTCAGACCATTGCGCGTTGTAATTGATAACTACCCGGAAGGCCAGGTTGAGGAGTTTGACTGTCCCTATCATCCCAAGAATGCCGCCATGGGCTCCCGGAAAGTCCCCTTCTCGCGCGTGCTCCACATCGAAGCTGAAGACTTTTTGGAGAATCCGCCCAAGAAGTTTTACCGGCTCGCCCCCGGCAGGGAGGTTCGTCTGCGCTACGGTTACTTTATAAAGTGTGTGAGTGTTGCTAAGAATGAACGCACGGGAGAGGTGATTGAAGTGCACTGCACATACGATCCGGCTACGCGAAGTGGTTTTGCACCCGACGGACGGAAGGTAGACGCAACCATCCACTGGGTGTCGGCGGCGCATGCCATCCCAGCCGAGGTCCGCCTCTATGACCGTCTTTTTCGCGTCGCCGATCCCCTGACAGAAGGGTCCGACATGACTGTATGCCTGGATCCGAAATCTTTGGAGATTCTCCGATCATGCCAGGTCGAGCCAAGCCTGGCAGATGCCATCCCCGGAAGTCCTTTCCAGTTTGAAAGGGTCGGCTATTTCTGTGTGGATCCAGTTCATTATTCAGGCGAGAAGGCCCTGGTATTCAACCGGACGGTTACATTGCGCGATTCCTGGGCAAAAATCACGGAGAAGGGAAAATAATTGCAGTAACATAATATGCTGCACCGGCTCATGGCTTTGATTGACGCCTCATAGTCCGTGATCGTCGGCACTTAGCTGCGTGTAACCACACCCACTTGATCAACGGTAAAGCTCGAACTGCCACCGCTATGAACTGCCTGCAGTGTAAAGTTAACTATTTTTCCGGCGCCACCTAATGTTAATATTATGCTGACGTTGGCATTATAACCGTAGACCGATAGAAGACTTACCGAAACCGTTCCCCCCGGCGAATCGCTGAAGAAGGACTCTGCCGCCGTGTACGCGCTCCTTACAGCCACGTTTGCCGCTGCGTTATAAGCATTTGTTCTGTACGCCACGAACTGCGGGATGGCAATGGCAGCCAAGAGACTGAGGATAAGAACAATGTATAGCAACTCGATGATCGTGAAGCCCCTCTGGCCTCTTTTCTTGTAATATCCTCGGATCATTTTATTTTGTCCTGCTCTTGGAACTACTCATTTAGACTTTCCAATAATCTTTCTTGCTAACATGGGGAATCCACTGCCAGTCTTTAAAATCGAAATAGTGCCTCCGCAGGGTGACCTTCTTCGGATGTCCAATTCATTTCTGAATTCTATTTCAAGATCCATAGTTAATTGTTTGATGTAATTAGTCTCGGTCGTTTCATTGATCATCGCCTCTATTGTCTTGCATTCATCGCAAGGATGTCGGCTATTTCGAACCAGCCTTGACTGATTTGCTGGGGGAATATGTACCAGGCATTCTGACCATTGTAATCATCGCCTATTTCAACCAACTGGCCATAAAGTTGAAGATGACACCAGACTTTGGCGCGAAGCATCAAAGTGAATGGTTTGCCGATGAGGAATAGAGTGCGTCCTCTATCATTATCGTCTTTTGGGGACAATCGCCACGGAGGCTATATATCCGATTTGAATGTTCTCATCAATAAAATAATCCTAATTATAACTAAGATATATAACGTCCAATATGACAGGCATATCCATGTTGATCAGTGCATTGATGACAGGAACATTTCATGAGCCATGCAATATGGCATGTGACAGCTGCTTGATAATTGCAGCACAGAACGAAACCTATTTAAAAGCTCGATTAGTCAGAGAATTGGTTAAAGTTTAATTTTTTTTCGGATATCCGGGACAGGGTGAGGCTGCTAATTATCAAAATCATTATGGCTGGGAGACCAGGATTCGAACCTGGATATACGGAGTCAGAGTCCGTTGTCCTACCATTGAACGATCCCCCAGCAGTCTCCGTCCGTAATGCACTTCCGTCAACTGGGATAGGAAGCCTTCTTTTCCTTCCCTCACTTTATAGAGTCAGGATGTCATCGAGATCATGACACGGTTAGTGATTCCACTGGCCGGTGCAATACCACTAAAGCAATTCATTATCAATAGAAATTTTCCTTCGGTGATTTCTGGAAATGGGAGCGGGCCGCCATCGCTGCCCTGTGGAAAAGGCTCTGCACTGAATCCATTGCCATTCATGACTTATCGCCCTAAAAAGTTATTGAATCCTTTAGAAACTTAATCTAGACTTAGTCGTTAGAATAATTCAGACGATGGGCATACCGTGCGGTGGAACTAAGCCGTCCGCACATGTACGGCATAAGTTTTGGGCGGCTTTAATCCGGTAACATTTATAATCTTTGCCATGAGCAAGGAAAAGGAACCCGTGAAGAGAGGATTACTGCTTATATGAAAAAAACACACACTATTGATCTTTCCCCCATAAAACGAATGAAAACTTCCGAGATGACAAGCTACCTCGAGTTTCTGCTCTGGCACTACCGGATCGTCGACGCTTTCTGGTTTCTCTTTGTATCGGAGGAGTTCGATTTACAGACCGCCGAAAGGCTTAATGAGAGGGTCTGGGAAAAAGTATCCGGCATGGCGGCCAAGGACATCCTGAAGCGTTTTCAGATTAAGGAGAAAGGATTGCGCGGTTTCGTGGAGGCACAGAGACTTTTCCCGTGGGCTATGATTATCGGATACGAAATCGACGAAAAGGCGGATGAGGTTATTATTTCCGTTCCTCACTGTGTGCCCCAGGAAGCAAGGGTCGCAAAGGGACTGCCGGAATTCTCCTGTAAAGAGATGCATCGTAGCGAGTTTGTGAATTTTGCCAAAATCGTTGATGACCGCATTCAGGTAGAATGTCTTTTTGCACCGCCAGACCCGCACCCTGACCATACCTTCTGCACGTGGAGGTTTACGATAGCAGAAGACCATTAAAACATTCTCTTGCTTATGACACTGTGCCACAAATGTAAAAATGAGATTAATGTTCCCAAGATAGTAGGACGGAAAGACATCTGCCCTCTGTGCCAGGCGGATCTTCGCTGCTGCCTCAACTGCCGCCACTACGACCCTAATTATTACAATCAGTGCCATGAGTCTCAGGCGGAGAGGGTCCTTGATAAAGATCGAGCCAACTTCTGCGATTATTTCAAGTTCAAAGATAGTGCATCGGAAGGAATGACAAAAGGCGATAAAGACTCGAGCCGAAAGAAGCTTGATGATCTTTTCAAATAGCGTCAGTACCCCGCTCATCCGGAAAGAGGAAGCCTACGTGTAAGAAATATCAAGGTATATTGACATAAGTCAATGACCATTGCATATCATTGTGCCATACTTGATAAAATTTAGGTTCTTTCTATGAACCGGATGTAAAAATCTTTTAAAGGAGATCGATTATGTTTTGCTATCAATGTGAACAAACCGCGAAAGGTGAGGCATGTATCAAGGCCGGCGTCTGCGGCAAACAGGCAGACGTTGCCGCACTACAGGACCTATTGACATATGCCCTGACAGGGCTTTCTCTCGTCGCCGTCGAAGCGAGGAAGGTCGGCATTGTTGACCACGATATTGATCACTTTATCTGCGGCTCTCTTTTTGCCACGCTAACCAATGTCAACTTTGATCCCGAACGATTTACAACCCTGCTCCAGCAATGCGTTCAATACAGAGATGCCCTGCTTATCAAGGTCAAGGGTGCCGGGGGAAATGTCACTTTTGCGCACGATTCGGTCCGTTTCAAACCGGCTGAAACCACCGATAAACTGGCCGCCCAAGGCGAGAAAGTAGGATTGAAATCCTATCCTGCTGTCAGTGAAGATGTTCTCTCCCTCAAACATATAGCACTCTTCGGCATGCGCGGAATTGCGGCGTATGCAGATCATGCACAGATTCTGGGCAAGGAGGATACTGCTGTATATGCGCTTATGCAGGAAGCGCTTGCCCAGCTTGCAAATGAGAATATGACGCTGGACGAAGGAATCAATCTGGTTCTCAAGTGCGGCGAGATCAATCTGAGGGCGATGGAACTCCTTGATGCCGCACATACAGGCGCCTACGGTCACCCTGTACCGACCAAGGTCCCCCTTGGCTCAAAGAAGGGCAAGGCTATTCTTGTCTCGGGGCATGACCTCAAGGACCTGGAAGAACTCCTGAAGCAGACTGCGGGAAAAGGCATCTATGTATACACCCATGGAGAGATGCTCCCATCTCACGGCTATCCGGGACTGAAGAGGTACAAACATCTCTACGGGCACTATGGTACGGCCTGGCAGAATCAAGCAAAGGAGTTTGGCGAATTCCCCGGAGCTATTCTTATGACCACAAACTGCATCCAGAGACCGCAGTCATCTTATATGCCGAATATCTTTACTTCGGGCCAGGTAGGCTGGCCCGGACTCGGCCATATCGCAAACCTTGATTTCACAGCGGTGATCAAGAGGGCGCTGGCGCTGCCCGGCTTCGCCGCCGATACAGACGGCGGATCTGTCACCGTAGGCTTTGGCAGGAATGCCATATTGAGCGTTGCCGACAAGATAATTGAAGCCGTCAAGAATAAGAATATCCGCCATTTTTTCCTCGTCGCCGGTTGCGACGGCGCAAAACCGGGCCGCAACTATTACACAAAGTTCGTCGAGCTGATTCCGAAGGATTGCGTGGTCCTTACACTTGCCTGCGGCAAGTTCCGCTTTTTTGATAAAGACCTTGGAGACATTGGAGGGATTCCGAGATTGCTCGATGTCGGACAGTGCAACGATGCCTATTCAGCGATTCAGGTCGCCGTGGCCCTTTCCAAGGCCTTTGGCGTGGGCGTAAACGAGCTTCCACTTTCTATGGTACTCTCATGGTACGAGCAGAAGGCTGTCGCCATTCTCCTTACACTGCTCGCCCTCGGCATAAAGAATATTCGCCTGGGTCCGTCACTTCCGGCGTTCACCACACCCAATGTTCTCGATTTTCTGGCAAAGAAATTCGACCTCAAGCCTATCACAACGCCAGAGGCAGATTTGAAGGCCATCCTCGGTTAAGACGTTAACTTGCCTCACCTGTCGGGACAGGCTACGCCTGTCCCGTTTCAACTATATCATTCCCAGCTATTTCTCGCGGCCGCCCGCGTGCACTGTCTATACACGCACAGTAGTATTGCGTGCGTTGCCAAAGCCCACGGCATCAAAATCACTTGCACATCGGCAAGTGCATTAAAGCATGGACTGCGATAGATCAGGCCAATGAACCCACCTCTTCATACCGGAAACAATCCACGAGGTGATCATTGACCATTCCCACTGCCTGCATGAAAGCATAGCAGATCGTTGGACCCGCGAATTTGAACCCGTATCGCCGCAGATCCTTACTCAGGGCATTGGATTCGACCGTCTGCGCCAGAACATCTTCCGGCGATTGACATTTATTCTGCTTCGGCCGGCCACCAACGAATCTCCAGACATACTCGTCGAAACTGCCGAACTTCTTCTGCAGAGCAAGGAGCGATTTGGCATTCCCGATGGCAGCCTCAATCTTCAGCCGATTTCGTATGATATTCTGATTCGCAAGCAGCTCCCGGACCTTGCTTTGCCTATAAACTGCAATGGCGGAGGGGTCAAAGTTATCGAAGGCAGCACGGTAGCTACTGCGCTTTCTCAAGACAGTTTCCCAGCTCAGGCCTGCCTGCATACCCTCCAGGATGATAAACTCGAACAGGGCTCGATCATTATGGATCGGCACACCCCATTCAAGATCATGATAGTCTATCAGAGCCGCAGTGTTAGCCCACTCACAACGGTGCATTTCACAAGCATCCTCTATAATGTCCGGCCGGACTCGAATACTCCCATCAGATGAACCTTAGCGTACAAATCATTGTTAAAGAGAATATATTTGTTTGTCAATAGTAAATCAGATTAACCAGTAAAATACCGATAGCGGTTCGGATCTAAAGAGGATTTCTCATTTAT
Organism: uncultured Syntrophaceae bacterium; assembly: GCA_903893135.1. Classification (GTDB taxonomy): domain Bacteria; phylum Desulfobacterota; class Syntrophia; order Syntrophales; family UBA2185; genus Fen-1135. The sequence continues at coordinate 8,896 of CAITLA010000305.1, read as the reverse complement.
AAAAATATGTTGTAGAAGAACGAGAAAGGGGGTAAATAGACGAGCGACTGGAAAGAGAAATGACAAGATTTCTCCCTTCGGTAGAAATTCCGGTAGTATCGTGAATTATTAATATTTCTCTCGGAGTCTACCTTGAGCAAACCAACGGGCGCGAAATAACACGGAGCTTCCATGCCCACCTTGACCATCAAAGAATTGCTATCCCGGAAGGAAAACGACCGGCGCTTCATGGAAAACGTCCGGGCGATGAAAAGGCTGCCCGCTTTTAAGGGGAAATTCGCCCCCTTCCCCGATTGGGTTCACCCGAGCATTCAATCCATCCTCAAGGCAAGAGGGATATATCAACTTTACAGCCACCAGGCCGAGGCGGTGAATCTGGTTGGAAAAGGCCGTGATGTGGTGATCATCACCCCGACAGCGAGCGGGAAGACCCTCTGTTATAATATTCCCGTCCTGAACAAAATCATTGAAGAGCCGGAAACACGTGCCATCTATGTCTTTCCTACCAAGGCCCTCGCCCAGGACCAGATGCACGAGGTGCACAATCTGATCACCGACTTGCGGGCGGACATAAAGACATATACATACGACGGCGACACGCCCGACGATGCCCGCCAGGCCATCCGCAAGCAGGGACATGTCGTGGTCACGAATCCGGACATGCTCCATGCGGGAATACTCCCGCACCATACGAAATGGCAGAAGCTTTTTGCAAATCTCAGATATATAGTGATCGACGAACTTCATGTCTACAGGGGGGTGTTCGGCTCCCATTTTACAAACGTTATCAGACGCCTTGTCAGGATTTGCCGTTTTTACGGCCAGGAACCTGTCTTCATTTGCTGTTCGGCAACGGTGGCGAATCCGAAAGAGCATGCTGAGCGTCTTCTTGAGCGGCCTGTGGAACTGATCGACAGGAGCGGCGCTCCGACGGCATCGAAGACGTTTATCCTGTACAACCCGCCCATCGTCAATCGTGAACTGGGAATCCGTCAATCTGCAATGACGCCGGCGAGGAAGCTGGCAGCAGAACTTATCACAAATGCAATCCAGACCATCATATTTACCACGAGCCGTTTAAATGTCGAGATACTCACAAAATACCTCAAGGATCAATTTGCCAAAGGAAAGGCCGTCGATACACACTTTGTCACGGGCTACCGGGGCGGTTACCTGCCAAATCTGCGGAGGGAGATAGAGCAGAGACTCCGCGACCGCGAGGTAATGGGCGTGGTCTGCACTAACGCCCTCGAGCTGGGAATCGACATCGGCGACCTGGAATCATGCATCATGGTGGGCTACCCCGGCTCTATCGCGAGCACGTGGCAGCAGGCCGGCAGAGCCGGAAGACGGATGGGTCACAGCCTGGCTATACTCATTGCCCGGAGTAACCCGATGGATCAGTTCATCGTAGAGAACCCGGATTACTTCTTTTCCCGGTCACCGGAGCACTGCCGCGTCAATCCCGAAAATCTCCTCATACTCCTTCACCACCTGAAGAGTGCCGCCTTTGAACTTCCCTTCGAGAAAGGAGAACGCTTCGGGAGCGAAAATCTTGAGGAACTCCTTAATTATCTGGAGGAAAAAGGTGTCCTGCACAGGGTCGATGACAGGTGGCACTGGACGGCGGAAAGCTATCCCGCCGATGAAGTCAGCCTCCGGAGCATCAATCCCGAAAATGTAGTGGTCGTTGACGCCACGGAGGCAGGGGCACATAAAGTAATAGCTGAGATAGACTGGGACAGCGCCTTTTCCATGGTTCATGACGATGCCATCTACATGGTAGAATCGCAGCAATACTATGTGGACAAGCTCGATCTCGAACGAAAGACGGCTTTTGTCCACAAGGTCGATGTGGATTACTACACCGATGCCATGACATATACAAATGTCCGGGTCATCGATAGCTTTGCCCAGAAGTACCGGCAAAAGATCATCATTGAACACGGCGAGGTGCAGGTGGTGCGAAAGGTTGTGGGATATAAGAAGATTAAATTTTACACTTCGGAGAATCTCGGTTACGGGGATGTGACGCTCCCGGAAAAAGATATGCACACTACGAGCTACTGGTTCACCATTCCCAGGGATATGCTGAGCGGGCTCTCCTGCACGCAGTCGGAAATCATTGACGGACTGTCCGGTCTCGCTTACAGCCTTCATCACCTTGCATCGATGCTCCTCATGTCCGATGCGCACGATATTGATCGATGCATCGGCGACAAGAGCGGTGAATGGTTTATCCGCCATGGAGCTGGATCGCGTTTCATTACAACTTCGCCTCAAAGCGCCAGGGATGCAACGGGCGTGATGGCGGACGCCTTTGACCCAACTGTGTTTATCTTTGATGCCTATCCGGGAGGGATCGGTTTTTCGGACCTCCTGTATGCAGAGCATGACCGCCTGCTGGCCTCGGCACTGAGTCTCATTCGGAGCTGTCCTTGCAGACATGGCTGCCCCAGTTGTGTGGGACCCACCCTTGAGGTAGGTCCTGCTGCCAAAGAAACGGTCATTGCCATCCTTGATTTGATTATCGATAAGACATGAGCACAATCAAACGGCTACAACGCCTGACAGGTGAGGATTCACCAAAACATAAGAAATCCCCAAGGGGTGATGAGATCAGCGAACTTCGGAGGCGCATCGAGGCCATCACGTCGCGGCGGCCCATGGCGATGCAGAAGCCCGCCTCCAGGCCGTACAAAAGCCGCATCCCGCTTCATAACGTGATAAGGGGTGAAGAGATTGTCAGCGCCTTCGGAAAATTATTTATCGTCCATGGGCACAATGCGGGTTCTTCGAATCACGGTAACCGCAGTATCAGAGAAATGTCGTCCCTTGATATGAAGGCCGCGGCCATTCTCGCTAATAACGCCGATATCGCTTCGTTCGGCTGCAAGGATGCCTTGTTTCTTGACACGGAAACCACCGGACTGGCAGGCGGCACAGGCACGTTCGCCTTTCTCATCGGTCTCGGCTGGTTTGAAGATGACACATTCCGTACGCAACAGCTATTTGCCCGCGACTTTTCTGAAGAACGTGCGTGCCTTAACTTTCTTCTCGAAATGGCCCGAGAAAAAAGTTTTCTCGTAACCTACAACGGCAAGGCATTCGATGTAGGTCTTTTATCGACGCGTTTTATCCTGAACCGTCTGCCTGACGGTTTGACCGCCATGCCCAATCTCGATCTCCTTCACCCGGCCCGCCGCCTCTTCGGGCATCGACTGGAAAATAATCGTCTGTCCACCATGGAAAAAGATATCATCGGATTTCATCGCTATGGCGACATACCGGGAAGCGAGATTCCCCAGCGCTATTTCGACTGGCTGAGATATCGCGATCCCCGCCTGCTGGAAGATGTATTTGAGCACAACCGCCTTGATGTCATTTCCATGGCGGCCCTTTCGGTACACCTTGCCGAAATCTTATCCCCCAAACCCGATCTGGCAACGCGAGAACATCTTGACCTATTAGCAGCGTCGCGCCTCCTCGTTGACCGTGGGGACTCGTCCGGCGCCCGGACTATCCTGGAAGCACTGATAAAGGCAGATAACGCTCACGCAGCCTTTGAAGCGAGGAAAAGCCTTTCCCTAATCCACAAACGCCATGGTCGCTGGAAAGACGCCATCCAGATCTGGGAAGCAATGCTTCTCTGCAATCCCGGTAATTTTTTTGCCGTGGAAGAGATGGCTAAGTATCTCGAGCATAGGCGGCGTGATTTTAAGAAAGCTATCGATATAATAAACGAAGCCCTTAGCCTCCCCCATTCTCGAACAACTTTAGAAAGGGATGCATTGGTTTACCGTCTCAGGCGCCTTAAAAGCCGTGCCGGCTGCCTTAATGATGAATAGAACAATAATACTCCGAAATTCCGCATATTTTTAATCAATTATTGTTGACAAATAAATGACAAGCACTTAAATTATGGACAAATTTTTGTTATAGCTCTTGGAGACGCGCTTTGTAACCTAAGCAGTCTCAAACAACAATGCGTTGCGGGGTGTAAGATTGAGCAAATTGATAAACACCTATAGGTGTAAGAAAAAGGGGCATTTAATATCAGAAGCCTGCCAAGATACGACCTGCGAATGGCGGCTTAAGAATGAAACTTTTCTAAACTGCACATGGGTTGCCTGCAATTATGGGCCCTTTACTCTTGAGGAAGTAGGTGAGATGATGGGTGTAACCCGCGAGAGGATAAGGCAAATAGAGGCCAAGGCTCTCAAGAAACTACAGCATAAGAAAAGAAGAGAACAACTGAAAGATTTCGCGTCACCGGACAGTGACTGGGATTTTATATAAGCTCGCCCGTTTACCTATATCGATTTACCATGTCATTGAGGTCTTTACCGACCTTAAAGAAGGGCACTTTTCTCGCGGGAAGGTTTATCACAACAGAGGTTTTCGGATTTCTACCCTGGATTTGCCTCCGGTTTCTGACCGTAAAATTTCCGAAGCCCCTGATTTCTATCCGTTCACCCCTCTTCAGGGCAGCGCTCATTGCCTCGAAAACAAGATGAACCACGTAGGCTATATCTTTGGGAGGATAATCCCCAATTTTTTCCTGAACCCTTTTAACCAGCTCTCTTTTCGTCATGATGCAGCACTTTAATTATAATTCGCTATGGGTGAGAGATAAAGGATGCCATTGAATTGCTCCGCTTTGCCCCGCATCTGAAGCTCAAGGGCTGTAAACATCTCCCGAAAAAAATAATCCCAGAATCTTAATCCTTTTTTCTTTGGGTATACAACCTCAGGCTTCCCCTTTATCCCGGAGATCTCGCCGGCAAGCGCGACGGCATACCCCATATCACCCAAGTAGTCGACAAGACCCAATTTCTGAGCTTGTCTTCCCGTAAAAATCCTCCCATCAGCGATCTTTCGCAGGTTCTCTTTTGGGATTTTCCTGTCCCTGGCCACCATATCAAGAAACTGATCGTATATATCATCAACCAGTTCTTGAATTAGCGCCCTTTCATCAGAGGTCATTTCCCTTACGGGTGAGCCTATGTCCTTAAACTTTCCACTCTTAACGACGGATGCTTTAAGGCCCAACTTTTTTAAGAGCTCCTCCGCATTGGCAAAGTGCATGACGGCGGAAATACTGCCCGTCATAGTTCCCGGATTGGCTACAATTTTGTCCGTGGCACAGGCAATCATATAACCTCCGGATGCTGCAACAGACCCCATGGATGTTACAACTTTCTTCTTTTTTTTCAGGTCAATTACAGCCTCATAGATCTCCTGTGAGGAAGCAACCCCTCCTCCCGGCGAATCAATTCTCAGAACAACTGCCTTGATGGTGTCGTCTTTACCAAATTGATTCAACTGTTCAAGAACATCACGTGTATCGCCAATGAACCCTTCGACTTTTACGATGCCTACCTTATTGTCAAGGGTAAATGAACGCCTGTCTTCCGTCGACGACCCTAAAACATAGACTAACAGAAAAAATGCTACGACAATCAGAAATAAAAGGAATATGCCGAATATAACGGGGTGTTTTCTCACGGCTTGACATTATCCCTTGTCATTTTCTGCCATTTTTATATCGGCCAAGACCTTGCCAAGATTCGAACCGACATTTTCTTTGTTGTTCAAGTACTGCGTGACTGAAGAAGATCCCTCAGATGGCGATTCATAGTCCTTTATGCTCAGCCTGATTCTTCTATTCTGCAAATCCACACTCTTAACGATTGCCGATACTACATCGCCCACAGCATATATCTCCGACGCGGATTTTACCCTTTTATGGCTCAATTCCGATATATGAACCAGGCCTTCTATGCCTTCTTCCAGTTCTACAAAAATACCGAAGTCGGTTACATTAGTCACCTTTCCGTTAATGACCGACCCTGTAGCATAAATGAAATTCTTTTCATCCCAGGGGTTCTTGTCCACCTGCTTTATTCCCAGAGAGAATTTCTCGTTTGCCACGTCAATATTCAGGACCATTGCCTCGACTTCCTGGCCTTTCTTATACAATTCCGAAGGATGTTTTACATTCTGTTTCCAGGAAATATCAGATACATGGACAAGGCCATCTATGCCTTCCTCAATACCGACGAAAAAACCGAAGTTTGTGATATTCCGTATAACACCTTTGACGATACTCCCCTCCGGGTATTTCTGTTTAAGCGCCTCCCATGGATTTTCGGTTGTCTGTTTTAATCCTAGTGAGATACGCTTTACCTCGGGATTGACATCAAGAACCATGACTTTTACAATGTCACCCACAGATAAAACTTTAGACGGATGTTTAATCTCTCTTGTCCAAAACATCTCTGTTATATGTACAAGACCCTCCACACCCGGCTCCATTTCTACAAAGACGCCATAATCCGTGAGGTTTACTACTTTGCCCTCAATCACAGATCCTACGGCATATTTCCTCTCAATCATCTCCCAAGGATTGTCCATCAGTTGCTTGAGACCCAAGGAAACCCGCTCCTTTTCTCTATCAAAAGAAAGGACTTTCACTTTTATCTTATCGCCTTTGGAAAAATTATCCGACGGTCGCGTAATTCTTCCCCATGATATGTCAGTAACATGGAGAAGGCCGTCAATTCCCCCTAAATCAATAAAGAGTCCGTAATCGGTTATATTCTTGATAACTCCTTCCAAAATGTGCCCTTCCTCGATACCTTCGAGGGTCTCCGTCTTTGCCGCAACCCTTTCCTGCTCCAATATAGATCTTCTGGAGAGCACAACATTGTTTCTCTTCCTGTCATACTTGAGAACATTGAACATCAATGTCTGCCCAACGTATTTGTCGAGGTCTCTCACCGGACGGACATCCACCTGAGAACCGGGGAGAAAGGCCAAAATTCCGATATCCACAGAGAGTCCCCCTTTAACTCTCTCTACGACCGTACCCTTTACGGGAATATTATGTTCACACGCATTTTTAACATCATCCCATACTTTAATCTTTACAGCCTTATCCCTCGACAGTACCAGATTGCCGTCCGTATCCCTTCTGTCGACCAAGACTTCCAGTTCATCACCAACGGCAAGTGAAATATTCCCCTCCTCATCCTTCAATTCCCTTGCCGGAATATAACCTTCCGTTTTCCAGCCGACATCTACCATAAGGACGTCACTATTTATCTGAACAACCTTACCTGTCACGACCTGGCCAAGCTGGACGCTCTGCAAACTCTGTTCATATAATTCTCTAAACCCGACATCCTCTTCTTTACCGGCGGCCTTTTGAGGAACTGCTTTTTCGGCTGGCGCTTTTTCGTTAACCTTCTCACCGTTACTTTGTTCTTTAGAAATTAAGTTATTGCTGTTAACCATTAAACCGTTACCCCCTGAATTTTATAAAAACTTTCATAAGATCATATTAAGTAGCATACTGGTCGTGAAATATCAAGATAATTCAAAATTTCTCGCTTCAGGTTAATCCACGTAGAATATCCCATAAACTCAGTGCCGTTAAAAATCATGCTGCATCAGCTATTTACGCTCATGACTTAACCCGTATGCACTGTTAATTATAGAAATCATCTTCTCAACAACTTCTGCGACACTCATGCATGTGGAGTCCACAATAATTGCATCTTCGGAGGCCTTCAAAGGGGCTATTTTTCTTTCCTGATCTTGCCTGTCCCTGACAACCAAGTCCCCTGCAACTGTCTTATGGTCCGCACTGCCGCCCCGCGTGAGCAGTTCAAGGCAGCGCCTTCTAACCCTTTCCTCCACGCCTGCATCCAAGTAGAACTTATAATCGGCCATTGGGAAAACCACTGTCCCCATGTCTCTGCCTTCGGCGACTATACCCCCTCTTTCCCCTGCTTTGCGCTGAATTGACAGCAGTCTCTCCCTGACTGCGGAAACTGCCGAAACCGTTGACGCGACAAGACCTACCTCCTCACTCCTGATCCTTTTCGTTACATTTTCACCATCGATAAAGACATTCAAGCTGCCATCTATGTTTTCGAGATATATCTCTATGCGCGAACATAAGGCGGCAAGTCCTTTTTCGTCGTCCGGCAAAATCCCTTTCTGGATAACTTTGTAGGCAAACGCCCTGTAGAGAGCGCCCGTGTCCAGATAAATATATGATAATTTTCTTGCAAGGGCCTTGCTGACTGTACTTTTGCCCGCACCGGCAGGGCCGTCAATGGTAACAACGAACTTTTTTTTCATGGGTAAGCGCCTTTAGAAACACCTTTCACAACCTATTGAAAGCAAACGCATCCAGTGTGACATTATCTCATACACCAGCGCTATAGCATATTGGTCAACCCTTAACAATATTAAATAGTAACACATACCGACTGCGATCAGTTTCACATCTCCGATGGCGCCAAATAAACGATGACTTGATTATGACTGCCAAAAGAGTTAATAAGGAAATACAATTTCAAAATATTCCCCTGATAAAGCGCCTATAATCAAATGATAATTTCTTAATTGGAGAGGTTACCCCTTGAATCAATTCCACATCTTCAGAACAAACGGGACGGGAATCATCCCTGCCATTATTATGTTTCTGATCTTTCAGGCCGCTGGATTAGCGCATGCTTCTTTTACTCTTGAAGATGAAAGAAAACTCGGAAAGGAATTTTATGAGAGACTGGATAAAAGTGATGTCTTGATCCATGACCAGAGAATAGAAACCTACATCAATCAGTTGGGCAATAAAGTACTCGCCCAAAGTGAAAAGGCTCCCTTTGAATTTCGCTTCTCGGTGATAAAGAGTTCGGCAATCAATGCTTTTGCCACGCCGGGCGGCTATGTTTACGTCAATAGAGGCTTAATCACCCTGGTTGAAACGGAGAGCGAGCTGGCCTCCGTACTTGCACATGAAATAGGACATATAAATAAAAGGCATGTGGCGAGTATCATAGAAAAATCGCAGAAGGTCGGTATGGCTACCCTCGCCGCAGTT
>CAITLA010000304.1 GCA_903893135.1 uncultured Syntrophaceae bacterium | reverse complement strand
GAAGAAATTGCCTTAGAGGTGTTAGGAAGGGATGACCATCCTGCACTCAGTAGTATGATTATATGCTAGTGAGCCTTTGACCCGCCCCCTCAAAAAACGGTCCAGTTTTTATATTAGAATTTCTGCTAATGTTGGATAGTGATCAAGGGGGCAGGTCACTTTGTTCTTCCTGTAGTGTTGTTTTTCTAATTCAACCCATTCATGACTCGGTGAAAGAGTAAATCAAATTTTAATCATTTCGCAAGTTAACGTTAAGAGAGGGAGGGGATATGTTTAAAAAAGTTGTGATATCGATTTTCATTTGCCTTTTTGTAGTGACATCAGTATACGCCGCCGAGAAACGAGGCACCGTTGAGGAGGCGAAAAAAATGGTGGAGAAAGCCATAGCCTTCGTGAAAGCGAATGGAGAGGAGAAAGCGTTAAAGGAATTAAATAATCCTAAGGGCAAGTTCATCAAGGGTGATCTGTATGTCTTTGCCTTAGACCCCAAGGGACTTATGTTGGCTAATGTGAATCTTGCCAAGCTCGTCGGTACAAATGTCTATGACAAACCCGACAGCAAAGGAAAGCTCCATAGGAAGGAAATGGTTGATCTGGCCAACAGTCAGGGTTCAGGATGGGTTACGTATTACCAAATAAATCCTAAGACCAAAAAGGAAGAGGCTAAAATTAGCTACGTTCAGAAGGAGGGTAATGTGATCATTGGTTGCGGTGCCTATCTGCCATAGACAGCTTGGTATACGGCATCTTAAAGTCCATTATCTTATTAAAAGCTAAAGGCAGGGTAAGAAAATAGCCCTGCCTTTTCATTTTTTGCAGGTTCCAATCCATAATCATCAGCTCGCAGATGATCTCGCCATTGATGATAAGTAGATACCGTTCTTGTCAAGCGAAAGCTGGCTTATAATTTGGATCATATTTTTTGCCAGATTTTAGAATACCAAAAATAATATGAACCAGTTTCCGCATTATCGCACAGACAATAACTTTCCCATTTTTGCCTTTTTCTTTTAGTCGATTATAGAAAGCGATCATTACAGGATTGCACTGAATCGATACCAGCGCCGGCATATACAGGGCTTTTCTGAGTCGTACATGCCCGATCTTGCATAGCCTTGGTTTCCCTTTAATTGATGATCCTGATAGTGTTTCCTTCGGAGCGAGCCCGATAAATGCCACCAGTTCACGAACATGATGGAATTTTTCCATGTCATCCAGTTCTGCCAGGATCGCAGCGATGGTTACCTTGCCGATACCTGGGATGGAAGCCAGTAACTCTTTCTTTTGTCTCAATGTCGGATCTCGGTCAATAAGTCCAGCAATCTCTCTTCTGATCTTTTCTATCTCCTCGTCAAGGTATTCGATGTGTTCCACAATCAAATGGATGACGGATTCATGTGCCGTACTGAGTCGATTCTTCTCCTGACTTCGCATGTCGATCAAACTATCAGCACGTCTGACCAAAGCTCGCAACACCCGGATCTCCGCTGAGGGTGGAATCCAAGGGTCTGGCCTCATAGCCAAACAGAAGCGGGCAATGATTCCTGCGTCAATCTTATCCGTCTTGGTGCGAATCAGTTCACTTTGGGCAAAGCCCTTGATCCGGGCTGGATTGACAATGCTTACCGTGTGACCGGCCTCATGAAGATAGATGGCCAGGTCTTCTCCGTAATTACCAGTTGCCTCCAGGCAAGCGTGAACCTTCTGGCTACCCTGTTTATCGAGCCAAAGAGATAGAGACTCAAAACCTTCCGTTGTGTTCTTAAAGGATTTGTTTTTGATTTTACTATTTACAAGCAGTGCAGCCTCAAATCTCTGTTTGGCAATGTCAATCCCAAGGACCGATGTTGACATATCCTTTCTCCTTTCTATTAATGATAGATGCCAGCTTGGTAAAAAGCTCTGTCCGAATCACCCTTGCAAGTACAAACTCATTCCCATTTGGGAAGGTTTATGATACCGTACGAGTTACTGAACAAAGCACTGGAAAGAGGATCTAATCTACTTATCATGCTCTCAAGCATCAGGTGAAACACAGATTCACTCTTCCCATTTACCCCGGCGTCCCAGGGTATTTTATAACATTCGATGCTTAATAAGAACACAAGGTGGAGACAACAAATCCGTTTCTTAGTTCTTCCTTGTAATGTTGTTTTTCTGATTCAGTACATCTATTCAGCATTTGAAATAGTTATCGCTAACAAATCTTGTGGTTTATTTATGATTGATGTATAAATCTGGCAACCTGTGAAAAAGCATTTGACCATCCCGCAGGATTTCATTTATAGTGGATGGAGAATAAAAATGGGAGGGAACATTATGAAAAGAGCATGCGCAGTGATATTGGCAGTTTTCCTGGTAGTAAGCTTTGCATATGCACAGGGGCAGTTTGGCACTGCAGGAGAGGCAAAGGCACTAATGAAAAAAGCGGTTACCTATCTGAAAGCCAACGGTAAGGACAAAGCATTTGAAGCATTCAACAATAAGAAGGGCGACTTTGTTAATAAGGATCTTTACATCTTTATCTTGGATTTAAACGGGAAAGTTCTGTCCCATGGCGCTAATGAAAAATTAATTGGCAAGGACATGATGGAAACAAAGGACAAGAATGGGCAACTTTTCATAAAAAAGATGGTTGATCTTGCGAACGCGAAAGGCAAGGGGGAAGTTGAGTATTATTGGGATCACCCTGTTAGCAAGCAAGTGGCGGCAAAGGTTTCAATCCTTGAGAAGGTAGGCGATCTGATTGTTGCTTGTGGATATTATAAATAACACATGTACATCGTAATATAAGAGAGCCGTCTTGTGGTCGCATGTGAGGCGGTTCTTTTTGTTTTGGAGATGGAGTTAGTTTTAAAGAGATAGTTGAAGATGTCTTATCAGGACCCTTTGAAGAGAATTAAGTATACCGGCTTATCTATAGCTATCATCGCCTGCATCCTCGCCACCCTTGCATGTGTTCCGAAAGCGCCTCCCCTACAGCCTGCTCCCAAGCCCGCTAAGATAGCCCTGGTCCTCGGAGCAGGAGCGTCCAGGGGATTTGCGCACATCGGTGTACTGAAGATCCTCGAATCCAACAAAATCCCTATCCACATGATAGTCGGCACGAGCGCCGGGAGTTTTGTAGGCAGCCTGTACGCATATGGTTTTGATGCGTATAGACTTCAAACCATGGCTCTTTCCATCCAGAGGGACGATATTATAGACCTGACGATCCCGGACAATGGATTCGTCAAGGGCGAAAAACTGGAAATTTATGTGAACTGGGCATTAAGGGATACCCCCATTGAAAAGCTGCATATCCCTTTTTATGCAGTCGCCACGAATATACAGACCGGTGAAGAAATAGTTTTCGGCACGGGCAACACGGGAACTGCAGTGCGGGCAAGCTGTTCCATTCCCGGCATATTCAGGCCTGTGAAGCTTTCAGACGGGACATATGTGGACGGAGGCGTCGTAAGCCCTCTGGCCATTGATGCAGCAAGAAGATACGGCGCTGATGTCGTCATAGCCGTCGATATATCATCGAGTCCTGCGAATTCACCCCCCAAGAGCACCATAGAGACGATATTGCAATCAATCGACATCATGCACGCCAAGATATCTCAGATACAACTGGGCAGGGCAGATGTCGTGATAAGACCCAGTGTGGGCCACATAGGAGCGGCAGATTTTTCCAAGAGACATGAAGCCATCCTCGAGGGAGAGAAGGCAACACTAAGTGCTCTGCCGAAAATTAACCAGATTATTTCCAGAATGAGACAGGAAGGCAGCACCAAGTAGTACATGCCCTGAGATATTTCATAACCATCTGAAAATCGGAATTGACCAATGAAAAAGGCAGGCAGAGGCGACAATGTGAAGGTTCATTATAAAGGATCATTTGATGATGGCTCAGTCTTCGATTCCTCCCTGGATTGTGATCCTCTGGAATTCAAAATCGGTGGAGGGCAAGTCATTCCCGGCTTTGAAGATGCCGTTATCGGAATGCAGGTGGGAGAAACGAAGACTTCCAGAATCACGACCGACAAGGCCTACGGATCGCACCTTGAAGAAATGGTTGTTGTCTTCGAGCGGGATCAGCTTCCTAAAGACTTTCAGCCAAGTGTCGGCCAACTGCTTCAATTCCGCCGCGATGACGGACAGGTTATCGAAGTTACTGTAACTGGCGTATCTGATACGAGCGTTACATTCGATGGCAACCATCCACTGGCGGGGAAGGATTTGATTTTCGAGATCCAGCTTCTGGGAATTACCTGATCAACCCGAGAAAGTTTTTCTTCCTCTGATGGGTAGATGAAAAGAAGCCGGATGAATACCGGTCAATTGACCATAAAATTTTACAGAAAAGACTTGACAATAGACAAAAGGTCATAATAGATAGTCAACCGCTTGAGGAAAGAAGCATTTTTACGGTTCAGAAAGTCATAAAAAGTTGGGTAATGGCATTTTGCAGTATAAGGTAAACCATCATGTTCGCAATGGATATGGTGAATTGTTCTTTCTGTCAACGTGGAAATCCAACTTTTGAAAAATCTAAGAAAGGAGGATGGAAACAATGTCAGAAGGAGTCGTTAAGTGGTTTAATGAGAAGAAGGGATTCGGATTCATTGCTAATGATGAAGGCGGCGATGTATTTGTTCATTTCAGCGCCATTCAAGACAGCGGTTTTAGGACGTTATCTGAGGGCCAGCGCGTCCAATTTGACGTCCAGCAGAGTCCAAAAGGTCCGTCTGCTGTTAATGTGAAGACTGTATAAGAGGTTCTTTACAGAAAGAGGCGCCCCTGTAAATACCTGAACCGGGGTGCCTCTTTCTGTCTTCAGGTCTTTTGTGCGGTAACCGTAAAGGAGACGAAACATGAATAAAAAATTATATATCGGGAATCTGTCCAGCAAGGTTACTGAGGATGATCTGACGTCAAACTTTGCCGGAGCGGGTAAAGTCGTGTCGGTAAATATCATAAAGGACAGGCTAACGGGACTATCCAAAGGATTTGGATTTGTCGAGATGGCCTCCGAAGAGGAAGCAAAAGAGGCAATTGAGAAATTCAATGGCGGCCAGCTTGACGGAAATACAATCGTCGTCAGTGAAGCCAGACCGAAAAAAGAAAGGGATACAGGAAGAGCAAGACCACACCAGTCGGATTCCGGCGGAGGATATAGAGGCAGTCGCGGCAGACGGTAATACGACCAACTCCTACCTTAGACTATCACATACAGCGTCCATAAACACATCTTCGCATATTGCGACCTCGTAAGAAGTCATGTGCAAATTCGCAATGTTTTACTTTTCAAGGGATAGACAAAGTAGATGCGCATGCCGAATCTGCTGAGGGCGATGCTATCAATTCGGCATAAGAGCAATCCAAGATTCCTGTCAAAGCTTATCCTAACAGTCCTAAAATCTCAGATATACTGCACAGATTCTTAGATATAAATTGATTGTTCGTGTGATTATTGTCACAGCTTCTTTTTACATTGTGACTTAGATTATGATCCAAAAGGGATTGTCAAAAAAAACGAATGGGCTGCGAATCAAGGGTGAAAGAGCAAACATATCTGACAAAAGAGGAAAGTAATATGGAACCATTAATGTCAACACAATTATCGGTACCACTTTCTCATATACTCGCCCTTCTGTCTCTCGCTACACTTGTATTGATTTTCGGTTACACCAGGATGGCCTTGCTTCTCAACTACGGCTTTCTAATCTACTGGAGCTACCTCTCGAACGTTATACTATTCACAGAAAAAGGAGAATTACAGCTCAATCGCGTTACTTTGCTTTACATAGCGTTTGGTTTCGCCATTCTCCTGCTTGCTACGTTGGGTCTTATACATAATAGAGAGTGAAAAAATTCCGCGTCTCTATTTTGCATTCTGTTCCGGGCATGTTTTGTTATACAGATGACACCTGCCTAGCAGGAAATTCTGCTCGGCAGGTGTCGACCCTCGACAGGCAGCACGCACTGTCAGGCACTCCTCACGAAAATTGGCAGGATTATGCTGGGTCAAATATTAAGAGGATACTTCCGGCAGAGGGATTTCACTTCCGCGGCGATTTTCCGAAGCTCGGGCATTTTCTTGATTTTCTCTTCAAATTCAGCAGGCCTCAGATCACAGTCAGGTGCGACAACTTTAATGACATAATCAACCCACTCGGCAATCTTATCCATCTCCTTTTCCTTCATGCCGCGTGTAGTGATGGTTGGCGTGCCCATGCGCAGTCCTGAGGGGTTCATTGGCGATCCGGTTTCATTGGGAACGGAATTGCGGTTCATGATGATACCCGCCTGGTCAAGGGCCTTGGCAGGATTGCGACCCGACAGTTTCTTGCTTCTCATATCAATGAGCACAAGATGTTTATCAGTTCCGCCGGAAACAACATCGTAGCCTCTCTCTATGAACCTTTGAGCCAGCCTCTGAGCATTCTTCACCACCTGAAAGGCATATTTTTTAAACGCCGGCGTACACGCCTCTTTCAGACAAACCGCAAGGGAAGCGATTGTGTGTTCGAAAGGGCCACCCTGCAAGCCCGGAAAAACGCCGAAATCTATTCTCTCTGCCAAGTCGCCTCTGCAGAAGATAACGGCACCCCTTGGCCCGCGGATGGTCTTATGCGTTGTAAAGGTGATAACATCCGCTTTCCCTACGGGTGATTTATTGGCGCCCGCTGCAACGAGGCCGGCCTCATGGGCAATATCCGCAAGATAATAGGCGCCTACTTCCTTCGCAATAGAGTGAAGGGTGTCATAATCGATTTCGCGCGGATATGCGGTACCCCCTGAGATGATCATCTTCGGGCGGTACTCCTTGGCAATAGCCATGATCTTCTTATAATCAAAGAGCCGTGAATCGGGCTCCACTTTGTACTGCACCACTTTAAAAATTTTTGAAACGATGCTGATTTTTCTCTTACCGCCCAGATATATGGCCTGCTCAACCTGCCCTTCCAATCCCTGCTCATCCTTTTCGGGAAATGACCAGCCATGCGACAAGTGCCCGCCGTCCGGCAGATACATGCTCAAGATAGTATCGCCCGGCTCCAGAAGCCCGTTATAAACGGCGAGATTCGAATTACCTCCCGCAAGTGGCTGCACATTCACATGCCAGTCATCAGGGAGAGAGAAGGCCCGTCTTGCCCTCTGCTGGCAGAGTTCCTCAAGATTGTCCACGAACTGGTTTCCTTCATAATACCTCTTATGAGGATATCCCTCGGCATATTTATGTACAAATACTGATGATAAGGCCTCCCGCACTGCGGGACTGGAAAAATTTTCCGATGGGATCATTGACAGTTTGTACTGCTGCTTCTCTTCCTCCTTCTTGACCAGCTTGTAAATCTCAGGATCATTTTTCTTAAGATTCGGAAAATCCATGAAGTTGTCCTCCTGTATTTTATGACAAAGCGTGGTCATATTACCCTATGTCTTCATTTATCTCAAGAGGACGTTTTTGAAAGTTTAATGCACAATGCCGATGCAATGATTTTTAATAGCCGTTCCCTATCTAATGTGATAATAGAGCCGCCAGTAATTCCAGGTGTTCAGGTCTATTAATGGAAAAAATCAGCGCAACAGTGGGCGCAAGGGGCCAGAGACTGGCGATGACAGTACTTACGAGTATGGTTTTTTCCGGCGCCCTTCTCCTTTTCGGGATGGAGCCCCTTGTAGGTCGACTGCTGACACCTTATTTCGGGGGTGCGGCCCATGTCTGGCTTACGTGCCTCATGTTCTATCAGGCCATGCTCCTCATCGGGTATCTGTATGCGCATCTCTGTGTGAAAAAAATGGGGGCCTGGCATTTGCTTCTGCTTGCCCTTCCCCTGATTAATCTGCCTTTGAATATCAATGCCCAACCCGATGCCCACGCGCCGCTCCTCAACATTCTCGGCATATTGTTTATGCATGTGGCGCTGCCCTTTATTGTCCTTTCGACAACGGCGGTCGTCGCCCAGTTATGGCTCTATCGATCTTCGCTCGGAGAGAACCGTGAGCCATATCCGCTGTATGCGGCTTCAAATGCAGGGTCTCTTATTGCATTGATGGGTTACACGTTCATAGCCGAACCTCTGGTGGGTCTGAGAATGCAGAGCCTTTCCTGGACAGGAACGTATATTGTTTATGCGATTATTTGTGTGGCCGCCTGGTTTCAACTCCGCCCGGATAAGGAGCGAAACATTCAGACTTCAGAAGCCGGGGGAGAAATTGCACAGGACAAGGTTACGTCTTTAACCTATGCCAGGTGGCTGCTGCTGAGCAGCCTCCCTTCCGCATTCCTTCTGGCCGTAACTAATTTCATTGCTCTGGAAGTTGGCTCTTTCCCATTGACCTGGGTCATGCCATTAGCCCTTTACCTGGGCAGCTTCATCGTGACCTTTTCGAACAGGGGCGGCGTCCCCTGGTTCCTGAAAATTTTATGGCCGGAAATCCTGCTCATTACATTCATACTTTATCTGTGGGGGCCTTCACATTGGATTGCCATCATCGGACATCTGTCTGTCTTCTTTATGATCTGTCTGGTTGCCCACGGAACGCTCTACGAGCGTCGACCGCTGCCCGGGTATCTCACCAATTTCTATCTCACTATCGCTCTGGGGGGCTGGATTGGCGGCGTCCTCGTCAGTCTAATCGCCCCTTATATGTTTAAGGGACTGTTTGAGTATCCTATCTTGCTCCTATTATTAGGTTGTTCCTTCTGGTGGTGCTGTGACAAGTCCTTTGTCCCCTGCAGGCCCGGCACTCCCATCCTGGCCTCTGGCAGCCGTATCCTGATCATGGTCATTATGCTCACGGTCATCGGCATGGAGTCCTGGGCATCATGGCAAGAGCCAATTAAATTCCGTCACAGAAACTTTTACGGAACGTACCGCATTAAGGACGAGCCGCCCGTCGAAGGACTCCCGGGAGGGATGAGAAAACTGCTTCATGGCAGGACTCTGCACGGAGCCCAGCTACTCGATCCGGACATGCGGCAGACACCGATTTCTTACTTCTATCTGGGGGGAGGAATTGCCGACGTCTATCAAACAACTAACACCCCGAGGAGAATCGCTGTACTGGGGCTCGGTTCGGGCGCCGTCGCCGCGTACGCAAAAAAGGCCGACCGCATCACCTATTATGAAATAGACCCTGACAATGAAAAGATCGCCCGGCAGTGGTTTACGTATCTTGATGACTGCAAGGTCAAAGTTCGCGTCATTGTCGGAGACGGCCGCCTCTCAATGCAGAAGTCAGAAAGCGCCGGTCATGATTATGACATAATCCACATGGACGCTTTTACCGGTGATGGCATCCCGACCCACCTGCTGACACGGGAAGCCATGGAAATATACCTCAGCAGGCTGGCGGAAGACGGGGTGATCCTCTTTCACGTCTCTAACCGCTACTATGAACTCAGACCCGTTATCAAATCCACATCTGAGGGGCTGAGGCTGTATGGCGCCATAAATGTACCGGCAACAAGAGACAAGCTGAAAGATTACCAGAATGCCTCCTGGTGCGTCGCCCTTGCAAGGAATCCCGCACGCCTCCAGCCATTGGTAAACCGCGGTTGGGTGAGGCTGGGAAAGGATGACGGCTTGAACGGAAGTGCATCATGGACCGACGATTATATAAATATACTGGCGCCATTAGTCGAAAATATTAGATACCACTTAGCCAAGTATAATATGGATCTGTTTAAATTTCATGTTCAATGAAATATTTCCAAAAGGAGCCTGCCTGTAAACTGCATCGACGATACGGACCGAATGAACTCAGTCCCGCATTTTGCATTTCTTATAAGATCCAATCCATAAGACTATCTTTCCGCATGCCGGCCATCTGCGGGTTATGAGACCGGGACTTCGTCAGGTTTTCTCAGGAATAGGGTACATTCCCCATATAACTTGCAGCCATCTTCCTGTTGCATATCATTGTAATTATACAACAATTATCAGACAATAATCACCCTTCAATAAAATCTAAAAGATTTCTTTTCAAGTACGGAGCAATGTGAAAGAATACCATCGTATATTATTCCGCATTGGAGAATTCTTTTAGCAACCCTCCCAGGAGTGACCGATGAAACTTAACCCTTATGAACAGGGCGCTCTTGATTCGCTTTGCGGCATATACAGTATCGTAAATGCCATGCGCGTCATCAGGGGACTTAGTAACGAGGAATCGCAGGAACTGTTTACGCAGATTGTTGGCTACCTTGAAGATAATAAGAGTCTGGCTGTAACGCTGGCGCAGGGAATCAGCATAACGGTCATGGGGAGCATATTCAAGGATATTATCGGAGAAAAAATAGACCGAGCAATACCTTTTCAAAAGCAGACAGATGTAAGGATCAGCGAATTCTGGACAGAGATGACAAGGTTTCTTCATGCGAAACGTGCGAAAGGGGAAAAGAGAGCCATTCTTTTGAGCTTGGGCGGTCTGCATGACCACTGGACAATTGTTCGTAAGATCACGAGCAAACGAATCTGGCTTTTCGATTCAATCGGTTTGCGAAATCTGGACCGCAGCAAATGCACGACCCGTAAGGCATCATCCAGCAGGCGTCATTTGATATATCCTACGCAAACGTATTTTTTAAAGCAAAATCAGAGCGTTTCATAATTGTTGCTGTTTCACTGCCAGATATGTGAATGCTCGATACAGACAGTTATTCACAACTAAGGCTGCAATGCAAGACTTCCTGTTTCATCTTGCTACACAGAGTGGTCCATGCCATTGCACGCGGAAGCGGTGGATTCTCAAACCGACCTGCTTCTGAAAACTGCTGTGTGTCTATTGTCACCGATTCAAAATAAAGTTAAAATAACATCATTTTAATGTTGCTTTTTTGAAGCTCAGAATCTATAAAGAGGCATTGACTGAGAGGTGCTGATGTTTCCGCCTTTGGCGGATCGAGACCATTAAAACATAAAAAGGGAGGAGGATGCTATGAACAAAGAAGATCTGATCAATGAGGTTGCAAAGTCAACGTGCAGCAAGGTGGAGGCAGTAAGCGCCGTTAATTCCGTCCTTGATGCAATCAAGAAGGCTCTAAAAAAAGGAGACAAGGTGACTCTGGTCGGTTTTGGAACTTTCTCCGTTGCGAAGAGATCCGCAAGAATAGGAAGAAATCCCCAGACCGGCAAACCAATCAAGATTGCGGCCAAGAAAGTGCCCAAGTTTTCTGCCGGCAAAGCACTAAAAGATGCTGTTAAGTAACATTCAGACATTATAAAAATAGGTTCAATATCGTACGCTATAAACTATTTGACAGGAAAGGGTGGGAGAAGTTCCCGCCCTTTCTTGTTTTTAAGAAAGAAGTGCCGATAACTGTCTCAAACTGAACCTTACGGGCATGCAGTCTCAACAGAGGTATAGATTTCTCCTCTAATCATCTTGTCCCTTTCCGGATTCTGCAACGATATTTCAGCTCGCATTTTTGAAAGCATTTATTCTATAATACTGCCAAAGGAACTCTTAACACAGAGCCCATGGGTCATAAATGCACGCCCTTCTGTTGACCATCACAAAATATTCTTATTGGGGAATTTTTGTCGCTCTGGGACTGGGAATCCTGGGTTTTCCCATTCCTGATGAGACATTGATTGCATTTGTAGGCTTTTTAGTTTATGAAGGCAAATTAAACTACCTCTATGCCTTTGCAGTTTGCTTCACAGGAACGTCTCTGGGTATAACGATTGGGTATATATTTGGGAGGACATTCGGAAACCGTTTAATAAAGAGATATTCAGCCAAGCTGAATGTAAATCCCGATCATATTCAAAACGCAAAAAAGTTTTACGCACGATATGGAAAATTCGCATTGTTTGTCGGTTATTTTATTCCAGGGGTAAGACATCTGACAGCCATTTTTGCGGGGTCATCCACTATGCCGTATCCGGTGTTTGTCGCTTTTGCCTATTCAGGGGCGGCGCTCTGGACGATTGTTTTTATGAATATTGGATTCTTTCTGGGCGAGAAATGGCATCGCGTTTCCGCATATTCAAATCGCTATATTATACCCTTCGTACTTGTTGTGACTATATTTCTTATCATAGCGATCTATTGGAAAGCCACCGAGGGGAACGAGAATGAGCATGAAAAACAAAAATAACGATATTAACCAAATTCAGTAATGTGAGGAGAATGGACCATGGCCACGATTATGCCCGAAGGAGAATCTATTCGCAAAGCTGTCAAATGGATTTCCGATAAACTGCTGGATGATCCCAACAAGACCGTTCAGAAGCTTATCAATGAAGCAGTCATGCGTTTTGACCTCTCTCCAAAGGATGCGGAGTTCCTGACAGAATTCTATCGCAAAGGCAAAACGGGCGTACCTGAATAATTTATTTGAGAAGCGTTTACAGGGATTTACAGGGATTCTTGAGGCTATGATCGGCAGCCTTGTGTTCTCCGGGGATTCGTCTACCGGCTCCATACAAAAAATACTGCCAGAGCGAGTCTCTCCTGACCAAGGACAGAAGATACGGCGTTTTACTTGTTTGGGCGAGATTCACGCCAAAGCATGTATGCGAGGCCACTGAAAATTACAAACGCGATAGCGCTCGCCCATAAGGGAATGTGAACACCATTGATGATGACCTCCCATCCAAAGAGCATGCGGAGGAGATGCCCAAGGGCAATAAACGATAAAATCGCAACGGACATAATCGTAAATGGCTTCATGTCTTCCGCTCCTGCCTTAGAGAATAAATAATAGAAATTCACTTAAGTTTTTCCAAAACACGAAACCCCGCTCCATTAAGAAACGGGGTTTCCATAATTAATCCATTCCACGCTCACGCGGCATAGAGATTCGGATAACCATTGGACACCAGGACAGAGGGTATCCATTTCTTCAAACCTTGCCTTAGACTCTCTCAATAATAGTTGCCGGGGCCATGCCCCCGCCCGTACATAGCGAAACAAGGGCGTATCGGGCTTTTCGCCGCATAAGCTCATTGATTGCGGTGACGGTCAGGCGACAGCCGGAATTGCCGACAGGATGGCCGAGAGCAAGGGCGCCTCCATTTACATTAAGTTTGCTCCGATCAGCCTTGAGCTCCTTCGCCCAGGCGAGCGGTATGGGCGCAAAGGCCTCATTGATTTCGAAGATATCGATATCGTCCATAGAAAGGCCGGCCTTCTTCAGAACCTTGGGCGTGACATAAATGGGGCCTGTCAGCATGATCTCTGGATCTGATCCGACGACGGCGTTTGCGACAACGCGGACCAGAGGTTTCAGCTTCAGTTCCTTTACCTTCTCTTCGCTCATGAGAACCACGGCAGACGCACCGTCCGTTATGGTGCTCGATATGCCTGCCGTTATCCACTTGGTATTCGGCAGAACCTTGAGGGCATAAAGACTCTCTTGGGTTGTCTCCGGCCTGATGGGTTCGTCCGTATCCCTCACAATCTCATTGCCGTCTTTATCGACACCTTTTACAGGCAGAATCTCATTTTTGAAATATCCATTTACAGTTGCCGCATGGGCATTCTTGTGGCTCGCAATGGCAAACTCATGACACTCTTCGCGCGTGATTGCCCATTTGTCAGCAATCATCTGTGCGGCTGCGATCTGATCCGGTTTGCCATACTTGCTTGTGTAAAATGCCCCGAAGGGATTACCCATGGGCTTCCCTGAATACAGGGTGCCGTTCAAATCAGAAAACATCCCGTACTTCGTCAGG
>CAITLA010000303.1 GCA_903893135.1 uncultured Syntrophaceae bacterium | reverse complement strand
GGTGTATCAGGCTCGTATTGTTTAGGCCATTTCACTCACGCACAGTGACATTGCGATGCAGTCTCGCGAGGGGGAATTCAAATAATCTTTACACCCCTCCCTTTATCCTATGGCCTTGCCGACGCGCTCGCCCGTGCGGATGCGCGCTACCTCGTAAAGATCCGAAACGAATATCTTCCCGTCTCCGATCTCGCCCGTCCGGGCCCCCTTGATGATCGCTTGAATCGCCGGCTCCACAAAATCCTCATTACAGGCTATCTCCAGCTTTATCTTCTTCAACAGGCTCCCTACCTCCTTGGCCCCGCGGTAGATCTCCGTCAGTCCCTTCTGCCTGCCCCGTCCGAGCACATTCGATACGGTTACTAAATTTACCTCCACGTCCTCCAGCGTCTTCATCACCTCGTCCAGTTTGTGGGGCTGTATTATGGCGACTATATATTTCATATTCGTTAACCTCCTTATTCTATAACTGTGTAGGCGGCTTCACTCTGCTGGGTCAGGTCAAGGCCGATGATTTCATCCTTCTTTTCCACCCTCATACCGACTAAAGCATCCACAAATTTGAAAAGTATCCAGGTCATGACAGCCGCAAAAACAGCGGCTACAATAATAAGCATTATCTGAACCAGGAACTGATGGACGTTGCCGAAGAACAAACCGTCCGCACCGGCCTCGTTCACGGCCTTTTCGGCAAAGAGCCCTGTTGCTATTGTTCCCCATATACCGCCAACGCCGTGAATACCGAAAACATCGAGGGCGTCATCATACTTCAATGCCGCCTTCACCTTGGCAATGGCGATATAGCAGAAGACACTAACGAGAATACCGATGAATATGGCATTCATGGGGTTCACAAATCCGCAGGCCGGCGTAATGGCGACGAGGCCTGCAACCGCGCCTGTTGCCGCCCCCAGGATAGTCGGGGCGCCATGCTGCTGCCATTCAATAAGCGCCCAGGTCAATCCCGCCGCAGCCGTTGCCGTATTGGTCGTGACAAAGGCATTTGCTGCCAGTTCGTTCGCCGCCAGGGCGCTCCCGGCGTTGAATCCGAACCAACCAAACCACAGGAGGGCTGCCCCCATAACCGTAAAGGGAAGATTATGCGGCCGGAAGGGCCGCTCCTGATAGCCGATCCTCTTACCGATCAGTATTGCCATAACCAGCGCCGATACGCCGGAACTGGTATGGACGACGATGCCACCCGCAAAATCGAGGGCGCCAAGGTTTTTCAGCCAGCCGCCCATTCCCCAGACCCAGTGGCCTAAAGGATCATAGACAAAGGTCGCCCAGAGAATCGTAAACAGAAGGAAGGCAGAAAATTTGATCCGCTCCGCAAAGGCGCCGACAATCAAAGCAGGTGTGATGACTGCAAACATGCACTGAAAGATCATGAAAACGCTGTGGGGGGATAGTCGCGGCATAATCGGGATTCGGCTGCCCCCCCACGCCCCTCAGTCCTACCCAGTCGAAGCCCCCGATGATCCCTATGCCGGTATCCGGACTGAATGTTAAAGAGTATCCATATAAGATCCATTGCAGGCTGATAACGCACAAAATGATGAAACACTGCATCAACAGGGAAAGAACGTTTTTCCGCCGCACCAGACCGCCATAGAAAAATGCCAGTGCAGGCACCGTCATGAGTAAAACCAACGCTGACGATGCCAATACCCATGCTGTATCGCCCGAATTCATAATACGTACCTCCTGATTCTTGAAATCCATTTTCAATAGGTACAACAGCAATTAGGGTGCCATGAATAAAAGCTATTGATTATATTAGTTAATGTGCTATAAAAGCGGTGGCGGGCATGAATCAATGTGACAATTTTGTACTATATGAATATGAGCTTGACAAAAATGTAATTCCCGTGCACCGGTCAGCATCAGGCCATCTTTTTCGTTTGACACAGAGGCCGCATCTAACTAATAATGACGCAAATATTTTTTCAAAAGGTGGAAGATCATATTGAGGGCTGACGAAGGACTGCCATTCCTCCTGCGATTTGAGAATGTTGCGGATTACAGGGATGGCGAGGTGTGGATATTAGACAGGCGAAAATATCCTAGTACAGAAGAGTTCGTCCGCTGCACGGATTATCGAGAGGTTGCCCAGGCTATCACCGGCATGGTAACGCAGAGCGGGGGACCCTGGCTGGCGGCTGCTTACGGAATGGTAAGTGCAGCGAGAGAGGTGCGCAGTCTTTCTGCAAAGAAGGCGAAGGAGAAGTTGAAGCGGGCGGCAGACGTGCTGATTTACGCCCGTCCTACCACCTCGGCAAATATGAAGACCCACATCATGCGAATTCTCAAGGTGGCTGAGGACGCCATCGACCTGGGACAGGACGTAGAATCCGTTACATATGCCTATGTGCAGAAAAATCTGGAAAACCGCTACCGCAATTCGCGTCAGATTGCAACGTATGCCGTCGATCTGATGCCGGATGACGTTAGCATACTTACCCAGTGTTACGCAGAAACCCTCATCGGTTTCGTGCTTCTGGTATCTCGGGAGAAGGGTAAAAAAATATCTTTGATCTGCCCGGAGACCAGACCGTATCTCCAGGGGGCCAGATTGACAGCCAGCGTGGCCTGTGACATGGGTGTACCGGTAACGGTTATTACCGATAATATGCCCGCGTATATCCTGTCTAAAGGAATGGCACAGGTGTTCATGTCCGCCGCAGACGTGATCACGCTGGATGGTTACGTTGTGAACAAGATAGGCACCTTTCAGATAGCCCTGGCGGCTCATTTTCACGGTGTACCTTATTATGCTTTGGGGACACCGTCTGCAGGAAACCCTGACATATCGAAAGTGGAGATTGAAGAGAGAGACCCTGAGGAGACGGTGCATGCCATGGGCATCCGCACGGCTAAGGACGGTGTGAAAGGTTATTATCCTGCTTTTGATGTCACACCCCCTCTGTTAATACGCGCTGTGGTCACACCGAAAGGGGTCTTTTCCCCATTTGACTTGAAAGGATATTTTTCATAGATAAGCTCTAAGAGGTTTGCATGTTATACGAGGAATCGCGAAAGGCATTACTTAAATGCGTCTTAAGGCTTTACCAGAAAGGCCTTATTCAGTTAAATTCGGGCAACGTGAGCGTCCGTGTTTCTGACGGACATCTCGCGATTACACCGACGGGAATATCCTACGATGACATGTCGGAAGAGGATCTGGTTGTCATTGACCTCAATGGTGGCGTGGTTGAAGGTAAATATAAGCCCTCTTCCGAGACACCCATGCATACAACTGTCTATAAGAATATACCCGATGTGAAGGCCATCGTACACACCCACTCACCGTTCGCACTGGCCTTTGCTACAGTGGGCAGAAGCATTCCTGTTATCAGCACGGAAGGATTAGCGGTACGCGGGCCCATACCGGTTGCCGATTATGCATGTCCGGGCACGGAGGCACAAGGGTGGGCTGCGATTAAGGCCATGAAGGGACCGCCATATGTGATGGGGACTTTGCTCAAGAACCACGGCGTCCTCGTCACAGGAGCAAATCTCTCCCATGCATATTCAATAGCCTGCCGGATTGAGATAGCCGCGAAGGTTTTTTTCCTGGCCCTGCAGATAGGCGAACCCGATGTCCTTACAGATGACCAGATTAAGGAGATCAGGAGCGTATATTTAAGAAAATAGAGGAATGTGTCCCTGTCTCTTGCGAGGTTAGCGCTAATGATAGATTTCTTTAAAATGAGCGGTAGCGGAAATGATTTTATCCTGATCGATAACAGGGATAAGTCCCTTACTGTCGAAAACATCGCAGAATTCGTAAGAACCGTATGCGAACGGAAAGTATCGGTGGGCGCGGACGGATTGATCATAATCGAGAATTCCCGTCGTGCCGATTTCCGATGGCGGTTTTTCAACGCCGACGGCAGCGAAGTGGATATGTGCGGCAACGGAGCCAGATGTGCCGCCCGTTTCGCTTACATCAGAGGTATAGCAAAAGAAAAAATGTCCTTTGAAACCGGGGCAGGTATCATCAACGCCGAGGTCAGGGGAGATGTAGTAAAGCTGAAGTTAACAGAGCCGCAGGCCATGAAGATCAACATTTTGATTATGCTCGAAGAGCGACCGCTTGAAGTCAGCTTCATCAATACAGGCGTCCCTCATGTCGTTCTTTTCGTTCATGGTCTGGATAGGTACGATGTATTTAACATGGGCCGGAAGATTCGCTACCACAAGGAATTCCAACCGGAGGGCACGAATGCGAACTTCATGGAAGTCATAGATAGGCGCACCATCAGGATCAGGACGTATGAGAGAGGCGTAGAAGATGAAACCCTGGCCTGCGGAACCGGTGCAGTCGCATCTGCCCTAATATCCTCCTCGCGGGGACTGGTGGAATCGCCGGTTGACGTGAGGGTAAAAAGCGGGGAGACATTGAAGATATATTTCCAAAAAATGGATCAGGGTTTTGAGGATATTTATCTTGAAGGAAAAGCCAATGTGGTTTATGAAGGGCGTATCTGGGACGAGGCTTACAAGCGCTGAGAAGCTTAAACAGATAATAACCGGAGGTGTTTCGTTTTGCAGATTGCCGACCGACTGAAAAAGATTCCACCTTACCTATTTGTGGAGCTGAGAAAAAAGATTAACAAGGCGAAGGCCGAGGGCATTGACGTCATCAGTCTGGCCATCGGAGATCCCGTGGAACCAACGCCGGACTCAATCATTGATGAGCTCTGCAAGAAAGCGCGGGATCCGGAAAATCACCGATACCCAACGGATGAGGAAAAAGGCATGCTCGCTTTCCGGCAGGAGATTGCCCGGTGGTACAACACGAGATACGGGGTATCTCTCGATCCGGGAATGGAAATCCTCGGTCTCATCGGCTCCAAAGAAGGCTGCCATCACTTCGTCCTGGGCTGCATAAATCCCGGCGATACCGTGCTGATGACGGATCCCGGATATCCGGCCTACCGTGCAAGCATCCTGATGGGCGGCGGTGTTCCTTACAACGTGCCGATTCTGGCAGAGAATAGATATTTCCCCGTATTCGAAGACATCCCTACGGATGTCGCAAAAAAGGCGCGGGGGATATTCCTCAACTACCCCAATAATCCCACTGGCGCCTGCGCAACAAGGGGATTCTTCGATCGCCTGGTGGAATTTGCCAGGCAGTTTGACATCGCCGTCTGCTATGACAATCCCTATGGTGAAATCCTCTTTGATGGACAGGAGCGCCTGAGTTTTCTCATGGCCAGCGGGGCCAAGGACGTAGGGGTTGAGTTAAATTCCCTTTCCAAACTCTTTAATATGACGGGCTGGCGGATCGGGATGGCCGTCGGTAACGTCGACATCATTTCCGCCATGAGCAAGGTTAAAGAAAATACCGATTCCGGCATCTTTAATCCTATCCAGTACGCGGGGCTCCATGCCCTGAAATACGAAGCAAAGAACATAGACCACATGCTCAAGATCTACGGACGGCGGCGGGAGATGGTGCTCGAAACACTCAGGCGCATCGGGATAGTCTTTGATGCTCCGAAAGGGACATTCTATTTATGGGTGCCCGTGCCCCGCGGTATGAAATCTCTCGAATTTACAAACCTGCTGTTTGATAAAGCAGCCATTGTCGTAGCGGCGGGTACGGCGTACGGCCAGTATGGTGAAGGTTACATCAGGATAGCTCTTACGGTGTCGGATGCAAGGCTCCGGGAGGCACTGGAGCGGATCGAGAGGGCATTGTCCTGATATGGCCTGAATTTTTTTCCGACCATTTTCTCGAGTTGTCTATTAGTGAACTATCCAAAGCGTTCTAGATTTCTTTCCCCGGGTAGCCAAGCATTTTTCTTCGACGAGTGCCATCAAAAATATCTGGTAACGACTTTCCTCATGAGCGTTCCGGGAAATGTTTCCCTTGCATGGAGGGCGCCATAGGGACAAACCTCAATGCAACAGAAGCAGCGGATACACCGGTCATAATCAAAAGAGAGCTTCTTTTCACGCAAAGAAATTGCCCCTGCAGGACAAATTTTCCAGCACTCGGCGCACATCTGGCAGGTTGGATCATGAGGGACAGGCCTTTGGAGAAGGTGTCTCCTGATAAATCCGTGAAGCATTCGCGGCCCGTACATGAGCGGGCTGATAGAGGGAAGCCTGAAATCGTGAATCATCGGGAGGTCGCCATCAATCTCGATATCTGTTTCCATGATGCCCATTTCTCTTGCCACTTTCAGGGTCGGCAGCATATCAGCGTCCAACCCCAACATCCTGCAGACCGTGCTATCTACGGCAAAGGCATCACGGCTGCCCATCAAAATGCCAAGCTCTTTCGGTATACCGCTTTTCCCCGGACCTTCGCCTTCCATAGCCAGGATCCCATCAAGAATTGTAAATGATGGCCTGATTCTCTGATAAATCAGAACGAGCAGTTTCGCAAACATGGTCCGGTTAATGCCTGTCCTCATGTGCCACTCCGCTTTTCTGTAGCCGACAATGCAGCCGAACATGTTCTTCACTCCGAGGGTCAGGAGCATCTGACTGTGCGTCTTGAGTTTGGGAAGGTTGATAACCACATCTGCGTTAATGGCATCCTCGGCCATCTCAATTGCGTTAAACGGTTCGCCGATATCGGTTCTCAGGGAGTTTTCAAATGCCCTGCAGTCGACGTCGAGCCCGGCAAGCGCATCCCCTATGCCGCTATCCTTCATGATTTTCTCAAAAGAACCTATGGCGGAACTATCCGAAACCTGCGGGCGGGCGCCCTTTTGCAGAACATATTCCACTGCCGCTTTGACAATCATGGGATGTGTCAGCACAGCATCCGGGGGCGAAGCCGGTGAGAGCAGGTTCGGTTTGATGAGGACACGGTCACCCCT
>CAITLA010000302.1 GCA_903893135.1 uncultured Syntrophaceae bacterium | reverse complement strand
GTCTTTACGCATTGGTTTTTCCTTTACTGCTATTCTTCAGTTTTCTGGGTTCATTTCATCGATCTCAGAAGAGCGGATCGGGTCTTGTAGCATTGGCCGTGAAGGAGGCATAGCTCCCGTGAAATTTCTGATAGATATACTGCATCCCAAACATGTGCATTTCTTCCGGCCGTTGATGAAGAGGTGGCAGGGACGCGGCCACGAGCTGAAAATTGTTACCCGTGACAAAGACATTACCCATGAGCTCCTCGATTTGTTCAACATTCCCTATGTTTGCTTGTCAAAACAGAAAAAAGGCTTAGGCCTTGCGCAGGAGTTATTAAAACGCTGGTGCAAATTAACCATAATGCTCCGGGACTATCGTCCGGATATTGTCCTGTCCATCGGCGGTATAACTACGTCGCTCCCATCTAAACTGCTCGGCATTCCCAACATTGCCCTGACCGATACAGAAACGGCGGAGCTCAGCAATAGAATAGCTTTTCCCTTTGCAGACAGGGTTCTCACACCGGAGTGGTTTACCAGAGACTTTGGCAGGCGTCATTACCGTTATCGGAGTTTTCATGAATGGAGCTATTTGCACCCTCACGAGTTTACTCCGGATCCCGAACTCGTAAAGGATGAAGGGATCGATCCTGATCAGCCTTACGCTGTGGTGCGCTTTGTCCGATGGGATGCTGTCCACGATCAGGGAGAAAAAGGATTCAGCGCGGAGGATGCTATTCGATTGATTCAGCAGCTCTCTTCGAGAATGAAGGTAGTCTTGACGACAGAAACTCCGCCTCCGGAGGCACTCAGAAAATTCGCAATTGCTATCAGAATAGACAGGATGCATCATGTTATGGCCTTTGCCAAACTGGTGGTGGGAGAAAGCCCCAGTATGTGCGCCGAGGCGGCGCTCATGGGTGTGCCTTCGGTGCTGGCGTCTAGTTGGGCCGGCGAATGCGGAAATATGAAGGTTCTGTCGGATCAGTTCGGACTGATGGAGGTTTATGATCGTGGAGGTGATGCTGTCGCTGCAGCGATTGCCATGGCCGATACGCCTCCGCCCAGGGGACATATGCGAGAGCAAAGGGACAGGCTTGTCAAGAGTTTGGATTATATTCCGGAGATGATTGAGGGTCATATACGGGACCTGGCAAGGGGAAAGGATGTTTGAAAGATTGCCGGTAGAAGTGGTTTTCTTTGGAGAGCCATTTGACAGAGATGCGATAATTCATACACTGCGCCATCTGGCCATGCGCATCGGATGGACTTTTCGTCCGAGGGCGGAGCGACGGATCATATACGCTACAACGGAAAATCCGCTGGAGATACCCGTCAGGGAAGGCGATCTCGTCATATTATCTTCACATGATGTTAAGAAGCATATGACCGAAAGCCGGGCCGGCATTCCACTTAGAGGAGAGAATGCTGAACGATTTCCATTTTATCACCCAAAAGCGAACGATATCCACCAACGGGGATGGATCAAGGCTGATGTCATTGCGGGAGCGCATGCCCTGTTTAACCTTCTCTATGAACGGAAAAACCGTCCTGAAAAGAGGGACGGCTGGATGCGTTTTACGGAAGATTGGTGGACCGCGGCGGGTTTTGCAAGGCCGGAACCCCTGTCAGATTTTTGGCTTAATAGTATTGCTTTTGAGGCAGAAAAAATTGGATGGCCTCGTGCCGAAAGACAGGGGGAAGATGCAGTGAGTCTTGCTCCAGGGACGGTCGTTCTCACCCATGATGTCGATTATATGCCAACACGTGCAAATCGCGGTATGCCACGCTTTCTCCGGGCAGTGTTAAGACAATTGTTGACTAGGAGAAGCGCGGGTCAGGCATGGCAGATCATGAGTAAATACCGTAAAGCCTTCTTTCAGCCCGTGCCTTATAATGCATTGAAATCCATTGCCGACGAGGAAACCATACTGGGGGCAATTTCTTCTTTTCAATTTACGGTCAAGCGAAGGCACAGGAGCGATCCTGTCTATGATCTGCGGAGATATTACAACACAGAAGACGATTTGAGAAATTTGCTTCACAGAGGATTTGAAATTTGTCTCCATGGGAGTTACAGGGCGGGAAGGACGCCGGGACAACTTGCCGGTGAGAAGATCGAGCTTGAAAGCATTCTGGGCATGAGTGTCTCCGGGCATCGGCAGCATTACCTCAACTTTCATCCTGCCACATTCTTCCCGGAATTGGAAAGAGCAGGGTTGGAATATGACATGTCTGTCGGTTATAATGACATGAGTGGACCTCGTGCAGGGACGCTATTTCCCTTCAGACCGTATGACATGGAAAAGGCTAAGCCCTTTTCCCTGTGGGAAATCCCCTTTATCCTGATGGACACAACCTTAGCTACAACTTACCGCTTTTCATCCGGTGAAGCATTGGATCATTGCATTGATCAAATTCGGCCTGTGGAAAAATCGGGAGGCTGTGTTTCGCTTATATGGCATCAGGAACAGCTTAGTGGGCTGTTAGATCCCGGATTCGACGGGATCTACTGGACCTTGTTGAAAGATCTCAAGAAACGTGGAGTAAGGTTGTCCAGCGGAGCAAGGCTCCTGCCGGCAATGGATAAGCTG
>CAITLA010000301.1 GCA_903893135.1 uncultured Syntrophaceae bacterium | reverse complement strand
CTCTCCCCGGCAAAATCCACCACGCCTTCCAGGAGCACATA
Source organism: uncultured Syntrophaceae bacterium (assembly GCA_903893135.1). Classification (GTDB taxonomy): domain Bacteria; phylum Desulfobacterota; class Syntrophia; order Syntrophales; family UBA2185; genus Fen-1135. Next base: position 5,901 of record CAITLA010000301.1, on the reverse strand, counting down.
TATCCGCATGGAGCCGACAACGCCGATAGCAGCATTCTTGGGCTCCTCTCCACTTGCGGTCATGGTTAATGCCTCAAGATTAGCCAGATTGGTAATGTAGCCGCTGCCAGTTTCCACGATCGCCCGCGATTCCTCATCGGACGCGGAAATTGCGACCTTTAATTTTTTCGATGGCCCTATATTCATCTCACCTCTAATGTTTCTGATGGATGTGATCACGTCCATAATGGCGCGCATCTGCCCATCCGCGACCGCGTCCTGGGAAGTGTCTTGGGGTGAGGGGAATTCACTTACCATGATCGAAGTCCCGTCGCCTACGAGGGTCTGCCATATCTCCTCCGTAACAAAAGGCATGATGGGATGAAGCATCTTCAGAGAAGACATCAGGACAGTAAGGAGGGTGTGCTGTGCCGCGCGCCTCTTCTCTGGGTTGCCTTTCCCATAAAGTTCCGGCTTGACGAGCTCAAGGTACCAGTCACAGAGTTCATGCCAGATAAACTGATAGATACCTGATGCAGCATCATTGAAACGATACTCATCCAGAGATTTGATGACTTCCGAAACAGTTATATTCAGGCGATGCTTTATCCATCTGTCGGGAAGGGATTCATCGTTCTTGCTGATATGAGCCCCGGAAGATGAGTAATCGTCGAGGTTCATGAGGGCAAAGCGTGTCGCATTCCAGAGTTTATTTACGAAATGCTTGTAGCCAGCAATGCGCTCCCCCGACATCCTGATATCCCTGCCCTGAGCTGTCAGGGCCACCAGGGTAAATCTGAACGCATCGCAGCCGAATTTATCGATCATCTCGAGAGGATCAATAATATTCCCCTTGGATTTGCTCATCTTCTCGCCCATCTCATCGCGCACGAGGGCGTGGAGATAGACGTCTCTAAAAGGAACATCATTCATCGCATAGAGCCCCATCATCATCATCCTCGCCACCCAGAAGAAGAGTATGTCAAATCCTGTAATGAGGAGCGATGTGGGATAAAATGTCTTTAGGGACTCTGTCTTTTCGGGCCACCCAAGGGTTGAGAAGGGCCAGAGGGCGGAGCTGAACCACGTATCAAGAACGTCTTCTTCCTGCCTGAGGCTGCTGCCGCCGCAGTTCGGACATTCAACTGGATCTATGGTGGAGACGATTTCTTTTTCGCAGTCCCCGCAATACCAAACGGGTATCCTGTGGCCCCACCATATCTGTCGAGATATGCACCAGTCCCTGATGTTGTTCATCCACTCAAAGTATGTGCTTTCCCACATGGAGGGCAGGATTCTCGTCTTCCCTTTTATCACCGCCGCAGTCGCCACCTTTGCCAGGGGTTTTATCTTCACGAACCACTGTGCGGAAATCATGGGCTCGATGTCCGTCTTGCATCGATAGCATTGGCCGACATTGTGGATGTAAGGCTTTTTCCCTAAGAGATATCCTCCTTTTTCGAGGTCACGGAGAATATTCTCCCTGGCCTCGTAACGGTCCTGCCCCTGATAGATGCCGCCATTTTCATTGATGACCCCATTGCCATCAATGATGTTTACAATTTCCAGATGATGCCGCTCGGCCATGGCAAAATCATTGGGATCAGAGGAGGGCGTAATTTTCACTGCTCCAGAACCAAACTCCACACTCACATGGCTGTCGGCAATGACCGGTATTATTCTGTTGACGAGAGGCAGGATCACTTTTTTCCCTATCTTGTCCTTGTACCTCTTATCATCAGGATTAACGGCAACCGCCGTATCTCCCAGCATGGTCTCCGGACGCGTGGTGGCAACCACGATGTCGCCCTTGCCGTCTTCGTAGGGGTACCTGATCTCCCAGAGGGCGCCTTCCTTCTCTTCATATTCCACTTCGAGATCCGATATGGCTGTATGGCACCGGGGACACCAGTTGACGATATAGTCACCCCGATAGATGAGTCCGTCATTATAGAGCCGCACAAAGACTTCCCTTACGGCTCTGGACAATTTCTCGTCCATGGTAAAGGCTTCTCTATGCCAGTCGCATGAACACCCCAGCCTTTTTAACTGATTGATGATAACTCCGCCGTATTTCTCCTTCCATTCCCACACGCGCTCAATGAATTTTTCTCTGCCTAAATCATGCCTGGTGATGCCTTCTTTCGCGAGTTCCTGTTCAACGACATTTTGCGTCGCGATCCCCGCATGATCGGTTCCCGGCATCCAGAGTGCGTTATAACCCTGCATCCTTCTGTACCTGGTCATTACGTCTTGCAGAGTATTATTCAAGGCATGCCCCATGTGGAGCATGCCTGTCACATTTGGAGGAGGAATAACGATGGAAAACTGAGGCTTGGCGCTTGAATCCTCTGCCTTGAATAAATCGTGATCAAGCCAGTACTGGTAAAACCTGGCCTCCGATTCCTGGGGTTCATAAGCCTTGCCCAATGACTTTTCAGCCATGAAACGTCTCCGTTAGAAGATTTTTAATCCTTCTTTGAGTTTACGGATAATCAAGAGGGCATCAACGCCCGGGACGGGACCGAGGGGCGCAAACTCGCCGCTGGAAAGGTCCTTCGCCTCCATAATCCCTCTTGATGTCACAACCATGACCGCGTTAAAGTACGGCAGGTCAGACCTCAAATCAGGGAACGGCGACGTACTGCCGATAAACTTTGTCGCAAGCGAATTGTCTCCCGATATTTTGATCAAGATGTCTTCGATCATCATGGCATACGTTGCGCGATCCACCATATCATTCGGGTGGAATGAGCCATCAGGATAAACCTCCAATCCGCGAACACCTATCTGGAGAATCCCTTCAATATCTGCCTTTAAGGGATGATTGGCAATATCTGTCGCTGTTACCGGAGGAGCGCTCGCCTGAGCCTTCGCCTTTTCCGGGTCTTTAAAGGCCGTGTCGAAGGTCTTTACTGTTCTCTTCTTATAGAGGACATCAATCTTTAATTCCTCCATGAAGAGGGCGGCGGCGTCAGCTCTGTTGATCCTTTCAAGTATGGCAATCTTCTTTCCTGCAACCGTCCCCGGCATGGCCCTCTGGATCTTCTGGGTCAGATTCCATTCAGCATCCGCCTCCTTGACGTAGTCACGGTTGATGTCAATTACCTGCTTGAACATCTGTCCCGCATTAGCGAAATCCAGCGCGGTCTTGTAGGCAATTCCCATAAAATAATAGGCGGCAGGATACTTGGGATCGATTGCTATGGCTTTTTCAAACTCGCTCCTGGCGTCTTTGATCCAATCCTTTTCGGCTTTGCCCAATGTATAGAGCCTTATCCTGCTTACATGGACGAAGATCTTCTCATCATCATTCTTTGCAAATTTCCAAGCCTGCTTCATGGGTTCATTCGCAGCCTTGAATTCTCCCTGATAGGCTGCAGCCAGGCCATTTCCCGCATAGGCCTTTGAGTACTTGGGGTCGAGTGCAATCGCCCGATCAAATTCTCCTTTGGCATCAGCATACTTCCCCTGATCGAGGAATTTCATGCCTGTATAAAAATGATGCTCGGGTGTGTCCATTTCGCTTACAGGCTTCACCGCTTTGGGCCCGCAGGAGACAATGAAAAATCCCAGAGCGATAACAACAAAGAACATCAATAAACTCCGATAATTCAACCGTTGAATCATAACGCTCTCCTTTCATCAAAAAAGTGTTTAATGTAACTGTCCGGGATTAGCTATTCCCGGTTTAATATTAGCGATTTTCGCAACTCACACTTCCAAATTCTCAACATCTGAGAAATCACGCAATTAATTATATTCATACCATATCGAAGTCAAGATATTTAACAAAATCTGCTTAAATTATAAGAGGAAACCAAGACTTGCAATATCGCGCATGCAAAGATGCTCATGGAGAGAGAAATTGGTCGATTTTTCGCCTCATAGCGTCAATATCTGATGGGGCAAACCATTCAATTTCTTTATCTCCACCAAACCAGGTCATCTGCCTCTTGGCAAAATGACGCGTGTCACGTTTAATCACCCTTATGGCATCTGCGAGATTGCATGACCCCTTTATCAGCCTGGCAATATGTTTATATCCGAGTGCCTGCATAGGCTTCAGGGTCTCATGGTAACCCATAGAGAAAAGCCCCTCCACTTCATCAACCAGTCCGTCCTTTATCATTTTCTCCGTTCTTTGATCTATTCTCTTATAAAGCTCCGTGCGCTCCGTCATGAGGCCTATCTTGATGAAGTCATAAAGGTTGTCGCCGAAGTGATGGGCCTTCTGTTTCTCGACGATTGAAAGACCGCATAGCTCCAGAACCTCCAGGGCGCGGATGATCCGGGGAATGTCATTTCTATCAATCTGGGCAGCGGCCTGTTCATCTCTTTCTTTCAACTTCTCATATAGATAAGTATTGCCGAACTGTTTGAGCTCCTGCCTGTATAATTTTCTCAGATCCTCGTCAGCATCTGGTCCTTCAAAAAGTCCGCCCAGGAGTGCTTTTATATAAAGGCCGGTCCCGCCGACCACAAAGATGGGCTCCCCCGTATCATTGAGTTTCCCGATAGTTCCTTCGGCCAGCCTGATGAACATGGCCGCGTTGAACTGTTCATCGGGATTGACGACATCAATAAGGTGGTGTTTCACCAGGGACTGTTCTTCAAGAGTGGGCTTCGCGGTGCCTATATCCAAGAGCCTATAGACCTGCATCGAATCGGCGCTGATTATCTCGCCGCCTGACTCACGAGCGAGCGAAATAGCTGCAGCTGTTTTGCCGACGGCCGTAGGACCAACGATAACGATCAGGCGGGGTTTCTTAACATTCGCGCACATGCATTTATTTTCGTTTAAACATCCTTTCTATATCCCTCAGGTTGAACGAGATATGAACAGGTCTTCCATGGGGACAAGTGGACGAAAACTGTGTAGCATCCAAATCCCTGCAAAGCCGCGTCACCTCAGCTTCCGAAAGCTTCTGATTCGCCTTGACCGCCCCTTTGCAGGCTAACAGGGCAAAAATCTTTTCCTGCCGCTCTTCCAAGCCCAGGGGCCGTTCCGCATTTGATAACTCCTCGAGGATCTCAAAAAACAATTCCTTAGGTTCAACATGAGAGAGCCTTGCAGGCACGGATTTCAGAATTACCGTCTTTTCCCCGAAAGGTTCAACCTCTATTCCCATGTCTTCAAGGATTTTCATAGATTCCATAATTAAGTCGAAATCTCCGGGGGAAAGGCTCGCGACCTCCGGAATCAGGAGCCGCTGGCTCATTATCTTCAGACCGCGCATGGCTGTTTCCATCTTGAGTTTATCAAAAAGAACCCTCTCGTGAGCCGCATGCTGATCCACGACGATGAGACCGTCAGATGAAGAAAAAACGAGGTACGTACCCGCAAACTGTCCAATATATTCAAGGTCACTAAATTTTAAGCCTCTATCCGGAATTTCCTGTTCTACCCGGATTTCCTCCGGAGATATCTGTGATTGTTCTTTTTCCCGAATCTGCTCCATAGCAGGGCCGGGCTTGGCGTAATCTGTGACAGTCTTGTTGAAAAAAAGCTTCCCGCTTCCCGATGTCACGGTGTATCGCTTCAACGCTTCTCGAACCCTCTCTCCATAGCCTTCTGGCATCGTCCTGCCCCTCTCTCCTAATGAGACAGGCGCGACATTGGCAAGGGCATGGACGAGGGTCTCAGCAACAATATCGTAAATCTCCCTCGGGTTTCTGAAACGAACCTCCATTTTCGCAGGATGGACATTAACGTCTACATCCCCGGGGGGCAGATCGATAAACAAGACTGCCGCGGGATACTTCTTCGCCTCAATCAAGCGTCTGTAGGCCGTCATTACGGCATGGTTCAAGAGATAATCCCTGATGAATCTCTTGTTCACAAAAAAGTATAATTGTTTCGAACTTGATCTGGTGAAATCTGGTTTAGAGGCAAATCCGAGAACGGTCATGCTGCCCCTG
>CAITLA010000300.1 GCA_903893135.1 uncultured Syntrophaceae bacterium | reverse complement strand
TTCTCCTCGGGGCAATCCTGGGTGCTGTAGCGGGGTATTATGGAAGGTGGACAGATGCGGTGATTATGAGATTCGTCGACATAATGCTCTGTTTCCCGACTTTCTTTCTCATCCTCGCTGTGATTGCATTGCTTGAACCTTCTATCTGGAACATAATGATTATCATCGGCTTAACAGGCTGGATGGGTATCACGCGGCTTGTACGGGCTGACTTTACGTCTCTGAAGGAGAGGGATTTTGTACTCGCTGCCAGGGCAATAGGCGCCAGCGATTTGAGGATTATTTTTATCCACATTTTGCCCAATGCGATGGCATCTGTCCTGGTTGCTGCGACACTGGGCGTAGCAGGTGCTATTCTCACAGAGTCGGCCCTCAGTTTCTTAGGTATCGGTGTGCAGCCGCCGACGCCGAGCTGGGGTAATATACTGACCGCCGGCAAAGACAATATTGATATCGCCTGGTGGCTCTCCCTCTATCCCGGATTAGCAATCCTTATTACTGTCTTAGGTTATAATCTCCTGGGAGAAGGTATAAGGGATTCTCTTGATCCAAGACTCAAGTGAGATATTTAGCCCCGAATTACATCTTCACTTTTTCAAGGTAGTGTGTATTCTTCAAATATACAGCGTTGAATGTTACACCTGGCTGCATCATTGAGAATCAATGATAACCGTTCGTACTATTGAATATGCCATCACCTATTTTCTATCCAACTCTTTCCTCACAGCAAGCCCCAGTTTCCCTATGACATAGGGTTTTCTCACATAGGCGCCTGCACCGAGTGACTGGGCGGTAATGACCCGATCCGTCTCCGAAAAACCACTGACAATTATTGCCTTCTGGTCCTTGCGTATTTCGAGAATCCTCCGGTAAGTCTCTAATCCATCGATACCGGGATCCATGATCATATCCAGGATGAGCAGATCGACTGGCTTGTCTTTCACAAACTCTATAGCCTCTTCACCGTTGGCAACCGTGTTCACCTTGTATCCAAGACCTTCTAGCATGGCTGATGCTAAAAGGCGTTGACCTTCCACATCATCCACAACCAGAATGTGTTCGCCACGGCCCATGTATGTACTCTGAGGGACGACCTGTTCAGCCTTGGTTAGGTCTTCTCTGGTCACGGGGAAATAGAGGGTAAAGATACTCCCTTCACCCTCTGTGCTTCGTACATCAATGTACCCATCGTGATCTTTCACGGTGCCCCACACAACTGCCAGTCCGAGCCCCGTGCCGCTTCTGCCCATCACCTTCTTCGTATAGAAAGGTTCGAAGATCCTTCCGAGATCCGCCGGTGATATTCCCGATCCCGTATCCGATACGGTAAGCATAGCATATTCTCCTTCCTGTGTGGTGTCATACCCGTGAATCGGCCTGTCCACGTAAAGGTTCTCAGTTTTGATTAGCACCTCGCCCAAACCGGATATCGCCTCCGCGGCGTTGGAAAGTAGATTCATCACCGTCTTACTCAGATGTGTAGATGAACCTTTGATATTCAAGAGCTCTGCGTCCAGGGATGTTTTAAATTGGACGCCAGGATGATGGGACCTGATTGCCTCAAACTCTGGCATCTGCAAAAAATCCGAAATAATCCTGTTCAGATTCAGTGCCTCTGAGACTACCACGCCTCTCCGGGTAAGTGTCAGCAAATCCTGGATGATTGCCGCTGCACGCTGGCCACCTTTGAAAATCTGCATTGCGTGTCTTTGAAAAGGGCTCTCCTGAGGAACTTTTTGCAGAAGAAGTTCTGAATACCCCACGAGTACTCCAAGAACGTTGTTGAGGTCATGGGCCACTCCGCCTGCCAGGGTACCTAATGCTTCCATCTTCTCGGAGCGTTGCAGACGCTCCTCCAGCCTTCTCTTCTCCTCCTCTACCCTCTTGCGGTCCGTGATATCGTTCATCACCGCCAGTACGTTCACACCGATTTCACCGCCAGATACTATGCAGGTGGATATGAGCAACTGCCGCCGCTGACCGTCCTTGCGGGTAATCTCCCACTCCTCCTGATGGAGATTGGACCCCTGTCGCATTAGGTCCATTCGGGCGCTGGCCTTGGCTTGTATCTCTGGATCAGGATAGACAGTCTGGTGCCAGCCTTGGAAGTTGATCTCCTCCATGGTGTAGCCGGTTATATTAGTCATATGCTGGTTCCAAACCGTGAAGCGCATATAAGGGAATTCTGACACGTCGTGGCAGACGCAGATACCCTCAGCAGCATGGTCAATGATGGATTGGCGAAACAAGCTTTCTCTCTGGCTATTCTCCTCTGCCTGCTTGCGTTCGGTGATGTCTTTTGAAATCACTGTTACCGCAGTAATGCTTCCCTTAGAATTCTTGACAGGACTTAACGTCCTAACGAAAAACGAATCATTCATTCTACCATAGTGTTCAGTTTGGAAAGATTTGCCTGTTTCAAACACCGCTTCGATTGCCGCAGCAAACTGTTTCATGTCTTCTTCTGAATGGAAATCACCATAGGATCTGCCTTTAACTTGATCCAGCGATACACCAAGCCTGAGCAGGTGAGCATCGTTCATGAACTGATAACGGCATTCCATGTCTACGAGATACATTGCGTCTGCACTATATGCTAAAGCTCGATATTTTTCCTCACTATCCCGTAGCGCCTCTTCCGCTTGCCTGTGTTCTGTAACGTCGCGAATGATGCCACGAAAACCGATGGGTTGTCCTGCTAGATCCCGTATAAGAGATGCGGAGGCTTCAACATTTCTTCTCGACCCATCTTTCCTTATGATTTCTCCATCAATCCGTGTAAGAGGTTTCCCAGTTGTGTAAATTTTGTTGAAGTATTTAAAGGCCTTTTTTGCATTATCCTCATCAGCAATCTTGAGAGCATTCCTGCCCATCAATTCCTCTCGGGAATATCCATAAATCCTCCGGCATGCCTCATTAAAAGAAGTAACGTTACCGGCAAGATCCAGTTCATAATAGCCTTCTTCAATGTTTTCGAGAATGTTGAGATACTTATCTTCGCTTTCATGCAATTTCTCTTTCGTTTGATTCAGTGACTCTGTGGTTTTCTCAAATCGTTCTATCATGCGGTTCAGAGAGGATGATATTTCATTCAGTTCCACTGCTTCCTGGTGAAGATTCAACGATAATTTTTCGCCACCTTGCGTTGCTTTTTTTAGGAAATCAGCAGTGGTGGAAACCGCATCAAAGACATAACGGACTAATATGATGCCAATAACAGCCAGTGCTATAATAAGGAAAAAGAGGATGAAATGGGTTGGAGATAAGGTGACATTTTGCTCATAAAAAATGTAACATAGGACAAAAGACGGTAAGACGAAAATACAGGAAATAATGATCATCAACTTGTGCCTCAAATTTTTTTCTTGCATATCGCCTCCTTGCTTGCTCCGACAAATCTACCTAACCCCAGAAACACAAAACCCGCTCTCTTCTGAAAAACGGGGTTTCAATAATCAGTCCATAGTACCCTCACACAGGGTTAAGGGGTTTATGAAATTTAATCTATGATATTGCGTGTTTTTTAAATATCACGATTTACATTAGAAATCTACTATGAAAGGAAAAAACGGATGTCTGAGACTTACAGGCAATAAGGATTACCGTTTGAAAGGATGCATGTCTGTGAAAATCGTCCGATACTATATAACAGGAAGGACTCGCTCATAATATTAATCTGCCGGTTCAAACTTTCTGATTTGAACCGGCAAAGATGATGACAGGCGGGACACGGCGCGCCATAAGGGATGTACCGTGTCCTGCCATAGATTTGCATAGTTCTTTAGTTGGGCTGATTAATGGCAGATAGCTGCCAGTTGTTGTTTCCTACAGGTCTTGTGAATGTCCAGTATTCTTCGAATTTTACCGGTTCTGTTTTGCTTCCCGACAGTACGTCGCCGTTTTCAGTGACTGTATAGTCAAGAAGGCTGGCGAGGAATCTTACAGTTATAAAGTCCATTCCTCCTTCCTGCCATGCTTCTGTGATTTCTACAGACCTGACCGCAATGTTGTCGAGTTTGTTGATTTTCTTTTCCGCCTTCAACTTGTCTGCATCTCTCTGCAAGATACCGAACATTTCCTGTGTTAAAATATTTTTGACAACGGTCATGTCGCGGTTAATCCACGCACCCTGAATCTTGAAGAAATTATCCATGCAGAGGTCTGAAAACCTGGCTTCATCAAAAGAGGGGTCCATCTGCCGAATGTGGCGGAGTCCCGTTTGGGCGTCGCCTTCAGCATTTCCCTGATCCCGGGGAGAATCTGCAAATCCTGTCTGCTGTCCTGTTGATGGAGAAGCTCCCGTTTGGTAAGAGTAACCGGCCGTAGATGCCGCTTCTTTGCGTTTCTTGATGAAGATATATATGATGTAGAGCAGACCGCCGAGAAGTAGTATCTCTACAAGGCCGAAACCACTACCACCAAAACCGCCAGATCCCATGCCATGGCTGAGTCCGCTAAAGAGCATGCTGCCCAGAAAGCCGCCTGCCACGCCCATGGCGAGACTTCTCCACATGCTGGGTTGCTGCCCAGGCATTTGAGGACTCATTGGTTGAGAAGGAGCCACTGACTGACGGGCCTGAGATGGCGCCGAGGATGATCGGCTGGGAGAGCTGAATGACCGCGAACCGCGGCTACCCGAAGACATGCCGCCTCCCGCTCTGGCAAACGCATCCAGTTCCATTATCCCAATGAAAAAAAACAGAAATATAAAAATGGTCACTCCTATTTTCCAATTCTTTCGCGACATATAGTCTCCTCCTTCGAGTTACTTAGCATCTGTGCATATCTCTCGATTGAGAGATACGAGTGAAAACTTTGGAGGTCGATTGTAGAAGATATGTCCCCAAGTGTCAACAACCTTTTCGTTTTGTTTTTTTCAGGCAGATGGTGTATTAGAGGCGTCAGTAAGGATTGGCGTGGATATGCTTTTTGAAATCATGTTAGGTAAAATACTTCATATGCATATAAGCAATTGAGGAATATGTATGGGCGTTTATGACTTAGACGGAAAAATTATACAAGCGGCGGATCTGATAGTGCATGCCGGGAATGTGGTCGTGTTCACAGGGGCAGGGGTTAGCACGGAATCAGGCATTCCTGATTTTCGCAGCCCCGGTGGGATATGGACAAGGTTCGATCCGGAAGATTTTACCATTCAAAAATTCCTCTCAAGCCCGGAGACGAGGAAAAAACAGTGGCAGATCCTTCTCGAAGGCGGTTTGTTTGCCAATGCGGAGCCGAACAGGGCCCACCTTGCCGTTGCCGAGCTGGAGGAGATCGGCAAACTGAACTGTGTAATCACGCAGAATGTTGACAACCTTCATCAGAAGGCCGGAAACTCTCCGGAGAAGGTCTATGAGCTGCACGGCAATATGAGGTGGCTGAAATGCATGAGCTGTAATGCGCGCTATCCTGTCGGTGACGTCGTAGAGAGGTTTCGTGCAAAGGTGGAAGTCCCCGACTGCGAGCGCTGCCAGGGGATTTTAAAGCCCGATGTAGTTTTCTTTGGAGAGCTCCTGCCAGAATTGACATTGAAAAACGCGACTGCTCACGCAACCAGATGTGACCTCATGATTGTCATCGGCTCCTCTCTGGTCGTGTACCCGGCTGCCTATATGCCTATGTATGCCAAAGAAGCGGGGGCCAAGCTGGTCATCATCAATAATACGCCTACGTCCTTCGATGATGCTGCGGATGTCGTAATCCATCATTCTGCCGGAGCGGTAATGGAGAGGATAATGGAAAATGTCAAGAGGAGACCCTGATTCGGAATGCCGAATATTATTCCCATAGAAACGGAAAGACTGAAGTTAGTGCCACTGGATCTGGAGAGTATAAATCCGGACGACCATCAGAAGATTGAGCAGAGGCTGGGCTTGCAACTGGCGAGCATGATCCTGGGCGAGCAAATCGACAAGGAAATCAAAGCGGCCATGAGAGCCTCCCTCGAAGATGTAATAAGAAATAAAAAACAGGATCAATGGTATGCGGACTGGCAGAGCGTCCTGATAATATTGAAGTCGGAAAACATTATCATAGGAGGATTTTGTTTTCAGAGATATCCCGATGAAGACGGCACGGTGCAAATCGGCTATATGATAAGTCCTGAGTATCAGAGAGAGGGATACATGACGGAGGCTCTGAAAAAGGGCATCGCATGGATATTTCAGCGCCCTGATATATCGGCCTTGCTTGCGGAAACTACGAGGTCTAATCTGCCTTCGCACAGGGTACTGGAAAAAGTCGGCATGGTCGTATATAAAGAAACGGATAACGGCCTCTGGTGGAGGATCGAGAGATGTGCATGATTATTTTATCCTACAAAGTGCATGATAGATACCCTCTTGTCGTTGCGGCTAATAGGGATGAGTTTTATGAGAGACCTTCGGCGCCAGTATCTTTATGGGAGGACGCCGTGGGCGTGATTGCAGGGAAGGACTTGCAGAGGGGTGGAACTTGGCTGGGTATCAAGAAAACGGGAAGTCTCGCCATGCTTACCAACTATCGTGAATCGACGCCTTTCGGGCGGAACGCCCCTTCGCGGGGATGGCTCGTGAGGGATTTTCTCGTGGGCGAAGAGGGTCCGGAATCGTATATCGAAACTATGTCGGCCAAGAAAGATCAATATAACGGGTTCAGCATGATCATCGGAGACCTGAATCGCCTGTTCTATTTTTCTAACCGTGGTGAAATGAGTGAACTGTTGCCGGGCTTGTACGGCTTGAGCAACCGTCTTCTGGATACGCCATGGCCCAAGACTGAACGGGGGAAAAGGGCGCTGGAGTCGTTACTCGCAAGTAAAGACGGTCCTCTGCCGGAAGAGATTTTCGACATCCTGAAAGACCGATCAAAACCGGAGGACAGTGAACTCCCTGACACGGGAATCGGGCTGGAGTGGGAGCGGATTCTCTCTTCCATATTCATAACCAGCCCCGTATACGGCACCCGCTCCTCTTCAGTTATTATGATTGACAGAAAGAACCATTGCATGTTTATAGAAAGGGTCTTTAACGAACATCCCGAACCGTGGATGGAGGCAAAGTTTGACTTCCGGCTTCAAGATAATTGAGTGAAGTCAATCGTTAGAAGCGAAGGTCGTAAGATGTCAAGGCGTGAATATCCGGAACGCCCGATTTGTGGAGTCGGAGCGGTCGTAATTAAAGAGGGGAAAGTGCTCCTCGTAAAACGGGGCATCGATCCCAATAAGGGACTGTGGGCGATTCCCGGAGGCTCTCTGAAATTAGGGGAAACCCTGCAGAAAGGCGCCGAAAGGGAGATTTTGGAAGAAACGGGCGTTACCATAAAGGCCGGAGCGCCTGTCTACTCTTTCGATTTTTTCGAAAGGGATAGTGAAGGGCGGATTCGCTTTCACTATGTGATTGTTGACATGATCGCTGATTATATATGCGGCGAGGCGAAGGGCGCCGACGATGCCCTCGAAGCCAGGTGGGTTTCACCAGCAGAACTCAGGCACATGCACGTCTCAAGAAATACCCTGAGAATTCTGGATTTTTTGAAAAGTCACTTTCTCGAGGAGGTTTAGTCATGAAGGTCATTTATCATAAAGATTTTAATCAATCATACTGTTCTGATCCTGCCGCGGCAGCAGGCCGAATCGAGGCAGTCGTTAAAGCAATCCGCGACAAGGTAACTTTCATCGACGCGGTTCCTGCTCTGAAGGAAGACATTGCCGCCTGCCATACGCCATCCCACATGGAAAGGGTGGCAAGAGAAGGCATCTATGATATTGCCGCACTTGCAGCCGGGGGCGCCATACAGGCTGCCGAGATTGGCCTGCTGGAGCCAAGTTGTGCCGTGATCAGACCGCCCGGGCATCACGCCTCTGCCAATAGTGCGTGGGGATTCTGCTATTTTAACAACATGGCGATTGCCCTCGAAAAGCTAAAACGGGAAAACCGGATTAAGAAGGCCTTCGTGCTGGATTTCGATCTTCACTTCGGTGATGGGACGATGAATATCTTGGAAGGGACCGGTTATGTGTCGCTTTTTAATCCTTCGGCATCCTACCCGGAAGAATATCTGAAAAGTGTGAAGAGCCGTCTCTCTGAAGAGAAGGTCGATATCATAGGAGTTTCTGCAGGCTTTGACAATCATAAAGATGACTGGGGGGGGCTGCTTTCTACCTCCGATTATACAAAAATCGGAAGAATGGTCAGGGAGGCCAGCAAGAAAAACGCTGGAGGGTGTTTTGCCATTCTGGAAGGCGGGTATAATCACTCCGTTCTGGGACAGAACGTAATGGCCTTCATCGAGGGGATGGAAGGGAAGTAAAAAATAAAGCAGGGATGGTTCAAAATCCATCCCTGCCTTTCTTTCTATTTTCGCTGCCGATGATTCGGCGCAGACTATTTCAGTATCCCATTTTCTTTATGAAACCCTGTCCGCCCAGGGGTTGTCTCTCCACCAACTGACCAACTTTTACCCTTTTTAAATCTTGCTGTTTGCCTTCTACTGTGGTCCACGCGCTTTCCGCCTGGATCTGGTCTGTTACGGTGAGCTCAACGGGCAATTTCACAATATTGCATGTTATCTTCTTGCTTCCACTTACAGGATCTTCATCCTCCATTTCTTCGAATGTGTAAGCAATCATCTTTGAACCCGGCTTGAGCCCGACTTTTTCGCCGATGTTTATATTAGCAAACCTTTCTTTTTCATCAGGGCTGGTTCGCAATTGTCTTATGTAACCTTTGACTGTGAACCATTTGGAAAGTTTTGGTTTCGCGTCTTCCAGTCCCTTAGACGCGGCCTTCTTAATGCCGCCGACCAGGGCATCGTAGTTAGGGTAGGGTATTTTGCCGATGATGTGTTTTCCGTTTACCTTATCGGAAAAGAGAACCTCCCCCGTTTCCACATCCAGAATTCTCATGGTCAACTCCGTGCCGATGTTCCAGCCTTCCTGAGATTCCAGACCGGCTGCCATTGCCGAGCCCAAGAGGTCAACACCCCAACTGCCGCTCCCTCCTTTGCCCAAACCTTGCCTGGCAGACTCATAGGTCTTGTAAGTGAGATCAACGTTATTGACAGAACCTGTGATAATGTATTTGACGCCGGCAAATTTTCCGAGTCTCACCAGCGTTGATTCGTCAACAAGTCCCGAACGCTGGAACTTTTGTTCCGATATGATTTTTTCCATTTCCTTTCTCGTAAAGACTTTCGCCCCTCCCATGTTGATCAATACGTCCATGAAGCCGTCTTCAACACTCTCGGAGAGCTTTGCATTTATCTGTCTCTGCGTTACTTCTGAGTCTCTCTGAAACTGTCGCTTTTCCTTAGTACCCCAGACAACGCCCGCAGCTCCGGGAACAACACCGACAGCGGCCCCCCCTACGGCAGTTCTCTGACTGGCTCCCTGAACATGGGCCTGCACCACATTTGCGTAATCAAAGGTCGAGTTGTTTGTAAAATTAACGACAGCGACTTTCGGGAGCATGGCATCATACGCCGATTTGCATACTTTAGGCGGCGACTCTTTCGGTCCTTTGTCTATAGGATATGCCATGGGATCGATCTTTGGCACAGTAGCGCAGGCAGCCAAAAAGAATGTTGCAAGAAAAAGTAGTGCGAATCTTTTAAACATAAGTTTATCCTCCTTATTTATTTCTGGTAATCCAATGTCAAGGAATAGGGTGAGAAATTTACGACGTCAAAATTACCTTTCTGTTTTATGCTATTGGCCAGGTAGATTGAGTTTTCGGGGTAGCTGACTATAAATTCCCCCATCTGTTTATCCTCCACTCCTGTTACCCATACGATGTTCTGAAGAGTATTCTTGATTTCCATGTTCGTATCAAGGTCGGTTACCCCGTTGACCTTTATACTTATCTTTTTGATATTGCCCTGGACGTAGGATGCAACCTTATCGAGTATTTTGGGAGCAAGCTTCTCTGCCAGGTCTTTAAGACCTTCTGCGGCGGCATCTTCAACGTTGTTGGCGAGACCTTTGCCCTGTGCCGTATCCGCCGTAAGAATTTCCATACTGCCTGTCTTGTTGTTCTTGGCAACGATGCGATAGGTCAGTCTTACAGTAACATTGTTGAATGGCATGGAGAGTCCGTATCCAATATCCTCTCCCTTTTTTGTTGATATGGTGTAATCGACTTTACCGATGATGATGATGTTGGAGAGAAATTTATACATCAGGCTTCTGACGGCAAGAGTACTGCCGCTTTTCACGGCCCTTTCGATCTCCAGGGCATCCATCGCCTGTGTCGGTGCCACGTCTATGACCTTGTAATTTTGATCGGTGAGTTTTCCGATAAGGGTCTCTGAAAGGATATTCGTTTCCTCAAATTCATCTCCACGTTTGCCTGGTTTCCGTGCCGGGATAAAGACAGCAAGGGAGTTGTTCAGGGCAAGGGAGGAAACGGCTTCTCTCGCCTTTGCAGGCTCGATACAGGCCGTGATCTTTACCGTGACCATGTCTTCTTTCCTGCTCTGGTCGAGGACCTTGTAACTCTTGACAACCCCTCCAACCTGCGTCTTTATCACGTCTTCGACAAGTGTGAAATTCTGAACAAAGCTCTGTGCCTTAACCTCCGTCCCGACGGTCTGCTCGATGGCTGCCCACTTCGCTCTGGCAATGGCTTCTGTTTTCGCCGAAGGGAGATCATTATTGATGATAGCTGCTTCCCCCTGGGCATTCACGCACTTTTCCTGACACAGGCCGGCTGATACGGAGACGAAGCTCAGTAACAGTAAAGCAATAATGATGGTTATTCTGCGCATCGTACCTTTACCTCCGATGTGGGATCATAAGAACCGCCAAGGACTATACTGAAAAGGGTATGGTTTGTAAAGGACATTATGTTTTGCATGTCATAAGAACACTGTCTTCCAGTTCTCGTACTCACTTGCCTATGCAAAAGGTAGCGAATATTCTGTCCAGCACCTCTTCAGTAACCGTTTCACCGGCTATTTCACCAAGGCTTTCAAGAGCTTGGCGGATATCAAAAGCAGGGAATTCAGGAGAAAGTCCCTGGAGGATGCCATCCCTGGCCTTTGACAGGAGGTACCTCGTTTTTTCGATGGCCATTTTATGGCGGATGTTGGAGACGATGGTCAGGGTGGGGCCACAGTCTGCACCATTTAAAGCGAGACTGTGGATTGCATCTTTCAGTGCCGGTATGCCCTCGCCGTGTTTTGCTGATATCCATATGGGGGGCATGACATCTGGAGCGAGACTTGCTAACTCCTTCTTGTCAATGACATGGGGAAGATCGGCCTTGTTGATGACCAGGAAGAATCTCTTTGCCTTGCACTTCTCGATGATCTCGATGTCCTCTCTTGTTAAGCGTTCGCTGCCGTCGATTACGACTATCACCACGTCCGCCTGTGAAAGCTTTTCCCATACCAGATTGACACCTTCTTTTTCGATGATATTCTGCGGCTCCCTTATTCCTGCCGTATCCGTAAGTCTTACAAGTACTCCCTTGATGGGGATGATCTCCTCGATAAAATCCCTCGTCGTTCCCGGCATGGCTGTCACAATTGCCCTTTTTTCACCAAGAAGCCTGTTTAAGAGACTTGACTTTCCCACATTAGGCCTTCCCGCAATTACAGCATTAATACCATCCCTGTATATCTTTCCCTCACCGTATGTCGAAGCAAGCTCAGTGAGATCGCCTATGATGGCCTCGATGTCTCTGGCGGCACTTGGAGGATTACCGACCTCCACATCTTCGTCCGAGAAATCGATGGATGTCTCGAGGATGGCGAGGATATCAATAATCGCAATACGTACAGTTTCAATTTTGCCAGCCAAGTCGCCTTTGAGATGGGAAACAGCCAGATCAAGTGCCCGGTCAGTTTGTGCCATGATCGTTTCCGCAACTGCCTCCGCCTGAGAAAGATCGATTCGATTGTTGAGAAAGGCGCGTTTCGTGAATTCCCCAGGTTCTGCAAGACGTGCACCTGCTTTGATCACAAGAGAAAGCACGGACTGAAGAATAAAAGCGCTGCCGTGGCAGTTAATCTCCAGTATGTCCTCTCCTGTATAAGAGTGAGGTTTCATCATGAAGGAAATGAGAACTTCGTCGATGACTCTGCCCGTGTCAGGTGAAATGATGTCTCCGTGATAGAGTCGATGGCTGTTGAAGCCGTCAGTCTTGTTTGATGGTCTAAAAATGAGGGAGGCAATATCTCTGGATCTGGGGCCACTGACCCGTATTATGCCGATCGATCCCGTACCGGGAGGAGTGGCTATGGCTGCTATCGTGTCTTCCAAGTTTAATAACCTCGCAAGAAGCTATATATTGGGTGAAGAAGAAGGTGATGATAAGAGCAAAAGTTACGAGGCGCGTGTTCTGACAGGCTCAGAATAAAACGCGCCTGAAGCGTGAGATATACAAAGGCGCGATGCGTAGCTTGCCCTAAGCTCGCGAAGGAAGGGATTAGGAAATATAATTACACTCCGGGCGTTATAGTACGCCGCCAAACCTAACCCTTCTTGGCCGGTATGATAACAATCTTTCTGAATTCCCCTTCGCCCCTGCTTTTTGTAGTCAATGACTCGTCATTTTGCAAGGCAAGATGGATGACGCGGCGGTCATGGGCGTTCATGTGTCCGACAGTCAACGCCTTCTTTGATTTTTTTACTTTTTCTGCCAGCTTTTCTGCCAGGGCAATGAGTGACTCTTCCCTTTTTTTTCTGTAAGATTCCGTATCCAGAACGATCATTTTGCGGTTATTTGTATTCTTGCTTACGGACTTGTTCACAATGTACTGTATAGCATCCAGGTTCTGCCCTCTCTTGCCTATTAGTAAGCCACTGCCATCGCCTTTAATATTCAGCAGAATCGTGTCAGCAGTTTCTTCAACGGTTAAAGGGCAATCGAGGTTCATTCTCTGCAAGATGCCTTCCAGGATTAGTTTTGCCCTCATTGCGGGGCTCTCTGCGGAATCTTCGGGACCCGCCGGTTCTATGGAAGCTGAAATAACATATGATTTTCTTTGAGCGCCTTTATTGGATTGTGCAGCCGGCGTATCTATGGCCATATCAATGGACATGATGCTTGCTTTTATTTTTGCCTTTTTCGAACCGAGGCCGAGGAATCCCGTCGCGCCGTCAGAAATGATCTCTATGTTAAGTTTTTCTCTCGGAACGTTGAATTCGCTGCAGGCCTTCTCAATGGCCGCGTCTATTGTCTTCCCTTCGATCTCTATAGAATTCATAGTCACTACCTCAACTCACTATCTGCTCTTATTAATGTAGTATTGCTGCCCGATACTAAGGACGTTTTGAAAGAGCCAGTAAATAACCAGACCCGATGGAAAGCTTACAAACAGAAATGTGAAAACCACGGGCATCAACATCATGATTTTTTGCTGCATAGGATCTCCCATGGAAGGAGACATTTTTTGCTGAATGAGCATGGTCGCACCCATGATAATTGGAGTAATGTAGTAGGGGTCCTTTGCAGACAGATCCTGTATCCACCAGCAGAAAGGGGCGTGGCGGAGTTCAATAGAATACATGAGAGCCTTGTAGAGCCCAAAGAAGACAGGTATCTGAATGACCATAGGAAGACAGCCCCCCAGGGGGTTTACCTTGTGCGTCTTGTACAAGGCCATTGTTTCCTGACTCAGTTTTGTCTTGTCGTTTTTGTACTTCTCCCGAAGTTCGGCTATCTTCGGTTGCAGTTTCTGCATCTCCTTCATGGATTTGTAGCTCTTATTGCCCAGGGGCCAAAAGATAATCTTTATCAGGATGGTCAGGATGATAATAGCGATGCCGTAGTTGTGAACATAGCTATTGAGAAATTTGATGGAGATCAAGAGGGGCATGGCGAGCCACTTCATCCATGAGCCGAAATCTATAGCATTCTCGAGGCCGACTCCCTGAGCTTTGAGGGTGTCATTCTCCTTAGGTCCGAGGTATAACGAGTAGCCAAACGACGCAACCTGTCCGGGGGGAATAATGGTGGGAGTGCTTTTCAGGTTCACAGAAACCATGTTTCGAGGATCCACGGAAAGAGAAAGGCTGGTCAGCGTCGGGTTTTGCGGCACCATGGCGGCAATAAAATATTTGCTTTCAAACCCCGCCCAGGCAAGATCAGGGCCGAGCAATTTTCCTGATTCGATTTTTTTTACTTCGTAACGGTCTATGCTAGTGGCAATGAAAGAAATGGGTCCATCGTGCCCGTAACTGTCTGATTCTGATTTGGGATCGACATACTGATTCCATGAAAGAAACGCACTTTCACTAAGAGCTACTTTTGACAGGTTGTGTATTCTAATTTCCAAGTCAAAGGCATATTTATCAGGATAGAAGGTGAATATCTTTT
>CAITLA010000299.1 GCA_903893135.1 uncultured Syntrophaceae bacterium | reverse complement strand
TCTTTGCGGCCGGGTGATGACGCCGCCACCTGCAACAACGGCGCTGGGCGCCATGCTGCACTATATAATTCATGCAGATCAAAAAAATTTTCAGCCCATGAATATCAATTTCGGCATATTCCCGCCCCTGGGAGAGAAAGTACAAAAAAAAGACAGAGGTCAGTATTATGCGGAGCGTTCCCTCAAAGCTCTGAGAGCTTGGAAAGAAAAACAGGATTCAGATTTTAGTTCATCTTCTATAGCGGTGGGAGATACGGCGTGACATAGAGGACGGGGGGAAAGGCGCGTCAACCGTCTGAATCGCTGAGACTAAGCCTTTGCATCGAAGTAGTATTGTTTGATCCGCGATATATACGTCCTGGTTTCCCTGGGTAATTTTCCCGGATTCCTCTCCACATTTCCCATACCCCAGTTATATGCGGCAAGCGCACGGTCAACATTGCCATCGTATCGATCGAGCAGGCCTTTCAAATAGCGCGTCCCTCCCATGATATTCTCATAAGAGTCATAAGGATCCTTGACGCCGAGGTCTCTGGCTGTTTCGGGCATGAGTTGCATAAGCCCCATGGCTCCTTTGGGTGATGTGCTGTTCCGATTGAAATTGCTTTCCGCCTTTATGACTCCCCTTATCAAATCAGGGTCAACACTGAACCTCTCTGCAGCATTGCTGATTATGTCATCAATATTGTCTTTTAGGCTGCTGTCGTCATTTTTTTGCGGCTCATGCCGTATTTTTGACGCTGATGGTTCCGGCAGATACCCGGTGATATTCGGCTTCATGAAGGCCTGAAATGGTCTGACCAAGTCACTATCATGCTTATCACCTGAAACTACGCGAAATAATCTCTCGTTCATCTGCATTCTCATCGTAAATAATAGCGTCTGAACCTGTTCCTTATCCAGGGTGGGCGCCACAGACATGGCATCTTTCAGGACAGCCTCAAAGGCGTTGTTTTTGCGGACTGTTTCATCCAGTATCCGCGCTTTGTAGGCTTGAATTTCCCTGGAATATGAAGGTTCCGTTTCTGTGTTATTTCTTATCGGAATAGCCATAGTTAACCCCGGACTGTAAGTTATGTCCATATTCCTTACAAAACACATGCCAACTTTATTTGTTTATGATACCTTTAATCTCCATAATTGATAAAATACGCTTGACAAAATAGCAATTTTATCCGACAGTTGCGGCATCCTTATAGAACTTTGTCTTCGGATTTCATTGAAGTTATTTCACTTACATGTTGAAAAGATGAAAGGAATTCATAGTGAACTTGAGTGAGCAACTAACATCCCAGGCACCAAACGGTGAATTATTTCCCCTTCCCGGGGAGGCTGACTATGTTTCGGAATTCGAGCGTCTGCAAGAGATCGTGCATGAACAACGGGCTCTGGGGCGTGAAATCGTTGTAGTGATGGGCCTGGGATTTGTGGGCGCAGTCATGGCGGGCGTCGTCGCCGATACGGTTGACCGGACTACGGGGAAACCAAAAAAGTTTGTCATCGGAATGCAGAGACCCTCTACGCGTTCTTACTGGAAGATCCCCTATATCAACAGGGGCATTGCGCCTGTCGAATCGGAAGATCCGGAGGTCGCGCCCCTGATCAGTCGCTGCGTCAATGAGAAAAAGACTCTCATTGCTACTTTTACCTACGATGTCCTTTCCCTTGCCGACTGCGTTGTTGTGGATGTCCAGTGTGATTATAACAAAGAAACCCTGGGCAACGTGAGGAGGGGGGAGGCGGATATCACCGCCTTCGAAGACAGTATAAGAATCATCGGCGAAAGAATTAAGCCGGAATGCATGATTCTGATTGAGACAACGGTTCCACCGGGAACGACCGAATATATAGCGTACCCAATAGTAAAGAAGGCCTTTGAGAAACGCGGCATGGCTGACCGGGAGCCTCTCTTGGCCCATTCCTTTGAAAGGGTTATGCCGGGACGCCAGTATGTTTCTTCAATCCGCGATTTCTGGCGCGTCGCGAGCGGCATCAATGAAGAGGCACGGAAGCGCGTCATAGCCTTCCTCTCTGATATTATTAACGTGGGAAAATACCCTCTTACGATTCTGGACCGCCCCATCGAAAGCGAAACCTGCAAGATCGTCGAGAATTCTTATCGGGCCACCCTGCTTGCTTATCTCCATGAATGGAGTCTTTTTGCGGAGCGCAACGGAGTTGATTTGATCAAAGTATTGGAAGCCATCAGGGTCCGTCCGACGCATTCCAACATAATTTTCCCCGGCCCCGGCATCGGAGGCTATTGTCTTCCGAAGGACGGCGGGCTTGGGGTCTGGGCTTATCATACCTTGATGGGGTTTGAAGACAACATCTTCAAAATTACGCCCATGGCT
Organism: uncultured Syntrophaceae bacterium; assembly: GCA_903893135.1. Taxonomy (GTDB): domain Bacteria; phylum Desulfobacterota; class Syntrophia; order Syntrophales; family UBA2185; genus Fen-1135. The sequence goes on along the minus strand of CAITLA010000299.1, from coordinate 9 downwards.
ATCGATATA
>CAITLA010000298.1 GCA_903893135.1 uncultured Syntrophaceae bacterium | reverse complement strand
TGATAAGGGGAGTCATAAAGGCGGAAAGCAATTTCAATCGGAACAGCACATCACCCAAAGGAGCCATGGGGCTTATGCAGCTCATGCCGGAGACCGCCAAAGACCTCGGCGTCAAGGATCCTTATGACCCCTACGAAAATATCATGGGAGGGACACGCTATTTGAGAGGGTTACTGGATCGATATAACGGCAATGTCGACCGCGCCCTTGCCGCTTATAACTGGGGTATGGGAAATGTCGAGCGAAATCCAGGAAAATTGCTCCGGGAAACTAGAGCGTATATCTCCCGGATCAGACAGTATTTCTTCAATGCCAAGGCTTAATCGTAGCGATGCAAACGGGCACTCCGCCTTTCCCGCCGGTAAATAGTGCGCTACTTTTTCCTGCCTGAAAGTCACACCTTCCTCATTTTCCTTTTCATGGTAGATTTCATCCACGAATAATGATATGTAAAAACATGATTGTAAGGTAAGAACACGATCTAGTGACCATTCAATCTCAAAGACATACGAGGGTGCTATGGACTGATTAATGAACCCCGTTTTCTCAAAAAGAAAACGGGGTTTTGTTCTCTTATACTGATGAACCGTCAGTGATAAAGGTCGATTTTGTTAAAATTAAATCTAAGGAGAAGACAAGTAGAGAATGTATAGAGGCTTTGTAGTTTATAGCGCGCATAATAGACCGATAGGCGTTGTGTCTTCGAATGGCGAAAAAATTGCGAAATGCAATCTTCGTTTTGCGCCGGACAGTTTTGAATCATATTTAACAGCAATTGAAGATAGACGCTTTTATTATCATTCAGGTATCGACTTCAAAGGCATTACGAGAGCAATCTGCAAGAATTTGAGAGCCATGAAATTGATTCAAGGAGGCAGCACAATTACTCAACAAGTGGCAAGAAATATCCTTCGAGATAACAGGAGATGCCTTGCAAGAAAACTGAAAGAGACTCTTTTTGCGTTAAAATTGGAAAACGATTATTCGAAAAATGAGATACTCGAATTATTTTATAACAATGTGTATTGGGGTAAAAATATATATGGCCTAAGAGCCGCTAGTTTAGAGTATTTTCTGAAAGAACCAATCGCGCTTAGCGCTTCAGAGCAAATTATATTAATAACATTATTGAGGGGACCAAATTATTATCTTAGTAATCATGATACACTGGAAAAACGATTTCATCTAATAAGCAACTCACTTCGTGAAAGGAAAGTGATCTCGTCCAAAAAATTTGCAAGAACGAAAAAATTGAAGATAGAACTTAATCCATCTAATCTCCAAGTATATAAGAACGATTGTATTCCATTTATAGCCAAAACGATTAATAAAAATAATCTATCTATTTATAGCTCCATTAACAATACTGTTCAAAAAGAAGTAACAAAATACATCTCAGATTGTCATTATCCGACTAGTCTAATTTGCATGCATAAAGGGCAAGTCACAGCTGTTGGAAGTTCCTTTGGTACTGATTATCCTTTTACGTACAGAGCAAATGTCGGCTCAACACTAAAGCCATTCATTTACAATTGCTTAAGGGAAAATGGAATTCACAAAGATCAATTATTTTCGACAAAATGCAATGATGATCTTTGTTGGGACATTCGGGAATCACAAGCGATACCCCAGGATATTCTTTCATTGAAAGAGGCATTAATACTTTCAAATAATAACGTTTTTGTTAATGCCGCGCAAAGCATTGGATTTGAGAAGGTGCAATCATATTTAGCGAGAGTATTTAGCCATTCTGTTAACAACTTTGTCCCTGCAAGCATTCTTGGTGCTACAGTAAGTGGGATAACGTTATATGAGTTAGTCCATGCGTATCACAATCAACTTATTCAAGACCCACGCAATCCTATAAAGAATGAATGCATCGAGATCCTTACTCAAGCAGCAATGCAAAAATTTGAAGAGAATATTCAAAACACGTTTATTAAAACGGGCACCACTAATCATAATAGAGAACGTTACGCTGTTGTCGGCTTTGGTAAACTTCTTTTTGGTTTCTTAAGACAAGGGAATCCTATTGCTGATCATTCAAAGGAAGGGAATCTTTTGCTTGGTATTATGAACTTTCTGAAAATGATTAGAAATAAAATCTATAAGTGGGATTGATATGAATTCATTAGTAAACCCATTTCAGCTTTCCACACATTGTAAAGACTTTCGCGCACAATACCCTGATCCAACTGAGCTTAAGAACATATTTATAAATACGAGTAATGCTGAACGATTAGGAATTATAAGATTATGGATTACTGAAGGAATACCCTACGCATTCAAAGATTATCCTTTATTATATGAAGAAGCTCGTGAATTCATTGCAAGACGAATAAAGGTGGAAACAAAAGAGGTGTCACTTGTAGGCAGTGCACGTATCGGCTATTCTCTTTCAAAAGGCAAATGGGGAAAACCATTCAATGCAAATTCAGATCTCGATTTCACAATTGTTGCAAATAGTTTATATGTATCTATTGTCAAAGATTTTCAAAATTGGGTAAGAGATTTAGAAGCTAAAAAGATTCGTCCTAACAATGAAAGGCAAACGGTGATTTGGTTATCTAATATAGAGCTGTTAGATAAACAAATACCTAAAGGTTTTATCAACACGATAATGATACCTTATCATGATAATTATTCTACAGTAAAGAAATGCTATGATACAATATATGTACTTAAAAAAAGGTTAGGCGCTACTAGAATGGCACCTCGTATTTCTGACGCATCTATAAGGGTTTATTCGAGCTGGAAATCCTGTATTAATCAATTACGTATAAATTTCAAAAGCGCGTTAAATTTATGGCCATAATCTACGTAACAACATTTCGGGAGTATCTAGTACTCTAAGTGGGGTCGTGATGGAATTTGGAAGCTTTTGGTCAGACTTATCTGCAACTGTGTTAGGTGGGGTGGCGCTAACATTTTTATTCTTCTTGGCCAAAGAAAAATGGTTCCCACTCACAAACATCACGGGCCGATGGTATTTTGAACAAATGACAAGGAATACAGTATATAAGCCTTATATGGGAATGATATTGCGGTACATTGCGATGCTTTGGCGCGAAGGCAACAGCGTTGAAGGTACGATTGAAAAGATTTATGAGAACTCCTCGACTGGCGAGCGGTCCTATATTGGAGCAGATCGAACACGTGGCACCATTTGCGGTTACATTGAAAAGAACTACTTCGGAAAAGATAAGGTTTACCTGCATGTAGTTGAAGACGGACATGGCCGTACGTCAACACATTTTTATGAACTTACCTGTAATGAGGTCGGCACTATGACTGGTACTTTTACTTCAATGGTCGCGGAGCAGGAAGGAACCATCAAATGGCAACGCATTCCGTTTTGATGAATATTACTTAGTTGCACATTTTCAATCCGTAATTATCGCTGTTAATGCTTTTCAGAATTATTGAATCGTAGGTGTACTACTTGCCCGACGTTGTTCAAGATAAATTAGAATCGGACTCCTCCCCTTTTTTCCAATCTCTCAGAGCCTTGAGGGAGCGCTTCGCATAATGCTGCCCCCTCTCTTTTTTGGGCACTTTCTCTCCCAGGGGCGGGAATATGCCGAAATTGATATTCATGGGCTGAAAATTTTTTTGATCTGCATGAATTATATAGTGCAGCATGGCGCCCAGCGCCGTTGTTGCAGGTGGCGGCGTCATCACCCGGCCGCAAAGA
>CAITLA010000297.1 GCA_903893135.1 uncultured Syntrophaceae bacterium | reverse complement strand
TCAAGCCAGGAAGCCCTCATCTCCGAAAGAATTCTTAAAGAAATTAAAGAGAGGCTGAAATTTCTCGCCGATGTGGGCATGGATTACCTTAGCCTGGAACGTTCGTCCGGCAGTCTTTCCGGCGGCGAGGGCCAGCGTATCCGGCTGGCGACACAGATAGGCTCGGGACTCGTTGGCGTTCTTTATGTTCTTGATGAACCGACGATAGGTCTCCACCAGAGGGATAATGCGAGACTCATCTCCACTCTCAAACGACTGAGAGACATGGGTAATACGGTTTTGGTTGTGGAGCATGACCCGGCCATGATGATGTCTTCTGATTACATTCTCGACATGGGGCCCGGCGCCGGATTCGACGGCGGCGAAGTCGTCTTCCATGGTACACCGGAGGAGATCTGCGAATGCGATAAATCCTTGACAGGGTTGTATCTCTCGGGAAAAATTGTCATCCCTGTTCCCGGAAAGAGGAGAGCACTGCCCGCCAGGTTTATTGTTCTGGAGGGGGCCCGTGAGCATAACCTTAAAAACATAGACATCAGGATTCCCGTGGGACTTTTTACAGCCGTAACAGGCGTTTCCGGTTCCGGGAAAAGCACCATGGTCATTGAAACATTATACAAAGCCATGGCCAGGAGACTCGATAATTATCAAGGCGGCATGGGAAAGATCAGAAAGATCGTTGACCTCGGGGGAATTGAAAGGGTCATCATCATGAACCAGCAGCCTATAGGACGCACCCCCCGTTCCAATCCCGTGACGTATACAGGAATCTTTTCACATATCCGGGATCTCTTCACAGGCCTTCCCGAATCCAGGATCAGAGGCTATAAGCCCGGCCGTTTCAGTTTCAATGTCAAGGGAGGTCGATGTGAGGCCTGCGAGGGAAACGGCCTTATCAAGATCGAAATGCATTTTCTCCCTGATGTCTACGTGACGTGCGATGTCTGTCGCGGAAAAAGATTCAATCTCGACACCCTTGAAATCAAATACAAAGACAAGAACATTGCCGATGTCCTCGACATGTCCGTAAATCAGGCACTGCCATTTTTCGATAATATTCCGGCCGTACGATCCAAACTTCAACTTCTTTTCGATGTCGGTCTTAGTTACATCAGATTGGGTCAGTCGGCGACAACACTCTCCGGAGGAGAAGCCCAGCGCATCAAATTATCGAGGGAGCTGGGGAAGCGCATGAACAGAAGCACCCTCTATATCCTTGACGAGCCGACTATCGGCCTTCATTCCGCAGATATTCAGAATCTTCTCGATGTCCTCGTGAGACTGGTAGATATGGGCAATACAGTTTTGGTTATAGAACATAATCTTGATGTCATTAAGTGTGCCGACCATATTATTGATCTCGGGCCCGAGGGTGGACCCGGCGGAGGGCGAATCGTCTCGTCCGGCACCCCCGAAGAAGTTGCCTGTGCGGAGGAATCGTTTACCGGTCAGTTCCTGCGAAAAGTATTGCATTGACGTTCGCATAAGTACTTCCCACATAGAATTTATCATCCATGATAAAATTATTTTTCAAGAAGCTCCTTGCAAAAAATAGGGATATGATACTTGAGGAAGGCGAGCATATTCGGGGTTTCATGCGGCTTTTGATGAAACATAGAAATACCGGAATCGTTTGGACAAAGGAAGAAACTCGTGATCTTAAGTCATATGTGAAGCGCTTGTTCCTCCGTGTCCCGGTCTTGATAATAATAGTCTTGCCCTTTGGATTAGTTCTCCTTCCTATTCTTGCCGAAATCCTCGACAGGCGGAAAAAAAGCCGTAATCAATCAGCTCACTCGTCGTAACCCGCCTATACGGGGACTGTTGATTGAGTTGGTGTTTTCCGGACCGGCGAGGTCGTGCAGCATTCGTTTGCCTTTATGAGTCGGCGTCGGCCCGCGTCAATTTTGTTGACGTCCTGCTTCAAATTTAATAGACTCCTGCTGAAATTAGCGAAAGTGCGCAACGAGAAAAGCAATCACCGGATGCGGGGGGATTATGAAAATCAGGGTAAGGGATGAAAAGATCACCAAGGCCATCAAAAAACTGGAGGGGATTGATATTGTTCTTAAGACCGTCGAAGATGCCAAGAAGGCCATGCTTCTCATCCTCCGCAAGACGGAAATATCCCGTACTAAAGAATACGAAGGAATCAAGGACATTACCATTACCCGGATCGTCGAGCATGCCACCAGCGCCGTGGAATACCAGACTTATTACGAAGTCGAATTCATACTCACCGACGAACGATTCATCGACATGGAGATCGCTTTGATTAAGGAACTCCAGTCCATGTTTGAAAAATTATAGCCTGAAAAAAGCCAAGCCTCATTGAATTAAAACAATGACCTTCCGCGTCCGCGGACCGTCAAATTCACAGAAGAAAATAGACTGCCACGTACCCAGGACCAGCTCGCCGTTTTCTATAAATACCGTTTCTGAAGCTCCCAGCATAGAGGCCTTGATGTGGGCCGCGGAGTTTCCCTCTACGTGCCGGTAGTGATCACTAAAAGGAACAATTTTCTCCAGCTCCATTAGTATGTCCAGCGGCACATCGGGATCGGCATTTTCGTTTATTGTAACGGCTGCCGTGGTATGCGGAACAAAGACATGACAGACGCCGCTTTTGATCCTGCTTTCTTTGAGAAGGATTCTGATGCGGTCGGTAATATCGATCATCTCGGACCTGGCATTGGTTCGCACAGTGAACTGTTTCATAATTTCACTCCATCTCTCAGTCTTTGAAAACTCTGTAAGAGGACATAAGGGATAACTTGAATTCGGCGGCCCCTTTGGCCTTCTTAAGAAGGGTTGCGTCATCGATGATTTTTCCGACGAGATTGACCGCGCTTGCAGGAACGGGGTCAGACCCGGTGCTCATCGGTGTCCGTCCGAAGAATATGGCCATTGCTCTTCCCGGCGGCCAGTAGCCGATATCGCCAACTTTCACCTTTGTTGTTGCCGTTTCATCGAGAGACGCCGTTACGGGTATCTCAAAGTAATATTCATCGCCCCATTCGTCAGGCATTGCCTTGATGGGAAGTCTCTCGACTATCGCTTTTGCGCATGCTGTATCGAAGAGCTCGGCCCTTAACGTTACATTGCCCATAGTTATTCTCACCTGCGTCGGCATGACGTAAAATCCCCTCCTTTCAACATCCAATTGAGACCTTTGCATAACTGTATAAAACCAGCAATGTTGTCATTCCGGCAAACCCCGGATCGATGTCCGGGACAGGCGCCGGAATCCAGTATTATCAAGTATTTCCTAGATTCCGGGTCAAGCCCGGAATGACGAATAGAGGAGTTATGCAACGGTCTCCAATTGCTGTAGCGAATGATGCCCTTGATTTTCTATAAGCCGTAGATATCCACAAACCTGTCAATGATATCCAGGAACTCATCAGGCAATCTCTCTCGGACGTTCACAACAATATTCTCCGGTATCTCACTGTAAAATGCATGGGCAATGCCTCCTGCTATACATGCCATCGTGTCACTGTCACCGCCGAGAGATACGGCTTTTCTTACGGCGTCTTCGAAATCTTTGGACTCCAGGAAGGCTATTATGGACTCCGGTACGGAACCCTGAGACGACACATCAAAACGGTATTCGGGTCTTATATCGTCGAGGGTGCGACTGAGGTTGTAGTTGAAGCGTTTCTCTATCTTGCTTTTTATAGAATCCTTATTTTCTCCCTTCCGGGCGAGAAAGACCGCCAGCGCCGTTGCCTGAGCTCCTTTTATTCCTTCGGGGTGATTGTGAGTGACAGAGGCGCTTCTTTCCGCTTCTTCCAGGACCGCTTCAATGGAATCGAAGGCAAAACCTATGGGGCTCACTCTCATGGCAGAACCATTGCCCCAGCTGTTGTATGGCCTGCCGTCCGGAGAAAATATCCATTGATAGAACGATGACCCATAACCTGCGCCGGGGTACCTTCGCCCGAAGGTCTTAAAGGCTGTTGCGTAATCGACTTTTTCTAAAATTGAATAGGCTGCTGCTACTGTAAGAACGGTATCATCCGTAAATCGAGAAGATCGGCCAAACAGCGGGAAGTCCGTATACTTTATGGGATGGGTCTCGTACACGGAACCGATAATATCACCTGCAATTGCCCCTAACATATTCACACTGAAGAGAAACTACACTGAAAGATCAGAAATTATTGAAAAGGATTTATCCGCGATTCAATGAACTCTCGCCTACAGTTCGATCTCCATCCCCTGATGCACGGCAAAGCACTCCAAGTCTGCATTATTATTCGCCACGATTTTCCGGCAATCCGCTACTATCTCGTCTATGCCCTCATCGGTCCTTTCCTGGTTGTGGTGGAACAATCCGAATTTCCTGACCCGCGCTTCCAGGGCTAACCTTAAAGCATCCCGATAAACAGAATGTCCCCAGGTTTTCGTCTTCTTATACTCCTCCTCGGTGAATTCGGCATCATGCACAAGAAGGTCTGCGCCGGCGGAAAAATCGCGATAAGCCTGGAAATCGACTCCACCGGGATGTTTAAAAGTCAATTCATTGTCCGTGAGGAAAACGAAACTCTTACCATCTTCCGTAAATCTATACCCCACGCCTTGATTGGGATGGCTGAGTGGGATAGGGGTAATAGACATTGATTTTATGGTAAACGGCTCCTCGCAGGCGTCATGGTAGATGATATCGGCTCTTATGTCTTCAAAATTGACGGGGAAATTGGGAGGCGCCATGATTCTCGAAATCATCTCTTTTACGGATGCCTGCGCAAACGGGCATCCGTACATGGTAATCTGCGTCTTTGCGAAATATATGGGCTGGAAATAAGGGAATGCCATGATATGGTCCCAATGGGCATGGGTAAAGATCATCGTATACCGGAAGCGATTTTCGGTGATGAGCCTGTTACCGAGCGTTCTAATACCCGAACCGGCGTCAATGATGATTATTTCATCATCTTTCGTTCTTATTTCGAGACAGGTGGTATTGCCGCCGTATTTCAGATATTCCTTTCCCGAAACCGGTATGGAACCTCTTGCACCATAGAATCTAACAATCATTATATATGACTCTCCGGATTTTATTATCTGCTTCTTTTATATCCTCAGATCAGTCCATCCCTGCATCGCTCCTTACATCCAGAATTCACGGAATCCTATTCCTGTCAGGTAAAGAACAAAAATGATATAAAATACCTACCGCGGATTCTTGCCCGTTACCGTAGGATTTTCAGGATATGCGGTCCATTCCGTGAATGACCCTTCATATATCTTGACGCTGGGATAATTGAAGTACCACTTGAATAAAATGAATTCATTAGTCGCTTCACGGCCTGTACCGCACGTGCAGATGATGGTTTTCTCAGGAGTCACTTTGTTCGCAGTAAGAATCGCTGATATTCCCCCATCAGGCTTGAGCAAACTTTTATTTTTGTCAGTCATGAGAGATGCCCAGGGTACATTGACAGCGCCGGGAATGTGGCCGGGCTTGACCCAGTATGACTGGCCTTCGTACACTTCAGGCGGACGCGCATCCAGAACCATGACATCTTCGCGATCCTTTGCCGCCTTGAATTCTTCGTATTGGATGCAGAAATCTGATTGGACGCGGACGGTGAAGTCGGACGTAACTGTTTTTGGAAATTCTTTCGTCAGGGGCTTCCCCTCTCCTTTCCACTTATCCAGGCCTCCGTCAAGGACATAGATGCAATCGTGTCCGAAACGTGCCAGGCTGTATGCCATCATCGTCTGTTCGAGGCCGTCTCCCCATCCCTTGGCGGCGCCGGTTCCCGTATAGACTACCACAGGAATACCCAATTTCAGCCCCGCATAACGAAGGATAGGCTGGATTATATCCGGAGTAACATATCTGCCAAGCATCCCATCAATATACGTGCGAAGCAAACCCTCGTTCAGATAAATGGCCCCGGGAATATGCTGCTCTATATAGTCGTGAATATTCGGCTGCACATCCAGTATAGCCATCTCCTGCTTTTTCAGATTTTCACTGAGCCAATCTGTAGAGACCCATTTCACTGTTCCGCTGCCGTAAGGATAGTCCTTCTTCATAATCCACCTTTCATATCGGTTCGACAGAAATAGAACTTAAGAATGACGCTATGAAAATTGCGTCATTAAGTGAAAAATAGCCTCTCGTTTATTCATTGTCAAGAATTTATATGTTCGGCAAGTCCGTAAGGACAGGAACGTGCTCTGTTGCCATTACCGAATAATTTGCCATATACTTTCTCCATGCCTTGAAGCGAATCTTGGATTCCGCTTCATTATCATATGCCATAAAAAAGGTTTTGATTTACGTGACAATAAGCTGTACATTTTACTATACGAATGAAAATTAAAAGAGGTGGACATTATGCAAACCATCAAGATCAAAGGCATGTCATGCAATCACTGTGTCATGGCCGCGACCAAGGCCTTAAAAGAGATCGATGGGATCAGTAACGTTAAAGTGGACCTGCAAAAGGCGGAGGCAACATTCGATGAAGTCAAGCCGGTGGATATGGAAATCGTAAAGGAACGCATCCGCAAGGCAGGATATGACATTGCCTGATAAGACAGCCATGAAGACCACGATATCTGTCGGAGGCATGACCTGCGCCGCCTGCGTGCGCCGTGTGGAGGAGGCGCTGAAAGCGGTTGACGGTGTGACAGACGCGGCAGTGAATCTCGCCACAGCCAGGACGACAATCGAGCATGGCGAAACGTGGAAAGGAATTGAGGCGGTCAGGGATATAATCTCCGACCAGGGCTACGATTTTCTCGGCATCCTCGATGACACCAGTGAAGATCCTATTACCGCCGCCAGGGCAAGAGAAGTCAAGGAACTCAAGATCAAATTTGCTGTTGGCGCCGTTCTCAGCGTTATCATCTTCCTTGGCTCCATGCAGCACTGGTTTCCCTTTTTGGCAACCGTACCGAGACAGACGGTACTGGTTATCCTGTTTTTCCTTACGACTCCTGTCGTCTTCTGGGTAGGGAGCAGGTTTTATATCGGCGCCCTAAAGGCAGCCCGACAGAAAACGACGGATATGAACACGCTCGTGGCGGTGGGGGCGCTTTCAGCATATTTATACTCCGTTCTGGCCACTTTTTTTCCCCGGATTTTTTCGAGCGCCGACATAGCCCCCCACGTCTATTATGACGGCGCCGCCATGATCGTCACTCTGATAATCCTCGGCCGCCTCCTCGAAGCAGGAGCGAAAGGCAGAACGTCCGCGGCCATCAAGAAACTGATGGGGCTCAGGCCGAAGACCGCTCGTGTAATCAGGGGCGATAAAGAAGAGGACATTCCCATTGAAGAAGTCGCGAAAGGCGATCTGATAATCGTCCGGCCAGGAGAAAAAGTCCCCACGGACGGCGTCGTCGTTTCCGGCGGCTCTTCCGTCGACGAATCCATGCTTACCGGTGAAAGTATGCCTGTCGTCAAAGAGGCCGGACAGCACGTGTTTGGCGCCACGCTGAACAAGAGCGGGAGCTTCACCTTCAGGGCAACAAAGGTGGGGTCCGAGACTGCCCTGGCCCAGATCATTCGCCTCGTCGAAGAGGCGCAAGGTTCCAAGGCCCCCATCCAGAGACTGGCAGACAAGGTCGCTTCCATCTTTGTGCCTGTCGTATTTGCCATAGGCATAATTACCTTCATCGTCTGGTACTTCTTCGTCCCCGATCCCATATTCAGCCGGGCCTTATTAAATTTTGCATCCGTCCTCGTGATTGCCTGCCCCTGCGCCCTGGGCCTCGCGACGCCGACGGCAATCATGGTGGGAACCGGCCTCGGCGCCGAACACGGCATTCTGATCAAAGGAGGGGAAAGTCTGGAAAATGCCTACAAGCTCACGACTGTAGTCTTTGATAAGACCGGTACACTGACCAAAGGAGAGCCGGAGGTAACGGATATACTGACCGCGCCTGGCTATGAAGAGAACAGTGTCCTTGAGATTGCCATGTCCATCGAGGCTGTCTCGGAACATCCCATTGCCGCGGCCATCGTAGAGAGGGGACACCGTGCCGGCATTGCCGCTATTCCCGTGGAAAAATTTGAGGCATTTGCGGGTCTCGGAGCCGGGGCGTTTATGAGAGGCCGGTATTGCCTTCTGGGAAACCGGAGGCTCATGGAAATGAAGGAGATCAGGCTCGACGGCCTCGCGGAAAAAGCAGGGACGCTCGCCTCTGAAGGGAAAACATGCGTATTCATCGCCGAGGGGAATCAGGCGATCGGTCTTATCGGCCTTGCCGACGTACCCAGGGAATCGGCAAAAGAAACTGTTACAACCCTGAAGGGCATGGGCTTGAAAGTCGCCCTCATCACGGGAGACAATATGAATACCGGGAGAGCTATCGGCGGCGCCCTCGGCATAGATCATATCATGGCGGATGTTTTGCCGGGAGACAAGGCGGCGGAAATAAAAAGACTGCAAGAACAGGGCGAGGTTGTTGCCATGGTGGGCGACGGTATTAACGATGCACCCGCCTTGGCAGCGGCGGACATAGGGATTGCCATCGGCGCCGGCACGGACGTGGCAATTGAAGCGAGCGATATAACCCTTATTAAGGATGACCTGCGCTCCGTACCTATGGCCATCAGGCTTTCTCTGGAGACAGTAAAGGTGATCAGGCAGAACCTCTTCTGGGCCTTTATCTATAACATCCTCGGCATTCCCATTGCCGCAGGTGCATTGTATCCGTTTTTCGGTATCCTCCTCAACCCGCAGTTCGCCGCGGCCGCCATGGCGCTCAGTTCCGTATCTGTAGTGAGCAACTCCCTGCGCCTGAGAAGGGCATGGAAAGCCTAACCACAAATGGCATTCCCGCCCCCGATAAGGACATTCGATGGCAGGTTCCAGCGGAAGTCCAGACTCAGTCTTGCTCTCAAGCAGGCGCCACAAAAGAATCACCAGTATCCCGACACTCCAGATAGCAAACAGGCATTATCCTGTTTCCCTTGCAATTTCTGCCTCACCGTCGTATATACATCGTCAAACCCCTCTCCTCTCGACACGATCTTAGCGCTGATTCCAAACAGAATGACAGTCACTTTACAGGGAACCTGACGATGACTGAAGAACTCGAATGGCAAACACGCCGAGATAGAATCAATAAGAAACTAAATGCCCTCAAGCCCGTCTGGAAGATCATAAAACACCGAGAGCACCTCGATACATCGACGCTTGATCATCACGCCGTAGAGGAATACCCTACCGCCAATGGCCCTGCCGACTATGCCCTTTTCGTAAAAGGCAAGCTCCTGGGAATCATCGAAGCCAAAAAAGTAACCGTAAGCCCGCAGAATGTTCTGGAGCAGGCAAAGCGCTATTCAAAAGGGGCCTTTGGCGGGCCGGGAAACTGGCATGGCTACAGGGTTCCCTTCCTCTACGCGACAAATGGTGAAGTCATCTGGTTCATCGATATCCGAAACGAGAAAAATATTTCGCGTCAAATAGCAAATTTTCACACCGCAGACGCCCTTGAAGAATTTTTTGAAAACGACAGAGCAAATGGACTTGCATGGCTTGCAAACAACCCCGTCGATATCGAGGGAATACGGCCGTATCAGGAAGAAGCCATCTCTGCTATTGAAGAGGCCATTGCGAAAGGCAAACGATCCATGCTCATCGCCATGGCAACGGGTACAGGAAAAACCTTCCTGACCGTATCGCAGATTTACCGCCTCCTCACATCAAAAGCAGCGAGAAGAATTCTCTTTCTCGTTGATCGTCGCGCCCTCGCCGCACAGGCGGTCCGGGAATTCGCCACCTTTGTGACACCGCAAAAAAACAAATTCAATCAGGAATATGAGGTATACAGCCAGCGGTTCCGACGTGATGATCTTGAAGACGATAAACCGTTTGATCCCAAAGTATTGCCCGATTCATATCTCAGATCGCCGCAGATGACCCATACCTTTGTGTATATCTCTACCATCCAGAGGATGACTATCAACCTCTTCGGTCCGGAATATGCTTTTTCGCAGAACCGAAGCGATCCCGATTATGAAGATGATGCAGAAAAAATTGATATTCCGATACATGCATTCGACGTGATCATCGCCGATGAATGTCATCGCGGATACACAGCATCAGAAACGGCCATCTGGCGGCAGGTACTCAATCATTTTGACGCAATAAAAATCGGCCTCACGGCGACACCGGCGCTTCACACGCTATCTCTCTTTAAAGAGGTGATCTACCGTTATACAACGGAAGAGGCCATCCTTGACGGCTGGCTTGTCGACTATGAGGCGGTAAAGATAAAATCCGATGTACGTATGAAAGGCGCTTTTCTCAAAGAAGGGGAACACGTCGGTGTAATCGATACGACAACAGGTATCGAAACCTATGATCAACTGGAAGACGAAAGGGAATTTCCAACCGAAGAAATAGAGGTCAAGATTACATCGCCTGACAGCAACCGAAAGATAATCAAGGAAATCGCTAAGTATGCCTACAAACACGAAGAAGATACAGGACGCTTTCCCAAAACACTGATCTTTGCAGTCAACGACCTGCCACATACATCCCATGCCGATCAGATCGTAAAGATCTGTCGTGAAGAATTCGGACAGGGAGATGACTTTGTGCAGAAGATAACGGGAAGCCCGTCTGTGGACCGTCCTCTGCAAAAAATACGGGAGTTCAGAAACCGGCCTAACCCGAAAATTGTAGTGACAGTTGACATGCTTTCGACGGGGGTGGATATTCCGAGCCTCGAGTTTATCGTCTTCATGCGTCCCGTGAAATCCCGCATCCTCTGGGTACAGATGCTGGGAAGGGGCACGCGTAAGTGCGATGTGATTAATAAATCACACTTCACCATATTCGACTGTTTCGACGGCACATTGATTGAGTATTTTAAAAACACGACAGACTTTGAAGTGCAGCTTCCTGAAAAGGAAACGATACCGATTGCACAGGTCATTGAAAACATCTACCAGAACATAGACAGAAATTATTTCGTCAAGGTACTGGTGAAACGCCTGCGCCGCATCGATCGCGCAATGAGCGACAAAGCCCGTGAGACATTTGCCCGCTACATTCCGGACGGCAATGTGGGAAAATTCGCGGAAAAGCTTCCCGAAAATATCAGAAACGATTTTACCAATACGATGAAGCTCCTGCGGGATAATGATTTTCAGGAGATGCTCCTGAATTACGAAAGGGCAAAGAGACATTTTTTAGTGGGATATGAAATCGAAGATGATGTCTCGTCGGAGGTAATGATCCCTTTTGGAAGCGACTATCAAAAACCGGAAGACTATCTGCACTCCTTCGCCCGGTTTGTGAGAGAAAACCCTGAACAGATCGAGGCCATCAGGGTCGTGCTGGAAAGGCCGAAAAACTGGAAAACCGAAGCGCTCAAAGAGCTTCGCGAGAAGCTGGCGCAAAACAAGTTTCCCGAATTTGAACTCCGGAAGGCTCATCGGCTTGTTTACCACAAAGCACTGGCCGATATCATCTCCATGGTCAAACATGCAGCCCGTGCAGAAGAACCAATCTATTCTGCGGAGGAACGGGTTGACCGGGCGCTGAAAAAGGTAACTGCAGACAAAACGTTTACCGAAGAACAGATGAAATGGCTGGGGTATATCCGGGAGCATCTGATTGAAAACCTCACCATAGACCTGGCAGACTTCGATTATATCCCTGTCTTCGAACGCCACGGAGGGAAAGCGATAGCAAATAAGGTGTTCGATAACAAACTGGAAACACTGATAGCTGAAATCAATTACGCCATCGCCGCTTAACCCATATTAGTCATTCCCGCGGAAGCGGGAATCCAGATTTCTTCCCTCCCCTTGTGGGAAGGATTGAGCGAGAGGGTAATCTAACTTTATGACCGACATCGTCAACAAACTCTGGGGATTCTGCCACACACTGCGCCATGACGGGATTGACTACGGTGATTATATCGAGCAGTTGACCTATCTTCTCTTTCTCAAGATGGCCGATGAGAAAGGCATTACCATTCCGAATGGCTGTACATGGGAAGCGATCAAGAAGGAATCGGGACCAGCGCTGCTCGATCTCTATGCCGATATACTCCGGAAATTAAGGGAAGAAAAGGGACTCTTAGGCGATATCTTTACCCAGTCCGTACCGCGGTTCAATAACCCCGTCAATCTCAAGCGGCTTATCACCATGATAGACGAAGAAGAATGGGCAGCTCTGGATATCGACGTAAAGGGTGCGGCCTTCGAAGGGCTCCTGGAAAAGGCCGCCAGTGAGGGTAAGAAAGGGGCTGGCCAGTACTTCACGCCGCGTGTTCTCATTCAGACTATTGTAAGAGTCATGAAACCCGACCCTCGCGTAAGCAACGACTTCACCGTTTGCGATCCCGCCTGCGGAACCGGCGGTTTCCTGATGTGTGCCTACGAGTGGCTGATGGATATTACCAAGGAATCCATCGACCGCGGGATCATCAAAAGAATCAAAACCAAAACCTATTATGGGCAGGAACTAGTCCCGCGCCCGCGTCGCCTCGCCCTGATGAATCTCTTCCTTCATGGACTGGAAACATCTATCTACCTGGGCGATTCCATCTATGAACCATATCGGGGAAAATTACGCAACTGCATCCTCACAAATCCGCCATTCGGTTCAAAGGGTGCGAATCAGGCGCCGGATCGTGACGATTTTACCATTGAAACGAGCAACAAGCAGCTCAACTTTGTCCAGCATGTCATGAATATCCTCAAGGACGGAGGCCGAGCCGCCATCGTGCTGCCGGATAATTGTCTCTTTGAAGACAAGGCGGGTGAGGTATTCGAAATACTCATGCAAGACTGCAACCTGCACACGATCCTTCGCCTTCCCCGTGGCACTTTCACACCTTACAGCCCAGGCGTGAAAGCGAATGTTATTTTCTTCCAGAAAGGCATTCCTACGGAAACTGTCTGGATCTTCGATGCCCGCTCCAATGTCCCAGGGATCACGAAGAAAGAAAGGCCGCTGACGCCGCAGCACTTCGCGGAATTCGAGAAATGTTACGGAAGCGATCCAAACGGCAAAAGCCGCAGAAAGGACCTTGGCGAAAATGGACGCTTCCGGAAATACCACATCAACGAAATCAAGGAACGTAATTACAAGCTTGATATCACATGGCTCAAGGACGAATCCATCGAAGACGCCAACGATCTCCCGGAACCACAGGACCTCGCTGCTGAGGCCATTACGGAACTCGAAGCGGTGGTCGACGAATTAAGGGATGTTATGCAATTAATTGAGATGAATGAGGAGTAATACACTGTGCCGGAGTCCGGTGATATAAGAATAGACAATATAATGCCACATCTCTCTAACCGGTGGATTACTTTACCATTCGAAGAATGTTTGGACAACCGAGATATTAAATTCAAAAAACTGAAAAAGAAAGACATTAAGCCAGAAGGAATATACCCTGTTATTGATCAAGGGGAAAATTTTATATCAGGTTATATAGATAACGAAGCTGATTTGTTTTTTGGACCTTTACCCGCTATTATATTTGGTGACCACACGAGAAGAATAAAATTTATAGATTTTCAATTTGCGGTTGGCGCAGATGGGACTAAAATTCTACACCCTTTTGAGTTTCTTAATCAGAGATTTTTTTATTATTATTTAAGATCTCTAAATATCGAATCACAAGGTTATAGTCGTCACTATCGTTTTTTGAAAGCGATTGACGTGCCAGTACCATCTCTTAATGAACAACGCCGCATCGTTGCCAAACTCGAACTACTTCTTGCCAAGGTCGAAGCCTGCCAGGAACGACTGAATAAAATCCCCGCTATCCTTAAACGCTTCCGCCAGTCCGTCCTCGCCGCCGCCTGCTCCGGCCGCTTAACGGCAGATTGGAAAAATGAAAATCATAATGGGCATAATGGCCATCCTTCATCATGGAATAACGTAAAGCTCTCTAATTTTATAGAGTCTATGAGAAACGGAATTTACAAGCCGGAAAAATTCTACGCTACCGAAGGAACGATATGCCTGAGAATGTATAACATTCAAAACGGTCAAATTGTGTGGAAGAATTTAAAAAGAATGAATCTCACATCTGAGGAAATCTCACAGTATGCATTAAAAGCGGGCGACATTCTGGTGAACAGAGTTAATAGTAGGGAATTGGTTGGTAAAGCCGCCATTATTGATCAGATAAATGAGCCAGTTATATTTGAAAGTAAAAACATAAGACTACGCACTGAGAAAGAAATGATCATTTCTCGCTACGTGAATTACTGTTTTATGACAAGAATTGTGCGGGATGTTTTTGAAGATATAGCTAAACAGACAGTCGGAATGGCGACAATAAGTCAACCTCAGATTGCAAATCTTGTCTTGCCAATTCCTAAAATCGAAGAACAACATGAAATCGTCCGCCGTGTAGAAGCCCTGTTTAAAATCGCTGACCAGATCGAAGATCGATATAAAAAAGCCAAAACACACGTCGATAAACTCGCTCAATCCATCCTCGCCAAAGCCTTCCGTGGCGAACTCGTCCCCCAGGACCCCAACGACGAACCCGCTTCAGAGTCACTAGAAAAGATTAAGGACGAACGAAATAACGATAAAGGAAAAAGCAGTGATTTAAGAACTTCTAAAAGGAATTCCAAGAAGCGAGATAGGTTCCATGTCAGAGATAAATAAAGAGGGATTTTTAAACGGTAAACTGGAAATCGTTCAGAGAAGCTCTATTTACTGGGCGTGTCTAAATAAAATAAAGGCAGTAATGTATGCCAACAGTTTTACCCATTTCTGGATAGATCGCGCCAAGGAACTGCAAACCCTTATGAGAACGAAAGCGCCAGATGTTGTTGATGACTGGTACAGGTTTGAATTTTCAGGATTTACAGTCACGTTTTCGCTTTCTGATGATGCATTCAGACAATACCAACCCATCGTGCGTGAATTTTCCTCGTTCGGTACAGCTGTTAAAATATTAGGTAGCTACGAAAACTATTTCCAAGAAATTATAAAGGCAACAATAAACACTTTTCCAGAAAAGGTTAATGCGTTTTCAAGACAACATAATACAGGGAACGTAAATCCCGGAAATGTGAAAAATTTGATGTGGAAAAAACTCGGGCGTGGATTGTCACTTATAGAAGAGATATTTGAGCATAGTTTTCACCCGTCTTATAAACCCTGTATCAATTTTTTCTTCGAATTGCGAAATGTTGCTGTGCACAATGCCAACATAGCAGATGAGGAATTTTGCAAACTCGCAGAATCTGAATACATCGCGTGTGGCGGGACAATAAAAGTCGGTGATAAAGTGGAATGGTCTTTGTTGACAGTGCTTCAATTGAATCAATTAGTAGTTCAAATACTGGATGAAGTCGATGCTTTGGTAATTCCCTCGCTAACTTTGGAAACAACGCCAGGCCAGCGGCACTGGTATTACTCTGGGAAATAGAGGTAAAATCAAGAAATAATGCCACCTTTCTTATCTACAAAAAGTACATTGAATGAGTTATAATTCGCGCCCGAAGTGAATTATTACACTTAGAGTGTACCTATGTAGAGCATTTCAGGCGGAGGACGGTATGAGTATCTTCGACCGCTATATCGGTATAGACTATTCAGGCGCGCAAACCCCTGAAGCCAGTCTCAAAGGCCTCCGCGCATACGTCGCTTCTGGAAGCGGCGCACTGCACGAAGTCAAGCCACCGCCAAGTCCACGTAAATATTGGACGCGCAGAGGTCTTGCCGAGTGGCTGATGGCAACCGTTCGAGAAACCCCTCGAACAATTGTCGGCATCGACCATGGCTTTTCATTCCCGCTGCTCTACTTTGAGAAGTACGGAATCTTGCAGAACTGGGATATTTTCCTCGACGACTTCTGTGCCCACTGGCCGACGGACTCGCCGCATACGTATGTGGACTTCATTCGTGACGGAATCCGCGGAAAGGGTGCTGAACGGCTGGGTGAACGAAGATGGCGCCGCATCACGGAGACACGCGCACCTCACGCCCGCTCCGTCTTTCATTTTGACGTGCAAGGCTCGGTAGCCAAGTCAACCCACGCGGGGATTCCATGGCTCCGCTACCTGAGAAGAGCGCTCGGTTCATCCGTACATTTCTGGCCATTCGACGGCTGGACGCCCCGAAATGGAAGCCATGTCGTGGCAGAGGTCTATCCCTCTCTATGGCGAAGCCGGTATCCCACAGAAGATCGAACAAAAGACCAGCAAGATGCCTTTGCAGTGTGTTCCTGGCTTCAAGAGACAGACCTCGCCAACGATCTTAATCGGTTCTTCGATCCACGGCTTACTCCAGGCGAGCGGCCGATTGCGAGCATTGAGGGATGGATTATCGGAGTCTCATGAGTCTATAACTGGGTGAAATAACTAGATTCCCGTTTACGCGGGAATGACATGAGGGGAGGAATGACAAAAGGACTCGATATTGGCTATTGACATGAATATAAGAATATCTTATATTGAAAAACAATTAACACATCAAATATAAGATAATCTTACTTAGGAGGTTCGCATGAAACCCAAAAAGATGGTAGAAGCATTGCATCAGCGAATTGTTTCGGCAAGAGAATCTGCTGGTTTCTCCATCACCGAAGCTGCTCAGAAACTGGGATTCAAACATTATCAGAGTCTGTCGACGATTGAAAAAGGCACAAGAAAGGTCAATGCCAATGAATTGATCGAAATGTCTCGATTATACGGCAGAGGTTTGGATTGCTTCTTCGAACCGGAAGTTTTGCGTGAGCCATCGCCACTGTGGAGAAAAATAGAGAAGAGCAATATCCAAAAGGAACAACGGCAATTCCTATTGTTCCTTGAAAAATACAGCAATTTAGAAAATCTTCTCGGCTTAAAGCGGCGATGGACTGAGATACGGTCATCTTATGATCGTGATGATTTCAGGAATGATGGATTTGTGGTAGCCGATAAGCTTGGCGCCGATATTCATAAAAAACTCGACTTAGGTTCGCGGTCGGCATGTAACTTACTCAACGTTCTTGAGAATAATCTCCGCTTCAAGATACTTCATTTGCCCCTTAAAGACGGTGTCTCCGGTGCAAGTGTTGTAGAAGATACCCTGGGTGTCGGTATCCTCGTTAACATGAAAGATGCCCCGTGGAGAAGACATTACGATTTAGCCCACGAATTATTTCACATTGTAACATGGAATATCTTTTCTCCTGAAGAGATCGGGGATGGCACTAAAAAAACGAAACCTGAGCAATATGCCGACATCTTTGCATCAAGCCTGCTCCTTCCTGCAGGGCATCTCATAGAAGCGCTCAAAGAGATATCAACCAACAATGAAATCAAGAAAGTGGACATAATTGAATTAGCCAAGGATTTCGGTGTGTCTACGGACGCGATTTTATGGAGGCTTGTGAATCTTAAGAAACTCACGCGAACGCAAGTTCAAAAAATTATTGCCGATCCTGAATTCCATGATCTTGATTGCACTTTGAGGCGTGGTCTTTATGGAGAATATAAAACATCGAAGTTTCCTGCTCGCTATATATCTCTGGCATGCAGGTGCCTGATGGAAGGTAAAATTTCGAGAGGTACTTTTGCGGAATGTCTCGAAATTGATCGGGGTGAAGTTGACGACTATCTCGCTGAAATGGGATTCGCTGAACAAAACTATGAAAAAATTGCTGTTGCTTGATGCCGATGTAATCTTTGATCTCCATACGCTCGGCTTGTTCGAAAAAATCGCAAGAACATATCGCTTATATGTAACCAAAACCGTTCTTGGCGAAGCAAAATATTTTAAGAGAGAAGGAATTAAACAAAAAATAAATATCAGAGATGATGTCACGGTCATAAATGACGTTGCCCTTGATAGCTTGAGTTGTGTGCGAACTGAAGCTAAGGAAGCACGGCTTGGCATTGATCCGGGCGAATTAGAATCAATTGCCTACCTGAGCACCGCGGAAGAAGAAATAAGATTTTGTACGTGTGATAAAGCGGCAATAAAGCTCATCTCATATATGGGACTGGAATTAAGATCGATTAGCGTGGAACAAGCAGTAAGAAGCGCCGGGCATCACAAAAAGATTCTATTCCCGAGACATCTTGATAAGACTTTTAAGGAATGTATCAAGGAAGGTAAGGCGCTACGCATTCAATTTAAGAAGCTTATCTGAAATTTTCGTCAGAGAAGGACGAGCAGTGACAAAGAAAATTTCTGACATTCCCAAATTAGACCGGCCCCGCGAGAAACTTCAGCATAAGGGATCTGAGGCATTATCCGACCTTGAATTAATGGCTATTCTATTGGGAAGGGGCGTTGAAGGGCATGACGTACTTTCAGTTGCAAATCGTGTTTTGAAGGTCATGGATGCTGCTAATGGCAGGCCGACGTTGGATGAACTCCAAGAAATCGAAGGCGTCGGACCGGCGAAGGCAAGCCTTATTGCTGCGGCACTTGAATTTGCGCGCCGTCGAATTCGTCCGGAAGGATTGAAAATATCTTTCCCTCCCGATGTCCTTCCATTGATACGGCATTATGGAGATCGCAAGCAGGAACACTTCATCTGCATTTCTTTGAATGGCGCGAATGAGGTCGTAGCGCATCGCGTAGTCTCTGTTGGCCTTGTAAATAAAACGCAGGTTCATCCGCGGGAAGTTTTTGCAGACCCCATTACCGACCGTGCTTCAGCCATTATTGTCGCTCACAATCATCCTTCTGGAGAACTCAAACCAAGCAAAGAAGATTTTGATATCACAAAGCAGCTGAAAGCTGCCGGCGAGACATTAGGCATTAAGTTACTCGATCATATCATTTTTAATCAAAAAGAATATTACAGCTTTCTGGAAAAAGGGATACTGTAGATCGGCTATTCGCTGTTTTTGAAAACGGCGGAAGGATCCCTCCCTTCGGTCGGGACAAGGATTTCTCAGTCACTCCATTCCTTCGAAATGACAGATTGCTGTGCGAGCCGGCGTCATCCTCCTTTTTCAAACTTCGATTTATCGGCGCCACAGATAGGACACATCCAGTCTGCGGGGAGATTTGTGAATTTTGTTCCCGGTTTGACGCCAGAATCGGGATCTCCTTTTTCCGGATCATAAACGTATCCACATACTGAGCAGGTATATCTGCCTTCCCTTTCGACATTGTCAGGCGCCTGATAGGTCGGTGCATTCTTCGGCGACTTGCCGCGTTTCACTTCATGATAATAGGCATAGGTCATAGGTTCCTCAGCAGCATTCAGGATACCGCAATCCCGCACCTGACCTACGAAGATCGTATGGCTGCCACAGTCCATTTCATTTGCCACTTCAACCTCAATGTAGGCTATGGCATTATCGAGAACGATGGGAACTCCTGTTTCTCCCAGCCTGAATTTTACATTTTCAAATTTATTGATATCTCTCCCGCACTTGAACCCGAATGTACCGATAAATTGCATAGGTGTTGACTTTGATATGATGGAAACAGCAAACTTGCGGCTTGCCTGAATATATTCGTGGGTAAGATTTTGCTTATTGATACCAACTGCAATAGTCGGCGGTTCTGATGTCACCTGAAAAGCTGTATTGCAAATTTGTCCGTTGCATTTATCATCTTTTATAGAACTGACGATATACAGGCCGTAACTGAGTTTATAGAATGCCGCCTTATCCATAGTCTTCAATCCTTCATTTCATGTTCTTGAACATTTGAAAAATGGTTTGAATAGTCATCCCTTATTCTTTAATCTCCGGCGAGGCGTTCTGGTCAAAGGGATTCGTTCTCATGGCGAAGGAAAAGAGGTAAGGATAATTCTCCCGCAGGTGTTTCATGTAGCTCAGCCACTCCGAGATCAGCAGGCTGTAAGCCCTCTGCATGTCTCCCGCTATGTGCCTCATGTCCAGCTCTGAAAGTCTACTTAAATCCGGCCGTGATTCGAGTTCTTCCACCAGATGGAACACGGCCATGAGGAGACCGGTGAACGCATCATGCTCCAGGAGGTTCTGATTCTCCAGGAGCCTCAGCATGAACTCCCGTTCCTTAATAAGCTTTTGTTTCAGGCTACCCAGATCGCCCCTACGGATACTGATTGCATAATCATATTTCTTCAGGCGCTTGCTCATATCGAGGAATTCCCCGGCAGACCATTGATTCGTAATGATAAGGTCTCGCCTGATTCTGTCCGTATTGGGATCAAATTCCGAAAAGAATTTCAACAAGTCTTTACCGACGACGCTGAAGAACGACCCGATGACCATGTTTAGTCTTTCCATAATGATTCGCCTCTCCCTGATGGCGAGGACTTCATTGATGATCACTGTGAACAGCAAGACCTCGATAAAGGCGAACGCGATATCTCCGATGAGACGATAGAAGATGTGGTAGGCATCCCGGAAAAAGGCGTAGTGGATAAGATAAAAAATCGTGGAAAGGGCAACCAGTGATATTCCCAGAAGGAGCTGCCATCTCATACGCTTCATAGTTCCTCCTATCAGACAGGCGAGAGGCCTGTCCACAAAATCCCCCTGCCCCCCTTTGTCAAAGGGGGATTGTCAAAATGGTCTTTCTCCGAAGATGCTCCTGCCGACCCTCACGATCGTCGCCCCTTCCTCAACGGCAACCTCGTAATCTCCGGACATGCCCATGGAGAGTTCCCGCATCTCAGCACGCACTATATTTGCATCAATAATCCTGTCTCTCAGCTCCCTCAATGCCTTAAAATAGGGCCTCGCATCTTCAGGGTTATCAAACCAGGGGGCCATGGTCATCAGTCCCTGTATGGAAAGATTATCGAGGGATGAGATGTCCTTGACCAGTCGCATGGCTTCTTCGTATGGGACGCCGCTTTTCGTCTTCTCGCCGCTGATATTAACTTCGATCAGAATTTTCGTTGCAAGATCTGCAGCGCCGGCTCTCCTGTCAAGTTCAACGGCCAAATCCATCCTGTCTACGGAATGGATCATATCAAAAAGCCTCACTGCGTATTTTGCCTTGTTGCTCTGGAGGTGGCCGATCATATGCCACTCGATGCTCCTGCCCATCTTCTCAATCTTTCTTTTCGCCTCCTGGACATAGCTTTCCCCGATGATATCAATGCCGGCCTCGATGGCTTCCATGATCCGGTCGTCATCCACGGTCTTGGTCACGGCCATGAGCCTCACATCAGAAACTTTCCGGCCCGCACGCAAAGCGGCACCGGCAATGGCGCTTCTGATTCTTTCGATATTAGCCTTCACCGCTGATTCCATTGCTCCCTCAGGTAAAGTCTATGGCCCCAATCCTTTTCAGTACATCCACAACCTCGCACAGGGGAAGTCCCATGACATTTGTGTACGAACCGTATATCTCTTTTATGAAGAAGGCGCCCATTCCCTGCACGGCGTATCCTCCCGCCTTATCGTATGGTTCCTGCGACCTTATGTACCACGCCATTTCATCTTCCGGAATTTCCCTGAAGCGGACAGAAGATAGAACGGCGTCCCTGATGAGAATATCAGCGCTTTTCCTGACGACCGTGAAGCCCGTAAAGACTGTATGGATTTGCCCGCTCAGCTTGCCCAGCATCTCTTTCGCCTCATCAGGCGTCCGGGGCTTGCCGAGTACATCGCCATTGATAATAACGATGGTGTCCGCACCCATTACCCAGGCCTCCGGATGTAGGGCGGAGGCCGTCTTCACTTTTTCTTCCGAGAGTCTCAGGACATGATCCCTCGGCGCTTCCCCTTTCATGAACTTCTCATCGACGTTGCTCGGCATTATCTCGAAGCGTAATCCCAGGAGACTCAAAAGCTCAATCCGGCGGGGAGATGCGGACGCCAGAATAAACCTTCCGGATGTGGTCACCACTACAGATATTCCTTCTTTTTCTTATCTTCCAGGATTTCCACGACCTTCTTCACATCCTGGGAGCTGCCTCTCTTGCAGATCAGCAGGGAATCTTCCGTATCCACAACTATCAGATCTTCCACACCAAGCAGGGCTACAAGCTTCCGGGGACTGTGGATGAGTGAATTTTTGGCATCGACACCAACGAAGAGCTCACGGCAATTTGCGGCGTTTCCATTTTCGTCTTTGTCTGACACCTCCCACAGGGCATCCCAGGATCCCATATCGGACCAGCCGAAATCTCCTTCAATGAGAAGAATATTATCGGCCTTTTCCATGACACCATAATCAATAGAAATGGATGGAATCGTCTGGTACACACGCCGGAGGGCTTCCTTTTCCCCATCTGTCCCTGTGGCATCTTCTATATGCAAGAGACCGTCGTGTATCTGGGGAAGCCACTTTTCGATTGCCCCGAGTATTGTGTCAACGTTCCACACAAACATCCCGCTATTCCAGTAAAAGCCTCCTTTCTTCAGAAAGGCCTTCGCTTGTTTGAGTGCAGGTTTTTCCCGGATGGATTTCACCGCATAGATGTTTTCGCCGTTGATGCCAGCTTTAAGGTCGCCCTTTTCAATATAGCCGTAGCCGGTCTCGGGGCTGGTCGGTCTTATGCCGATTGTGACAAGGTAATCTCCGCGACTTGCCATGTCGGCAGCAATGGAAAGAAGCTGACGGAAGCGCGGCGCGTCAGTAATCAGATGGTCCGCAGGAAGTACAACCATAACATCGTGAGGAGACTTCCGCTTGATATGGAGAGCTGCAAGACCTATGCAGGGAGCGGTATTTCTGCCGAGAGGTTCGATGATGATGTTTTCTTGTGGGATACGGGGTACCTGCCTCATCAGCTCTTCGGCATGGCTCTGACCTGTAACAATCAGAATATTCTCCTCGGGGATAAGAGGCGCTATCCTCTCTACCGTTTCCTGAATAATGGTCATTGGAGAGACTATATCCAGGAGATGCTTGGGCATCTTTTCCCTGCTCTTCGGCCAGAAGCGGGTGCCTTTGCCCCCGGCCATGATCACTGCATACATCGGAAAACTATTCCTCCCACACTTTTTTTGTAAGGCGTCGCTAAAGTATCAAAAGAAATGGTGATTATCAATGTAAATAATGGATTGCATAAAACATAAGCACGAGCATACGCATCCCGGCCATAGCCCCTAAAACTGAAAGACACTGCATCTAAAATAACGCTTCATCGTAAAGATAATCATACAGATTATGCTTGACAGTTGCGCACGAATGTATAACTAATATTGCAGATGTAACAAAGGTGAGTCATGTCCAAGATAATCAGATTCGGCGTTTCCTTAGAAGAAGCATTGCTTCATAATTTTGACAGCTTGATCAAGAAACGCAAATACACGAATCGCTCCGAAGCGATTCGTGATTTGATCCGCCAGGAATTGCTGAAGAAAGATTTGGAAGAGGACAGAGAAGTCGCCGGCGCAATAACCTTCATCTATGACCATCATCAGCGAGACCTTTTGCATAAGATTATCGACGTCCAGCATGATCATCAGCACATCATCCAGTCATCGCAACATATCCACCTGGACCACCACAACTGCCTGGAGATTGTGGCGGTAAAAGGAAATTCCGGGAAGGTGAAGAAACTCGCCGACACCTTAAAAGCCCTCAAGGGAGTCAAGCACGGATCATTGAGCGTATCGGGCACCGGGTGAATCACATAGGGAAACAGGCATTATCTTTTTGCTAATTGGTAGCACGATTAGAAAAATAATAATCATATAATGTGCCATGAGTGAAAAATATCCCAGAATATTTCTCAAACCCGGCCGCGACGCTTCGCTTTCCCGCGGGCACCCGTGGGTTTTTTCCGGAGCTGTTGCCGGAGCAGAAGGCCAGCTCGAACCAGGCGACATCGTGGCTGCCGTAACACATGAGAGGAAGCCCCTGGCCCTGGGCTTTTACAATCCCACCTCCGACATCGCCTTCCGATTACTGACTACGGATACAACAGCGGCCATTGATTATACCTTCTGGCAAAAACGAATCCGGGAGGCCATGTCCTTAAGGGAGAAGGTGCTGCCCGAGGGAACAACGGCATATCGCCTGATCAATGCGGAAGGAGACTGGATGCCCGGACTCATCGTTGACAGATATGCCAATTACCTGGCCATATCCGTAGAAACGGCGGGAATGGAGAAGCATCGTGAGGCTGTTGTGAAAATACTCTCCGAAGAGATGCAGCCCAAGGGCATCTATGAAAGGAGCGAAGGCCGGGCACGGCAGTTGGAAAGCTTAGATGAACATACCGGCATCGCCTGCGGAGAACGTCCGCCGGAGGCAATCGAGATCACGGAAGATCACCTGCACTTCAAGGTGGATATAATCTCAGGGCAGAAGACGGGTTTTTTCCTGGATCAGCGGACGAACAGGAAGATTGCCGAACGATTAAGCGATCAAGCAAACGTCCTGAATTGTTTTTCATATACCGGCGCTTTTTCTGTCTACTGCGCCCGGGGAGGCGCCCAGCGTGTGATTTCCGTCGAGTCTTCGGAAGCGGCAAATGAAATAGCCAGATGGAATCTCGAAAGAAACGGCTTTTCATCAGATCAACACCCTCTAGTCAGGGCCGATGTCTTCAAATATCTACGCGAGACAAATGAACTCTTTGATCTGATTATTTTAGACCCTCCGGCATTCGCCAGAGCAAAGAAGGACGTGACAAAAGCATCAAGGGGATATAAAGATATCAATCTTCAGGCCGCAAGAGCCCTCAGGGAAGGCGGGATACTCGCTACTTTTTCCTGCTCCAATTACATCGGCGAGACGCTTTTTGAAAAGATTGTCCTTGGCGCCTTGCGTGATGCCGGTAAATCGGCCCGGCTGCTTCAGACCATGGGTCCTGGTCCGGATCATCCCGCAAATCTCGGACACCCGGAGGGACACTACCTCACGGGATTATTGCTGAACGTAACAACATAGCAGGATAGAAAAGACTACCCTCAGGGGACGGACTCCGGCGCATGTCTTTCATTCATTATGCTTGAAGGTTCATACCTTTGCTTAGGAAGACCAACGACCCTGTAGATCTTAATGTTTTCCATATCCTGTTCAGTTTCGTGAATGCCGATTTCGTCGACTGCCGGCGGGAACTGAGATGATGAACAATTTATAATAAACACCATAGCTTTCGATAAGGAAAAAATTCCCCCTGGGGAATTCCTGATGGTCCGTCATTTTTCCTTAACGAACATCAAGAGTACGGTGGCTAAGAGAGTGAGGACAATGGAAAGATAAAGGGGTGCAAATATGCTGATCTGATCCCAAAGCAGCCCGGCAATCAGGGAGGCGGGAAGGGCGCAAAGACCTACGGCCATTTGAAAGACACCTAAGCCTGTGGCTCGATAGCGCTCCGGAGAGAGCTCAGATACGAATGTCGTCTGGACTGTGTCCAGAATGCCTTTGTGCAGACCATAGAGAGCAAATGCCAGGACAATAACCACGTGACAGCTCCACAATATAAGGCTGAGACAGACGGCTCCCCATGAGATAAATGCGAGCACCATCAATGGCTTTCTCCCTATTTTATCGGAAAGCCTGCCTGAAGGGATGGAAAAGATGGCAGCAGCGACGGTGAAAATCAGATAGAGCACGGGAACGAAGGCGGTCGTAAATCCTAAATGGGTCGCATAGATCAGGAGGAATGAGTAACTGAAGGAACCCAAAGTGAAAAAACAGCTTAGTATAAGAAACAGTTTAAAATTTGCATTGAGGTCTCGGAGCACAAAGCCATGGAAAAGCTTCGCATCAGATGGTTTTGTCTCTTTTATATGATAAAAAATCAGGAGGGCGCTCAGGGCGGACGGGATCGCTGCAAGGAGAAAAAGATTTCTATAACCGAGCAATTGGTAAAATGCGATGCAAAAAACAATGCCGCATACGGCGCCGAGGTTATCCATCGCCCTAAGCAGCCCGAAATGCCTGCCTCTGTTTTGATCCGTAGAAATATCTGCGACAATGGCATCTCTGGGCGCGCCCCGTATTTTACCCATCCTATCGAAAATTTTAAAAGGAATGATCTGCTGCCAGACTGTTGAAAATGCATAGCCAATTCTCGATAAAGCGCCAAACAGGTAGCCTGTCCAGATAAACACCTTCCGCCTGTGCATGCGATCGGAGAGATAGCCGGAGGCTGCCTTGGATATAGACACAAAGGCTTCACCGAGGCCGTCGATGAGGCCGAGGACGGCCATGTTGGCGCCCAGAACGGTTGTTATAAACAATGGCCAGATAGGATAAATAACGTCCGAACCGAAGTCATTGAGAAAAGACGCTATGGCAAACGTTCTGACGGTCTTTCTGGTTTCTTTCTGCTCCATAAGATAATCCAGTAATATGGACGATCACCGACTCCTTGGCCAGAACTTTCCGGAGACAAAATAATTATTCGAAACTGCACCCCTTCCGCCCGCCTTTACGGCGGGATTGATGATACAAACTCCCCGCCGATAAAAAATCCCTGTTCAACCCACGCGTGTATATAGGGATGCAATGGGATTTGTTAAGATGATTATCTTCATGCCGCAAAGGATGGAAGAGGCGACACAATTTCACATGTTACAAAAGGGCAGGGATCATGGTTCCTCCGCCCGATGGGATTTCAGGATATTATTCGCTATCTTTTCGTGGATAAGCTGCGATGCCATGTTATTGCCTGACATGCCGACACGAATAGATACGGATGTCTGACTTTTCGATAAGTATTCAACCGAAATCTGCAATTTCTCCTCCTGGGCGACGGCGCCCATTGAACCCGAGGCTATCTTCAGATTCTTCTCAACGGCAGTCGCTTTCATATCCGTTAGCGTCTGTTCGCACGCCTTCCAGACCTCATTAAAAGGGTAGTTGTAATTCGTCGTCAAGGATCCATCTGTGAATATGAAATTGCCGGAGCTGACAGCGATTGTCCTATTGCCTACAGTTAATGAAGCGTCGCAGCCGGCGGTCAGGATTATAGGCAAGAGGAATAACCATATGCAATGAGCCTTAGCGGCCGCAACAATCCCAGTTTTCATAGATCATTTCACCTCCTCGAGATACTTTCTTTTACATTCATGGAATAGCCCTGCATGGGAAAATGTATAGGAAATATAGCGTTCAATATGGACATATTAGGATAATGCAGAAGACCTGTCAACGTGATTTCAGGGGCAGAAGCCTAAAAAAAGTAGTACATAGCCTGGAGGACTGCCCACAGTAAGATTATGGCAGTTGACAGAATACAAACCGCTGCGAGAACCCGATGGGGGAAAGTTTCGCTTTTCAGTTCATTATAGCTCATCAAGAAACCAAGCGTAATACCCGAGATCAAACCTCCACCGTGTGCCCAGTTGTTGATACCCGGTACGAGGAGGCCGAATATGACAAGCCCGATAACCCATCCCATGGCCTGCCTGTAAATGGCTTCCCCGTAAAAGCCGCCTCTGCTTTTCCCGTAATAGATAATAGCACCGATGAGGCCGCAGATGCTGGCCGACGCACCAATAGTGAAGGGAATGCCGGCCAGATAAGAAATTAAAAATCCTGCGACACCGGTAAGTACATAGATTATAACAAAACGATTGAACCCGAATTCGCGCAATACAAATGGTCCCAGCTGTCCCAGGGCGGCCATGTTGAAGAAGATATGAAGGATGCCGCCATGGAGGAAGGAAGCCGATATCAGAGTCCACCATCGACCATATCCGGCGATGGGGATGGTTCCCGTTGCGCCCAGAAGGAAGAGGCTCCTGTCGGATGGAGACAAGAAGGTCAGCGGGTTAGCCGACAGGCCCAGGGCAGACGGGCTTGAGATAATCGATAGGAGATATAAGGCGCAATTAACATATATTATGAGCTTAACGGCATTCATCGAAGCCGCTGAAATTCTGCTCAAGAAATGGGCCTTCAACGGCGAACCGGGTTTCGATAGATTGCAGTATGGGCATGCCGGTTCATCCGAACTGATCAGCTTTCGGCAATTCGGGCAAAGCATCGATTTTTTTTCTCTTGTGGGCATATCAAGAACCTAAGAAGACCTTATCAATACAGGAATTGCTGCGGGGCCGCTAACCGTCTTGCCAGGATGTGTTCTTTTATGCAGGGCAGATAAACTGTTTAATTATTCTATTTTCATATCACGTCAATAACATGGACAGCAAGCATGATTTTCTGTTGCTCTTCCATTCTTTGTCATACCCCTTTTGTCTTGACACGCCTTCCCAACTCAGATATTTTTCGACAAGATTTACTCGAAACTCCTGTTTTTCAGGGGATAGATTAGGGTTGCTATTTCTTGTACGAACCTTGAGCCCGAAGGAAGTTACGTCAACATGGATATAGATATATGGGCAGAAGAATTATTGAATGATGTTTGTGAGAAGTGGGAGACTCCCGAGTACAAATACGCATTCAAAGACTGCGGTTTTCGAGTATTTTACTCCCCCGTTCATTTAAGTCCGGAACTGATGGTCATCGGGTACAATCCCGGCAAAGATGATAAGCCCTTTTCCAAAGAAGAAGACAGTCAGATCCCGGA
Organism: uncultured Syntrophaceae bacterium; assembly: GCA_903893135.1. Classification (GTDB taxonomy): domain Bacteria; phylum Desulfobacterota; class Syntrophia; order Syntrophales; family UBA2185; genus Fen-1135. Next base: position 1,551 of record CAITLA010000297.1, on the reverse strand, counting down.
ATTTCACGAATACTTATATCACAATTCCAGGATAGCAAGGAAGATGAAATACCTTTTTGAGAGCATTGAAAGAGAAGACTGGCTGGCGGATAGCGTCAAGCTGAATCTGGTTTTCTTCGGTAGTGAAAATGACGCTCAATGGGAAACTATGGATCGGGACCTAAGGGATAAACTCGAAACTTTCTGCTTCAAGAAGGTAAGTGACATTATCGATACCCTGAAGCCCAGGTATATTATAACGGAAGGTCTGAAGGTTTTCGACATCCTGACAAATTCTGTATTGATGGGGTGCAGTAAACCGGAAGTAAAAATTGGAGTTGGGGGAAGACAAATATACGCCAGAAGCAGGTACGGTCACACTCAAATAATCGGTCTGGTTCATCTGACTAAAGATCGGATAAGCTATCCTGACTGGAACAGCATAAAGAAGTATCTGAACGCCGATTTGAAAGATTTAGACCAGACATATCTTCACTAAACGGCTAATCCTCTCCCCGCTGTGGCAAAGAGGAGCTTCTCCTTTGCCTTCTTCATCTAACTTCATCCATTTGCTGATAGATAAATAAGTCTTTTGCATATGAAAAATCCGTAGTATTCTTATATACAGGTAATCCGCAGTTTATTTAAAATAAAGTTAGTTCGTGTATCTGATTCCCGGAGGCGTTATGAAAATATTTACGATGGTACTTGCTTTGGTATTCATGATTCTGTGTTTCCATAATTCTGGCATGGCACAGCAAAAGGAGAAAAGTAGGATGAAAGAAGAGAGCATAACTATGGAGAGACCGAAGTCGGCGGACTGGAAGCATTTTAAAAAGCCCGACGATGCAACCTTGAGAAAAAATTTGACTCCCCTTCAGTATAAGGTAACCCAGAAGGAAGGGACTGAGCCATCTTTTCAAAACGAATACGCGAATAACAAGAGGGACGGCATCTATGTGGATATCGTTTCCCGAGAACCCATTTTCAGTTCTAAGGACAAGTTTGAGTCGGGGACCGGCTGGCCAAGCTTCACAAAGCCTCTTGCTCCGGAGAATATTGTGACCCGTGAAGACAGGGGGTTTTTTGCGGTCAGAACAGAGGTGAGAAGCAAACACGGCGATTCTCATCTTGGCCATGTATTTCCGGATGGGCCGCCACCGACGGGGCTCCGGTATTGCATGAATTCCGCCGCTATGAGATTCATACCGAAAGAAGACCTGGAGAAAGAGGGGTACGGGGATTACAAGAAACTCTTTCAGACAAAATAGGAATGCGACGTACACTTAAATTGCAGGCAATCATTGAATGATGTAGTGAAGGAGAGATGCCATGAAAATACAGTTGTTAACCGGTTTGTTGTCAGTGAGTCTCATGTTGATGACAGGTTCCGTCTTTTGCAAAGGACGGCGGCAAAGCGGCTTCTGTCACCCGTCTCGAAAAAGCTCTATTTGCCGGTGGCTGCTTCTGGTGCATGGAGCCGGCGTTTGACAAATTGAAAGGCGTCAAAGCAGTCATTTCGGGTTACACAGGGGGGCATAAAAAGAATCCCACGTATGAAGAGGTCTCTGC
>CAITLA010000296.1 GCA_903893135.1 uncultured Syntrophaceae bacterium | reverse complement strand
CTGGATCTGGTTTATGACAACTACTTCCACGTCATTGGCCTTGACGATGTTTCCCTGATGCAGTTTCAGTGATCCCGTCCGCCCGCCAATAGGGGAACGAATGGAGCAGTAGTGAACCTGGACGCGATTATTCTCAATAACGGCCCTATCTGCCTTCAAAGTAGCTTCCAGGGCAGCCGCATTTGTCCGGACCTGGTCATACTGTTGTCTCGTGACAAACTGTTCTTCCAAAAGGGCCGTATACCGCTCCAACTCCACCTCGGCGTTTCTCGCCTGCGCCGCATCCCTTGCCAGATTGGCCTCTGCCTGCTTTACTGCCTCCACATACGGGCGGCAGTCGAGTTCAAAGAGAAGGTACCCCTTTCCAACGTCCTGGCCTTCCTTGAAATTGACCTTTGTTATTTCTCCGGTAATTTGTGTCTTCACGGATATGGTCTGATAAGGTTCGACATTCCCGATTGTATTAATCTGCACGGGAATTGTCTTCTCCACTGCCGAAGCGACTATAACCGGCACGGGAGGGGGAGCGGGTTTTTCTTTTTTCGACGAGCAGCCATAAATTAAGATCGCAACGACAAATGACAGAATTAACCACCTTCCCAAGTTGACAACGAAATTCTTTGAAGAATCATCAGTCATATTGTTTTTACCTATCCTGCCTCATATATTATTCACCGCTTACCCCATGTAATACAAGAATTTGCTTTACGGCAGAGGCCCCGCGGTAGTACTTTCTCGATTTCCATTGCCGGATAAAGACACCAAACGAACTTAAAGTTCTTACGACTTGTCACCCATGACTGCTTTCAGAAGTGTCCCCGTTGCTTTTTTCATCTTCAAAATGGCAACCTGATAATTATAAACTGCCTCCGCAAGATTTCTTTCTGCCGTAACGAGCAATGTATTCGCATCCATTACATCAAGGCTTTGAGCCAATCCAAACTCGAACTGCTTGGAGACGGCATTGAAGTTGTCCCTGGCATAGACAACCTGATCCTCCAGGTATTTGAGAGTCCCCTTTTGTGTTACAAGGTCCAGATATGCACTCTGTACCTCAATTCCCACAGACTTTTTAAAGTCCTCGTAGGCAAGCGCAGATTGTCGCTCCCTTGCCCGGGCCTCCCTTACTTCAGCCATTCTCAGGCCTCCCTCAAAAAAAGAGAAGTTCAATGACAGAAGCCCGTAAGTGCTGTCTCTTATCAGTGTCTGTGTTTCCGGCGACTGATCGGCAGATGTATAGACCCCCGACGCGGACAGCGTCGGCCAGAAGGCACCCTTTGCATACTTGACCTGTTCTTCCGCCATCTTCTTTTGTATCTCAAGACTCTTGAGCTCCGCCCTCCCGGAGAATGCCATCTCCTGGAAAGAAGATTCAGGAGTAATTTTCATGTCCTCCGGGGGCGCTTCTTTCAGTTGAAAATCTCCCTCGATGCCGGCAGTACGTGCAAGAACGGCCTTTGCAAGCTCCACTGCATTTATTGCCTTAATAGCATCAGATTGCGCACCGGAAAGTTCCCCCTGCGCACGAAGGAGCACTGTTTTTGTCACTTCCCCAACCTTCAAACGCTTTTCCGCGGCATTTCTATATTTAATAAGCCTCTCCAGATTCGACTGAGCGATATCGAGGGCCTTCTTAGCCTTCATTACATCATAATAGGCAACGGCGATGTTCAATAGATAACTTTCCCTCATG
>CAITLA010000295.1 GCA_903893135.1 uncultured Syntrophaceae bacterium | reverse complement strand
CCCGCCCTATTGATATCGCAGAGCACCTGGAAGATGTCGCGCACCAGCATCGGCGCGAGCCCCATGGAAGGTTCGTCCAGAAGCATCATGCTGCTCCTGCTCATGAGAGCCCGTGCTACGGCCAGCATCTGCTGCTCACCGCCGGAAAGCGTGCCGCCGAGCTGATCCTTTCTCTTCTGAAGCTGTGGAAAGATGCCGAAGGCCCGCTCATAATCCCCTGCGATCTCTCCCTTGTCTTTTCTCTGCCAGGTGGCGAGCTTGAGGTTTTCGATGACCGTAAGGTTTCCGAAGATGCCGCGTCCTTCCGGCACCTGCGCCATGCCCATGGCGACTATCCGGTGGGCAGCGACGCCGCGCATGTCCTGCTGCCTGTACGTTATCCGGCCGCTGTAAGGCACTATGCCGGATATGGCGCGGAGCGTGGACGACTTGCCTGCACCGTTGGCGCCTATCAAGGTGACGATCTCGCCCTCGTTAACCTCCAGGGAAATATTATCTACGGCCTTTATGTTGCCGTAGGCGATGGTGAGATTTTCAATTGAGAGCATAATTCCGTTGGCGCCCATCAGCACTGCACCTCGCCAAGATATACTTCCCGAACGCGCGGGTTCTTCTGTATCTCCCGCGGTTGTCCCTCAGCAATTGTCTCACCGAAATCGAGGACCAGAAGCCTTTCGCAGATATTCATTACCAGGTGCATCTGATGCTCAATGAGGAGAATGGTCAGGTCGAACTCTTTCCTGATCCATTTGATAAATTCCATAAGCTGAGTAACCTCATTGGGATTCATACCGGCGGCAGGTTCATCCAGCAGAAGCAGCTTAGGCCTTGTTGCCAGGGCTCTGGCAATCTCAAGTCTTCTCTGCAAACCATAGGGGAGGTTTTTCGAGACTTCATCGGCGTAAGCGTCCAGTTTCAGGAAGGCAAGGAGATCCATGGAATGCCCGATGATCTCCTCTTCTTCTTTTTGGAAGCGGCCCATGTGGAGCAATGCCTCGATGGGGCTGTAGCTCACCCGCGCATAATGGGCGATGCGGACATTATCAAGCACCGAGAGTTCCTTGAAGAGGCGGATGTTCTGGAACGTGCGTGCGATGCCAAGGGCCGTGATCGTGCTCGGCGTCTTGCCGACGATCTCCGTACCTTCAAATGATATGTTCCCGTGGGTCGCTTTGTAGACGCCGGTAATCAGGTTGAAGATGGTTGTCTTCCCTGCGCCGTTAGGGCCGATGATGCCCACGAGTTCATAAGGCGCGAGGTTCAGGTTGAATTCGGAAACCGCGGCCAGTCCGTCAAAGTAGTGCGTAACATTCTCTGCTTTCAAGACGGACATCAGGTACCTGCCTTCTTTTCGCGCCAGAGCCTGCTTGCGAGCATGTCGCGCACAGGCACAAACCAGCGAAATTCCCGGAGTCCCATAATGCCTTTGGGCCGGAAGATCATCAGCAATACAAGTACGAGGGGCATGAAGACCATGCGCCAGATTCCCATGGGACGCAGGACCTCCAGTAATACCGTGTACACCGTGGCGCCGATTACGGAACCTGCAATAGACCCAATGCCTCCGAGATACACCATTATCAGAATGTCCGTTGATTTAATTATATCAAAGGCGCGGGGGTTGATGAACTGCAGCAGGTGCGCAAAGAGTCCGCCTGCAATTCCCGCAAAGAAAGAAGAAACTGTAAAGGCGAGGACCTTCACATGATTCGTATTGACGCTCATCAGGTCGCTTGCCACCTCGTCCTCCCGGATCGAAAGCACACCCCTGCCGAAATTTGAGTAAATCAGATTGCGTATGACCCACACGGAAAGGAGAACCCAGAAGAATACCCAGGGGAGGGTAGAGAGCTTCTCCATGCCGAGAAAGCCGCGCGGCCCTCCCAGGGCATCTATATTTTCAATGACGGACTTGACAATCATGCCAAAGGCGAGTGTAACGATGGCAAGATAGTCGCCCCGTGTCTTGAAGGATGGAAATGCGACGACCAGGCCGACAACGCCCGCAACCGCTCCGCCCGCGATAACAGCCACGGGAAATAACCATGCTGCCATATGTGCGGGAAAAACCTTTACGGTAAGAAAGGAAGCGACATATGCGCCGATTGCCATGAATCCCGCATGCCCCACGGAAAACTCGCCCATGTAGCCGTTTATAAGGTTGAGGCTCAATGTCAGGATGATATTGATGCCTACGTACATGATGATAAGCTGAACGTAGGGATCGAGAAGCTCGAACTGTTGAATGACAAGGGAGAGCGCTAAGACGGAGATCATAAGGGCCGGCAACAGCCAGCGCTTCGTCTCCAGCTTCTCCATGAATTGTTTTATGCGTGATGTGACCATCATCATCTCTTGCTAACCACCTTTTTGAAAGGGGGTTGGGGGGATTTTCTTTCCATTCTTATTGAAAAATCCCTCTCAATCTCCCTTTGCAAAAGGGAGAAATATATTCTTACACCTTCTGGGGGTGCGGTTTTCCGAGTATGCCGTAGGGCTTGAATATCAGTAATACCAATAAAAGTACAAAAGCTATAAAATCGCGATACGTGGAAGGTAAAAAGGCAACCACCATGATTTCCACAGCGCCAAGGATGTAACCTCCGATCATGGCGCCGCGTATATTGCCTATGCCGCCCACCACGGCGGCGATAAAAGCCTTCCATCCCACCATAATCCCCATGTAGGGATCGATTACCGGATATGCAAGAGCGTACATCACGCCCGCAGCGCCGCCGAGACTTGTGCCGATGGCAAAGGTAACGGAAATAATCATGTTCACCGGCACACCCAGAAGAGGAGCGACCGTCTTGTCCCAGGATATGGCGCGCATTGCCATCCCCACCATGGTCCGTCTGACGATTACATCCAGAATCCACATAAGGACCAGGGAAAGAATGATAACAAATACCTGCAGAGATGAGACGGATAGACCGAAGAATGTCCATGTCGTATTCTCGAGGAGTTGGGGAATCTGCTTCGGGTACGGGTTTAAGGCGAGGGTAAAATTTTCCAGAAATAGGCCGACGCCAAGGGCCGTGATGATAGCGGAGACGCGCGGCGCCTGGCGGAGCGGCTTATAAGCGAACCGCTCGATCACGACGCCTAAGAACGCCACGCCGATCATGGAGAAGATAAGTACTGGAACAAAAGGGAGATGAAGGGATACAGCGGCAACGAAGCAGAGGAATGCGCCGACCATAAAAAGATCGCCGTGGGCGAAGTTTATCATGGTAAGTATGCCGTACACCATGGTGTAGCCCAGGGCAATCAATGCATAGATGCTGCCGACCTGAAGCGCATTCAGTAGCTGCTGAAGAACGTATGTCATTTAATTAGTGAGGAAATGGATTTTATCTCTTGCTCACCCCCTTTGAAAAAGGGGGCAGGGGGGATTTTATGTAGCTTCCCTCCGAAAAATCCCTCTGAATCTACCTTTTAAGGGAGACTTACTAACCGGTACGAGAAATTTTTGCAGTATCATTAAGGGTTCGCAGTTGCGAAATACACGAATTTTCCGCCCTTGATCTGCACGATCACGGCGCTCTTTGTGGGATCGCCGGAGCCTTCCTTAAACTGCATATTCCCCGTCACACCCTCGTACTTAGGGATTTTGGCAAGGGCATCCCGTATTGAATCCCTGTCAAGCTTGGCAGCGGATTTGAGCGCCTGGAAGAGGAGGCCGAATGAGTCGTAAGTCAGAGCCGCGACATCGTCAGGCAAAGTTCCGTACTTCGCTTTGAATCCCTCGATAAACTTCGTTGCCACAGGTGTCGCCGCGTCGGCGGCATAGTGGGTGCTGAAATAATATCCCTCGCAGTCGTTCCCGCAGAGTTTGTGCAACTCCTGGGAGCCCCATGAATCGCTGCCCACAAAGGGCACGTTGATGCCCAGCCTCTTTGCCTGCTGAATCTGAAGCGGTATCTCGCTGTAGTAGTTCGGCAAAAATATCATGTCGGGCTCAGCTCTCTTGATCTTTGTGAGCTGGCCGGAGAAATCCTTGTCGTTCGTCGTATATGTCTCGAAGGCTACGACCTTGCCACCGGATTGCTCGAAAGTGTCCTTGAATATCTCTGCGATGCCCTTGTTGTATTCAGACGCCACGTCATAGAGGACGGCGGCCTTATTTGCCTTAAGAGTCTCCAGCGAGAATTTCGCCACCACGCGCCCCTGAAAAGGATCTATAAAGCAGGCACGGAATACATATTTTTTCGGGGCATTCGTCTTCGCGTCGAGGGTAGTTTTCGGATTTGTCGACCAGGGTGTTACCATGACAACTTTAGAACTTTCTGCGATCTCCGAGGCAGGAAGCGCGTAACGAGTGGCATTGGGGCCGACGATCGCGTGAACCTTCTGCTGCGTGATCAGCTTCTGGGCAGCGGAAGCAGACTGGTCGGGCTTGCCGGCGTTGTCTTCAACAAAAAGATCCACTTTGTATTTTTTTCCGGCTACATCTATTCCACCCGCGTCATTCACCTCTTTTACGGCCATCTCCGCCGCCTTCTTACATGACTCACCCACAGCAGGCATATCGCCGGTCATTTCCGCATTTACTCCGATTCTGACAGTATTGCCTTTCTCGCCACAGGCCACAACAAAGACAACCATGACAACGTATAAAACAAACAAAAGGCATAATTTTTTCATACTACCCTCCATACAATAAAATTACTTAAAAAAGCGATGCTCAGCAGAATTTGTTTATTGATATTTAATGGAATTCCCCGTCAGGTGCGGGAAGTATAGGAGATGAGGTCATGTAAGTCAATATAATTTGGCGGCAATATTTGACCGGCGCTTCCGTGTATTTCCGGAAAAGGCAGGAGGTATCCGGCACGCTCATTCATGACCGGGATTTGACAGCATGATAGACATCGCTGATAATCTGCCCCGACAACCGCTCCAGGGATTCGCTTAATCCCAGGGCCAGACCCTCGGAGCTATTTTCCTTATCACAGATCCCACGGAACATGAGCTTGAGAAATTAAAATACGTGCGGAAGCTTTGTCAGTCCCTCGGTATCAAGGTATGGTATATCAACGAGGAACTGGAAAAGGCGCAGAAAAAAAAGTGAGCGCCTTTATATAAAGATGTACATCCATACCGGCTCGCCAGTAAGGATGAAAATGGGCAATGGAAGGAAATGCTTATTTTGTAGTGAAGCCAGTTATCGCTTACACCTACAAGTCTTTACATTGCCCTATCTTAAAAATCTGATGAATACGGATTGAAAGCTGGCAAGTACAAACGACAATAGCTGTTCGTAATGCTGAGGATCAAATGTCCATGACAAGAGAGTATTGCTTGACAGAGAAATGTACTCATAGAACAGGTACTATTGTCTTCTTACAAATATGAAATCCCCGCCCTCATCTCCCGCTTCGCTGATCGCCCCGTAGAGAGGGGTTTGATGAGTGGGGCTGTTGTTTATCACCGCCTCTCTGAGGCTCGCAAAAAGCTTCTGCGTGTCCATGTATGGCTCCTTGTTATCCTTAAGTCTTTTAACAAGGTACTCGAGAAAAACACTGCGATCCGGAACGGTTTTCATGGAACCGCTGGTAATAGCTTTTCTGCTGGGGAGCTCATAAATCTTCTCCACGGAGACCTTTTGCTTGTAGAAGGCCTCCCTCGTCTTGAAGATCCCTCCGCTGAAACAGGAATCGGCAACAAGGAGCACGTGCCTCGCCTTGATTGCCTTTATGTAATCCCGGACGGTGCTGTTCGGTATCCAGTCTGAGGGATCGTTAATGCCCGAGGCATCTCT
>CAITLA010000294.1 GCA_903893135.1 uncultured Syntrophaceae bacterium | reverse complement strand
TCCACATCCTGGTATGCTTTGTTTATCTGGCGGTCATTCTGGACGTCTATTCGAGAAAGGCTATCGGTTATGCCCTGTCCAGGAGAGTTGATACCAGCCTGACCCTGGATGCGTTACGCATGGCCATAGACGACAGACAACCAAAACCCGGTTGTATCCATCATTCAGATCAAGGCGTTCAGTATGCCTCCGCTGATTATGTAAAAGAGCTTGAGTTCTATGGTTTTCAGATCAGCATGAGCCGCAAAGGAAATCCCTATGACAATGCTTATGCCGAGAGTTTTATCAAAACCCTGAAGTCCGAGGAGGTTCATCTCTGGGAATACCGGACCATGGAAGATGTTCAAAAAAGGATTCCCTATTTCATCGAGGATGTGTATAACCAGAAACGTTTACATTCCTCTTTGGGCTATCGGCCTCCCTGTGAGTTTGAAAAGATGTTAACATTAACCCATAACCCCTGTCAGGATACTCTAATTGTATTGCCCTGATCTGTGCAATGTAAGGGGTTCACTCCACCTACTGGAGATATAACTTGTACACTTAGAGAAACTTCTTCCCGAATCTTCCTGATTGCAGCTTCATTGCAACTTTCTCCTTTAAGCACCCTCCCGCCGATTACCCACCAAAGACCCTTTTTAGGCTCATTGAAACGTTTTATCAATAGACAGTGCCCCTGCGAATTCCTAATAATCACATCTACACATAAAATTGGTAACACTTCTATAATTTTATTATACATTTCTGTTTTAATATAAGTCATGAAACTACCCTAAACTCAGGTAATGGAACGATAAACTTCCCACCGCGTGAACGCCATTCCTTTTCGCGCTCATAGAATTCAGGGAAAAATGCATAAGGTAAAACTAAGAAATAATCGGGTTGAGCTTTCCGAGCTTCTTCTTCAGACACTATTGGTATCCAAGTACCTATGGTATATTTGCCCCATTTTTCAGGACTGCGTTCGGCCGCTGCTGTTATGATTTTATTGTCTAATCCATAATATTGCAAAATTACATTACCCTTAGTAGACGCGCCATATACATATACCTTTTTGCCTTGAGAAACTTGTTCTTTAATAAAATTTACGCAACGCAAACGACTATTGTCGACGCGCTTTACAAACTCAAAAATGTCATCCATAGTAATATTTTCATTAAAGGTAATACCTGTACCTTTATAATGACGGGCGAAAATCCTGTAACTGCCTCCGTTAACATCGTTTTCTTCAATTTTAAACATTTCAAGACCATTCGACTCAAACAGATATCTAAGTGAATTTAGTGAATAATATTCCAAATGCTCATGACAGATATTCCCGACATCATTATTTTTTAACATAGGCTTAAGACACATTAATTGAGCAACAAAGATTCCATCGTCAGATAGCGCTCGTTGAGCGTCTTTAATAAACTTATTCGGGTCATCCAAATCGTAAAACATACCTATAGCGGTAATAACCTTAGCTTTGCCTAATCCCCATTGACCAGTGAGTTCCATGTAGCGATCATAATCCCAAAAATCATGCATTACATAATCAGTATTTTTCCTTAATAGACCAATTAAGTTGTTAGCCGGTTCACAACCAATGCGATGAATACCTTTAGCTGTGTAACATGAAAGCATGGTGCCATCATTTGCACCTATATCCAACACGACATTCCCAGGATATAGCGGCAACATAGTTTCAATTTCTTCCGTAATTTCAAGGAGGGCCTGCCTCATCATATCAGTCACACCTGAACGGTACCAGTAATGACGTGTGTATAGCAACTCCTGCGGGGCGGTATGGCGCAACTGAAGCAAGGAACAGTGATTACAGATCATCAACTCGAGTGGCGCCTTTATTCCTTTACCGATCCCTTCAGGAGGCACAAAATCGTTAATGTATTGCACGCCCAGTGAAAACACATCGCTTAAATTATTAGATCCACAAAGGCGACATTTTGTATATGTTATCGTATCAATAAATGCTGTCCTCACTCTTTCATTTTTTTCTCTGAAATAACTCATATCTTTCTATATTCGTTGCAATAAAATCTCTCCAACAGCGTCAACCACTTCGTCTATTTGTTTCTCTGTAAGTGTTAACCCGGATGGTAAATACAAACCCTGACGCGAGATACGCTCTGTAATCGGATAGCATTCACCTTTAAATAAACCCACACGTTGTAGGGCTGGCTGTTCATGCATTCCTAAAAAGAATGGACGGGTTCCAATTCCCCTATTGCCAAGCTCTTTCATTAGGGTATCCGCATCTAATTTCGTTTCCTTCGCTAATTCTATGCAGTACATCCAATACACCGTTTTGGCCCATGGTTTTTCAACCTGGAAACTAACGCCCTCTATATCATTAAGTTTCTCCCGATAGTATGCACCTAAACGCCTTTTGATCTCCACAAACTCTTCAATACGATCCATCTGCGCAAGGCCTATTGCCGCTTGAAGATTAGTCATTCGGAAATTATAGCCAATTTCAGTATGATAAAATCTTCTTTCGGGACGAAAGCATAGATTTCGATAAGACGCAGCGCGTACTGCCATGGCTGGGTCTGAAGTAAGAACCATTCCGCCTTCTCCGGTGGTTATAATTTTATTTGCATAAAATGACCAGGCACTGATATGCCCAAGGCTTCCACATTTCTGCCCCTTGTATTCAGCACCATGAACTTCGGCAGCGTCTTCAATTACTATGAGGTTATATTTCTTTGCTATTTCCATAACTGGAGTCATGTGCACCGGATGTCCATACATATGAACCGGCATAATAGCCTTGGTCCTCGCTGTTATACGTGCCTCTATTTGATTTACGTCCATAGTCCACGTGTCGGGCTCAACATCCACAAGTACTGGAACTGCACCCATACGCATGACTGCCAAAGCGCAAGAGATGATCGTGAAAGAGGGCATAATTACTTCATCGCCATAATGAATATCTGCAGCAAATAACGCGGTCTCAATTGCAGCAGTACCATTGCAAACCGCAATACCATAGCCAACCCCAATATACTCACAAAATTTTTTCTCAAATTCCTTCACAAAGGGTCCATCAGAAGAGATCCAACCTGAATCAATACATTCGCATAGTAGTTCTTTCTCTCGTCCATTAAGCAATGGCTGATTTACGGGGATCATATTTCTATCCTTTTTTTGCGGTAAAGCGTCCCTTATCTGCACCTTCGAGGAAGGGGCCGTTTTTTACTTCGATAATGACAGCATCCTGCAATACTTCAATCCCATGCCCGGCGCCTGCAAGCAAGATAACATCGCCTTCGGATAATTCTCTGCTTTCCAAGTACTCTTGTTCAAAGGAGAAAAAATCAATACGGATTACGCCACTCTTTATTAATAAGACTTCCTGGGTGCCAATTGTGTTTCGTATAACAGGATTATGGATATGAGGAATTACCTTATATCCTTTAGTGCGTGTCATATAACCTAATTGTAATGAATAATCATGGGGCGACAAGAATTGAATCCCCTCCTGTTTATAATTATTATAAATAATAAGAGCGATTACTGCACCGTTGTGAATTATGTTTTCAATCATTAATGTACCTTCAATTCCTTACTGAGAAAATCATAAATTCCCTTAAATGTTCCTTTTATCAGAGAGCTATAATGGTATCTTTCATCTTTATCATTATAAATACCGCCCAAGAGCACTTTTTGCAATATTCTTATCGAAGCTTTTATTGCTATTTCGATGACAATCCAACAATAGATGAAAAAAAATGCTTTATCGTTGATGCAATTTTTTGTAAGCATGGCACCTACAGCATAAGCATAATTATATACATAACGGGGAGCCGCGTTTATAATCGGATGATGAAAGACAAGTTCTGGGACATATAATACTTTTTCATTTGACGCCTTTAACCGAAAGAAGATATCGCTTTCTTCCGAACCGTAATATAATGAACCAACACCGAATCGTTCATCGTAACCACCAATTCCAATTACTACATCCCGACTCAATACATGGGCGCTACCCATAAAATACTTGTAATCATATCGACCTAATATTTTTCCCTCATTATTATAAAATAAATGCGAAAAAGGCCTATTCTGAACGGGATCGAATAGTTTTCCGCAGAATACTTTTACGTTATCGTACTTTAAAACAGTATTTGATAAAATATCGATGAAATCCTCACCTACTGCCGCATCATCATCGATAAAAACAAGATAATCGCCGGTGCTTTTTGCAATGGCATAGTTTCTAGACACTGATAATCCTAATTCATCGATATAATAGATGCTGACTATATCAGGATGAGGCATAGAAATTACTTTGGGGGACTTTGATTTCTGAATAACCACTAATATTTCAACAGCTATATCCGATCGGTATTCATGTGCCCTCTCGATTGAAGCGATACATTGTTGCAGTTGCTGATCTCTATCAACAGAAGCAATAATAAATGAAATTCTCACCTTGTGCTCCAAAATGTTTTCAATTTTGAAATATCGATTCTATTTTTCGGATTGCCCACATAAAAGGCATTATGGACCGCAACAACTTTCATATAGTTTGCGTCCTTTTAAAATATAAATACATTTCGCTCCCGTTTTTTTTACTTTTTTCATTTTTCCACTCCGAATTTGACATATATTCCAGAAAAATGTTTGTCAATTTTGAAAAAGGATAAAATATCAAAAGCATTGAAAAGAGAAAATAATATTTATAACCTTTCATCTTATCCCTTTTATAATCTATTGTGTTGGCAGGAAATCTCATGAATTTAATTAATAATAAAAGGGTACGCAAACATATCAACTTGAATGCCGAGATGTTGTCTTTGGTCTTTCTGGGACTTGTCATTTCGAGAATAAATGAAAGGCCTGCTTGTGTAATCCAATCGACCGCTCCATAAAATTGATTGCTGTAATAATCAACTTCTAAATTAAAACCGTACTTAATGGCAAAACGGCTCATTTGATCAGTATTCAATCTCCTTAAATGACTCATATCTTCAAAATAAAATTTATTCTCCATATCTTTTTTAATTCCATCTTTTCGTAATAAACAAATTTTGTATTCAAAACTCCCCTGATTACCGCAAGGCAATATATGTAAACTTGAGGCTTGTTTTTTCAAATACTGGTCGATTTCGCGCCAAGCTTTAGCAATATCGTCTACATGTTCCAAAACATGGTGAGTGAATAGGAAATCAAACCGTTTGTCACTATTGGCACAGAGGGTGGACGATAAAAAAAACTCGCAATTCGGGCATCTTTTTTTAGCATTACCAACGGCTATCGAGCTTATGTCTACTCCGTAAACATTCCATTTCGGTAAGGCCTGTTTGATAACATCTGTAAAAGCACCATTTCCGCACCCGAAATCCAATGCATCGCCTGTCTCGGGTAGTTTCAATCTTTTAATAACCTCCAAGACTCGCCGTTTTTTTTCAATGGGCCATTCGTCCATATAACCTTTACAATACCGATCGTTGTAAAAGTTAATTGCATCATTTTTGTTAGTTAAATTCGCATATTCCATTTCATCTTGGTCTCGCCACCACTCCGTCAACCAGCCGGGGGATTCTAAATCACTTCAGGCTCTGGTAAAGATGGGTTATAACAACCCGTAACGCAATCAGTGGATCTGTCATGAAAAGCATTTTTAATTCTCTTATTGACGGTATGAGCCTTTTATTTATAGCATGGCTCATGAAAGCTTCAAGACAGATTCGTTTATGTGCTTGCCGTATTAATGCAGCAGATAATGCCGGGTTTCTACTTTGAGCCTTAGACAGCATCCGTAAAACATCCGTTTTGCTTTCGTTAGTATGCTCGTGCAAATAACCTCTTACTGCCCTGTATCTGGAAAGCGGTTGTTTGATATGTATAATCCCATACTTTTCCGATATCCTGAGCCACATATCCCAATCTGCGGCAAAGAACATATTCTCATCAAAATGACCGACAATATCAAAACAAGACTTTTTCACTACTACAGAAGGACTAAAAACAATGTTCATAATCCATAGATCATCAGCCGGGTGTCCTGATAACGCCGGACATTTATAGTTTTTTGTTATTTTACCATTTTTATCAATTATAAAACCGTCCGTGTGGACCAGGCCAATATCCGGCCCCGAAAATCCTTTCAGGCTCTCTTCAAGTTTTCGCGGCA
This sequence comes from uncultured Syntrophaceae bacterium, assembly GCA_903893135.1. Lineage (GTDB taxonomy): Bacteria > Desulfobacterota > Syntrophia > Syntrophales > UBA2185 > Fen-1135. Next base: position 15,478 of record CAITLA010000294.1, on the reverse strand, counting down.
ACCAATTATCGTCGCAATCCAGAAAAGCGATATATTTCCCTGCTGATAGCTTAATGCCTAAATTTCGAGAGGAACAGACCCCGCCGTTTTCTTTATAAATATATTTTATCTTATCTTTAAATATCTTCAGTGCTTCCCCCGTCCCATCTTTTGATCCATCATCAATGACAAGCAGTTCATAATCAAGGTAGGTCTGGGCAAGAACGCTTTCGACCGCTTCCACAGTATAAGCCGCCATATTATAGGCTGGAATAACTACTGAAACTTCAGGCATTATCTTCTTTTCTCCAATCTTCGATGTATTCTTTCAAAGATTCCACCCACGGACGCATCATATTCATTCCCATTAACTCAAGTTTATAATTCCTGATTGCCTCCGATGGTGTTCTTGGCGCTGGGAGCGGAAATTTATCAGAGGTTACCGAAATCACCTTGGTATCACTTCCTATTATCTCAACTATTTTTTTTGCTATATCATATCGTGAACATATTCCATTATTTCCTAAATGATAAAGCCCATAATTCCCCGTCATAATAAATTCTTTTATCCCTTTTAACAGATCTTTGGCGAAGGTTGGTGTCCCGTGTTTATCATTCACTGCCATAATCTCTTTTTTACCTTCCAAACAAAACTGTATAATTTTTCCAACAAATTTCTTATCCTTGGCTCTTCCCCCACCGATCATAAACGATGCCCTAAAAATGTAATACTTTTGCAAGAATGATTGGACAATTTTTTCCCCTTCAAGTTTTGACTTGGCATAAACACATATTGGGTTTGGTTCATCATATTCAGTATGAATGCCTTCCGTATTAAAAACTGAGCCAGTCCCAATATAAACCATTACGGCATCATACTTATAACACTCCAATGCAACATTCTGCGTCCCAATCGTATTCGTCCTGAAGGCATGATCCGGCTCTTTTTCACATCGATCAACATCTGTTTCTGCCGCTAAATGGATAACAACTTTCGGCTTAACTTTGGCAAATATCTTTTTTACTTTATTCTGATCCGTAATATCCATCTCAGGAATGTCTGAAAGATAAATATTTTCATTCCCAAACACTTCTTTTGCGTATGAACCAACCATCCCATGCGCCCCAGTTATCAATAACATTTCCTTTCCCCTTTCTTAAGCAAACTGTTCACAGATGTTATTGTCCAGAGGCGTCCCGGGAACTCTCAATGCCGGTGTTGAACATCACTGTGTTGTTCGTCATCACCCGGTTAAGACTCAACAACTTCCGCCAACGCGGCAGTCCCCTGTCCAGGCAGAAAAAGGGTTTAGCTACCACACGTTCACGGCTTCGGGCGGTACGTAGCGCATCCGCCAGTTCAATTGGGTTGGTGACATACACCACACCCGCCAGACCACGCAACGGGCTCATGTTGAAGGCGTTGCCATCCAGCACCGACACCACAGGTACGCCTACGGAGTAGGCATCAACAGCCGCCGAGGTCGTGTTACCTGTGAAGGCTACATCGCAGTCAACCAGCAATTCTGCCAAAGGCGCATTGGTCATGTGGAGTTGTAGCGACGGATAATCAATAGTCTTGATCGCGCAGGCCGGATGGGGCTTGACGGTGTAACGGGTATTAGCTGGTAAAAAACCTGCCGCTGCCAACAATAAGTCCATTTGGTGACGGTTGACATCCGGGAAGTATTCACCCAACACCAGCACACGCAAGGTCTTTTTTAAATTGACATTGCCTTTGGGGCGCCCCGAAGAAAGATTGTTCAGATACAGGTAGCGTAATGCCTCGACTTCGACCATTTGATCTACTGGATAACCACCATCGCGGCAGCGATTCATTGATGATGGTCCATTCAGAGCGACTCGGTAAGGCGCGGGCAGATCATTACTGCCCTTGCGTTGATAACTACGTGGATCGAAGTAGTAGCATGTGTCCCAAAACAAAACAGATGTGTGGAAAACCCCCACTAATCGCCCGTGACCGGCCGATTTCCAAGCATGAACGAAAGCCATCTCCCATGGCTGATTTTCCTGAATATAAAAACCTATTCTCTGCCTTGGCAGACCTTTGAGCAGGAATTCGAACTGGTTGAGAAATAGGCAATTTATTACTGCATCATTGCCGAACATGAACTTTCGCCAGTCTTCCTGGAACAGCGGCTCAAAATCGACATCTGATTCCCTGGGGATGAACTGCAGTCTGATTGGACGAAGTTTCACTCCCGTCGCAAGGATTCGCATGTAATCTCGGACTACTCCCCACAAAACGGTTAAGCACAAAGCGCTATCCAGGGTTATATGGCTTTGCAAGCCTGCCTCTTTTTGGTTAAATTTATCAATGAGATCCTTCGCTTGCCGCGTGGACTGAACCAACGGGTGGGAGAAATAATGATGAATCCAGTTTGTCTTAACACCATTTTCGCGCAGAACACTCACGAGATCAGTCCAGTAGTTTGAACCAAAGCGCCCCTGCGAGATATCCTTAGGGTTGAGATGAATTAAAACGTCCACAAAAGTGATGCCATCCTGAGAGCCTTTATTAAAATTCTCTGTATTACCCCGCAGAGGCCAACATTGCTTGACATGGAGAAGCAAGCTAATTAATCCCTGTAATGGATATGGCAATGCCCTAAAAATCTTTCTCGCGAAACTGACGGGTTTTGCTTTTGCGCCAATGCGATGACATTGGAATACCAGGCCAGCATTACCACACCACTTGCGGATCGCCTCCGCGAGGACTTGGTCACCACTGGCTAACGTAATTGACTTACAACCCAACTCTCGCGTCAAGTGTTCCAACGCCAACATGCGGACTGCGTTATAGACTGGTGTTGCACCACCGAAACTCACTAAGGTCGGCAGAGTCATCCACCAGTAACTGAAGCCTCGGCGCAATTCAAGGTGATCAACCACACGCTTACCATCGACCAACGCCTCGCCGAAGTCATATACCCAGGCTAAATAACGCGCACGCAATTCGTCAGCCTTTTCTTCGACTATACTATGAATCGAGGTCATGTTATGTGCACCGGCTTGAGCAAACCCCCTCCACAGAGCGATATGCCCATCCCATTGCCATGGTTCAAAATCTGCATCCCAAACTAGAAGGGGCGGGGGGTGCACTTATTTCGACAACTCCCAACTATCTCGGCGCTCATACAAATATAAAAATATATCCATACTATAGTCTATCCCGCCCTGCGATAGCATATGCCCTACATCAGGATATCTAAAAAGTAGCTTAAATTTATCCTTAGGGACAGGGTACTCGTGCCCAAGTAGTCCACGGTTGTTATCAGAATAAATATTTGGGTAAATATCATGGTTCATATGAAAGAAGTACTTTGTTGCTTTTGTAATATAATAGATATAGTTAGTTGCTGCTTCCTTAGTCATTTCACCCAAACTATTTTTATTCATGAAAAGATCTATGGAATCTTGACCAACTTTCCATATTTCATAAGATGGCATAAAAATTAAATCGTACTGGTCTTGTGCTTCTGTAGAGTACTGTCCTTCTCCATATAGCAAGGTTTGTTTGTTAGGCCACGATTTCATAAGATAATATGCAGCCAAACATAAGGTTTCTGGCAAATCAAAATCAATAAAACATGAATCATTCTTATCACGCAAAGTGAAATATGCGAGCTTTCCATAACCAGCACCAAGATCGGCAACAACTGGGCGATCTATATCATCGAGCAACTCACTTAAAATGGAACCATATATTTCATTAAAAAATGAACCAAGACCAACAAATGTTTTATCTATATATGCTCCTAATTGATTGCCGTGAGCCGGGTAAGTTAAGGAAGAAATCGACTTTCTGTTGTTATAGAACCACTTCCAATTCTTCAGTTGCTGGTAAAACATAACATTTTTCAGATACTGTCTTCTAAGCGGTGATTTCATGTTATCTCTAATTAGGGTTGTGGATTCAACACCGTGATATTTTTTCCATGTCCCAAAGTTATATAAAAAGAAATGAAATTTATTTATGTCATTTTTTTTAAGTCCTTCGGACAGATATGAATAGCTGTCATCTAACTGCTCCTGCCACAATGAAGAAGGACGATAAATATCAGATACCCCTTTTTGATCTTCTTTCATTTTTCTAAAGGATTGGAATATTCGTTCAACAATTTTCTTTTCATCATTGTCCTTTGTTGGTTCAATATAATCAGGACAATATAAGGTAATTAGTTTAGAGGCAGGATCATGCATGACATATTTCAGTCCATACAAGAAAGGTTTTGCATGTGAATTGAATGCAGAAATAAGTCTTCCTTGCAGATATGCGTTCTGTACCTTTCTTATGATATTTGTCATTTTATTCTCCTTAAGCTGAGACCTTTAAGGCGATTACATCGACCCCAGTTGAGACTTAACACACTGTCCAAATTTCGATGTCCATTATAACCGTCAATAATTATTCCGCGACCATTCTTTTTTTTTGTAATTCCCTTGTGAAATACGCGTGGATCATTTCCTTGAAATGATTATCCAAGGGTAACTGCTGTTTAATAAGCATACCGGAGCCTTTAGCAAGAATGCACACCATGTTGTTTCCGATATTTTTTTTATCCTTTAAAAGAAAGGTAAGATATTGGTCAAGATTAATTTTATTCAAGTCAAACTCTGGAAAGTTTAACGATAGTTTTTTATGGAGCTCCTGGAAAACATCTGGGCTGATTAAACCCAATTTCATGGATACATAATTTGATAGGTCCATGCCTACCGTAACGGCTTGGCCGTGCTTGATCGCATAGTCCGTAACGGACTCAATGGCGTGGCCGAAAGTGTGACCATAATTGAATTTATTTCTCTCGTCCCGGTCAAATTCATCAATTTCGATGACGGACTTCTTGATCTTCAGGCTTTCCCGGATGTGCCTCATGCAGTGGGTCCGGTCACTGATTACCACGTCATAATTATGAAGCAGTTCATCAAAGAGGGGACTGCCGGCATAGAGATAATAATGCAGTATTTCACCGATACCGGACTTGATCTCATCGACGGAAAGTGTATAGAGAAACGCCGTGTCGATATAGACTTTGGAGGGGGGGTAAAAATTGCCTATAAGGTTTTTCTTGTCGCCGAGGTTGATTGAGGTCTTGCTTCCGATGCAGCTATCGGCTTGGGCAAGAAGTGTTGTTGGAAAAAAGGACCACTCTATGCCACGGTAGATGATAGAGGCACTGAAGGCGGTAACATCCTGGATGATACCACCACCAATAGCCACGAGCTTTTCGTTACGCCTCACCTGCCTGGCAACAAGGGTCTCAATAATTTCACGGCATTTGTCAAGGGATTTGTTATTTTCATTGGCTTCGACGATGAGAAGACGCCCGCCGGGAATTATGCCCTTTAGCTTTTCTTTATATATTTCCCATATGATAGAATCGATGATGAAAAACGCGTGGTGATCAATAAGCCCTTGAAGAGGCCGTGTTAAGTCATCGACAAAGTGGACGTCATAATTTCGGAAGAGAGATTTGATATGCAAAAAATCAGACATTGACAAAACAGCCATCTACAACAATATTCTGCCCTGTAAGGTAGGTATTTAAGGAGCTCGCCAAGAAGAGAACAACTCTACTAATCTCATCGGGCTCGGCAAAACGGCCCATGGGAACCTGACGGGCAAGATCCTCCATCTCCGCCTCACTCAGGATACTTTTCGTTAGTTCTGTTAGCACAAAACCGGGGGAAACTGAGTTGACCAGAACATTATAAGGCGCAAGCTCAATAGCAGCGGTTACGGTGAGCCCATGGAGGCCAAATTTCGTTGTTGTGTATATAGAGCGCTTAGCTTTGCTGATGATCCCGAATATCGAGGCAATATTGATGATCCGTCCATATCGGTTTTTCTTCATGAGGCGGCTAACGGCCCGGGTGATCATGAAAGGGGCTTCGAGATTCACCGCCAGAATTTCTTTCCAGTCTTCAATCAACGTCTCGTCAATGAAGTTGATCCGGTTAATCCCCGCATTGTTGATGCAGACGTCGATCTTTTGATAAGCATCAATGGCCTCTATAAAAGCTTTCGTGCTTTCGGCATTGGCAAAATCTACGGCATAGTATTTCCTGGACGATTGCTTGTCTCGTCTTGCCTCTCGGTTCAGTGTTTCTATCTTATCCTTGTCGGTCCCGGTCAGGATCAGATCGGCACCGAGCTTGGCAAAATCATCTGCAAACTGTTTTCCCATTCCCCGGGTAGCGCCTGTTACAAGAACCGTTTGGTCTTGAAAATCAATCTTCATGATCTTCCATCTTTGGTCTTCTTCAAATAATTGAGCAGATTATCTACAGCTTCATTTTCCATCTGCAAGCGGCACTCGGCCGTATAAGAACCCACATGGGGTGTCAAAATGACATTCCGGTAACCGCACAGCGGCCCTTTGTAGGGTTCTTCCTCAAATGTGTCGAGCCATGCGCCGACCACTGTTCTGTCTTCGAGGGCTTTTATCAGGGCATTCTCGGAAACGACACCCCCGCGAGCAACGTTGAGCAGATAAACCCTTTTTTTTATAAGGGCAAATTCCTTTTCACCGATGATACAATCATGGCCGCTAGTGTGGATGGTAACAATATCGGCTTCGGACAGTGCCCCCTCGATGGATAACGTCCGATATCCAGCGCAGGCGCTTTCATCAACATAGGGATCAACGATCAAAATCTTTACACCGAAAGAGGAAAGCAATTCTGCAACTCTCCGCCCAATCCTTCCGAAGCCAATGACCGCCACCGTCTTGCCCTGTAACTGGACACCGATTTTCTTCTGCCACTGCCCATTGTGTAGTGCCTGGTCCATCTGGGGAATCATTCGCAAGAGGCTTAGCATGGCGCCGATGGTAAGTTCTGCCACAGCGTTTGTCGGGGCATCGGGGGTATTGAAGACCTGGATACCCAGATCACGGGCAGCTTTGAGATCTACATTGGAAAGGCCTGCACCTACACGAGAGATCACCTGAATCCGGGATTTCTGCAGAACTTCCCGGTCCAAGGTTTCCAGCCCGGCAATAAGGCCCACAGTATCATCATCGAAAAGAACCAGAAGCTCTTTTTTGGTCAGTTTTCGCTTGTAAGGATTGTCTATCACCTCATAACCTGCCGCAATCAATCTGTTCATGGGGGTTTTGTCGGCTTCGGCAAACGATGATGGTGCTATGAGAATCTTTGCCACCATAAGTCCTCTCCAATATTCAGCATTATCTCAAAACGAGCTTGTTATTGGTCACTTATCTAACGTCGACGCCAGAATCCGCGCAGAAGATCTCCATACAGCTTTTCGTCAATGCATTCTTGCATAGGCGCCAAGACGTCATCAGGCACGCATATCTTTTTTTCTTTAAAAATCGTGTCGAAATCGAGACCGTTCGTTTGCAGGTGGATTTTTTCCAACCCATTTCTTTCATGAAGAACGATGTAAGCCTGCGTTGAGTAAAGAACAATGTGCTGCTCCCCCATGAGGATTCTCTTGGGATCCATTCCCGTCTTGCGGGCCATATCTACCAGGAGACATTGTCCATGGGGCACTTCAGATACAAAAAGACCACCAGGAACTAAAAGTTCATGAACCTTCTGTAGGAAAGCATCAGGATCAATAACGTGCTCAACAACTCCCCACGCCATAATAATATCGAATTTGTGACTGGTGGTATAATCTTCCACGGATCCATGAAAGACCTCCTCATGGCCGCGCCCCCGCAACCACTCTACAGCAATACCGTTCATCTCAATTGTATGAGTCCTCCAACCTTCCTCTCGAAAAACATCAGGTACCTCCCCGATCCCCGCGCCGATGTCCAGAACCCTTCCTCTGCCTTGTTCGCCCCAATAGAAAACAGCCTGAGCAAATTTACGCCGACCAATTAATTGCTTGCGCTTTTCGAAGACAGGAAGCATCGAACGTGTATACATCTCACTGTAATAGTCATCGCTGTAGAGTTCCGCAATACAAGTGTCTGACAAGCGAGGGCTGACGTACAGGGTTTTACATTCTGAACATGTCTTATGACAGAACCCATTGAGATCAAATGATTGCTCTATGCTTTTCGAGCAACAATGGGTGCATGGTACTTCCACGGTGTACTCAGGATTTAGAGTCTTGGCATCCAGATAGTACTTTTTGAGCATTTCATCCCATTTGTTTTTTAATCCCTCAAAATCTGGCTTTATCTCATCAGCCCTCAATATCTGTTCCATACACATCCTTCAGTTGTAGCTTTCGTACACGAATTGACGCCATCTACTGGCAGATCCATACCGGAGTGGACTGTGAAAATATGAAGTGACATTGCTGGGTTTATTGGAGTTTACACTGAAACCAGTGGGCCAAAACGTGGTTAAGTACAAGATGAGCGTCCTCTACAGGGCCATATTCTCCAGTTTCCGATTTCACATGAACAACTACATCCGAAATTTCCTTCAGCTTGCCACCCGTGAACCCGACAAAGCTTATGACACACCCTCCTTGTTCTTTAACCCATTCTGCCGCTGCTATTACATTTGGCGAATTGCCACTTGCGGATATTACCAATAACTTGTCGCCCTGACGATAGTGGATCTTCAGTTGATTCAGGAAAACATTCTCGTATCCCACATCGTTGGCAATTGCCGTAATCACAGATGTGTTATCGGTCAAGGCAAAAACCCTGAATGGTTTGTCTGTACCGGTCTTTTTGATGATGTCAAATCCAATATCATTGGCCATGCTTGTCGCTGTAGTTGCAGAGCCGCCATTTCCGGCAACAAATATCGTGTTGCCGGTTGCCCGCGCGTTTTCAAACTCTTCCACAAGCTTGTCAATTGACGCTGGCGCAATGGAATCCAATACCTGCTTCAGATAATTGAAGTATCCCTTGGCAAAGGTACCCGCGCTTTGCGAATTATTACACAATATGTCAATATTGTTCATGACGTTATCTACACCCCTTTTTGTGGAAGCTGAATATTAAAAGATTTCTGCCACGCGCTATCAGTATTTCCCCCATAATGGATCCAGGAGCATGTGTTTTCCCACCATGTCCACATCAGAGGGACTGTCTATAGAAAACGATGTCGCGAAGGGATAGGGCGCTATTCTCTGCCGATAACCGTTGTCCAGAATTCTATTGCTATCACACGACTCAGCCAGTTCCAATGGAGATTGGGTCATCCCGGTAAAGATTTTTAGAAAATACCATCGAAATGCAAATATACCATAGATACGTCGGGCGCCAAGTTCAGGAGTAAACTGTTTGCAGTACGGCACGGGGGAACGTGATGTATAAAGAACATCTCCCTGGATATCATGAATGATTTTAACCGTATCGGGATTTCTATATTGTTCTTCGCTGACAATAGCCATTGCAAGTACGGTGCATGGCACTTTTGCATCTTCTTGCAAAGGACGAATTGACTCTGAAATCATGTCTGGATGAAGCATGGGCTCATCTCCCTGGACACACACGACAATATCATTTTCTTCCAGGCTCTGTCCGCATTTGTCAGCAGCTTCAGCAACCCTGTCAAGGGCACGGGTATGCCTATCGGATGTCATCAATGTCGGCCAACCCTTCGACTGTCCAAAATCAAATATTTCTAAGTCACAGGTTGCCAGATACAACCCATCCCACTTTGGAAACATGGCGGCACGGCAAAAAACATGTTCAACCATAGGCCTCCCACAGATCGGATGCAGGGGCTTTCCTGGAAATCGACTTGCGGCCATACGAGCCGGCACGACACCTATTATTTTCATGCATACCCTTCCTTTATTGTTTTAAAATATTTGGCACTTTGTCATCAAGCTTATATTTATTCCGCCATTCTGGGTCGGCGCAATAAATCCTGTAGACCAGACGCATGGTTTCCAGCGCTTCCATTGAAGATCCATCCAGAATAGGTTTGTCATTCAAGATCGCATCAGCAAAATCACAAATCTCGTCCCACCAGGAATTATCCTTGTTATAACGCGTGGTCATTTCACGTGGGTCACCGCCGTCATTTTCCTCAGCATAAGCCACCAGAATGGTCTCAGCTCCATAACTTTTTGTGCCAGATAGAATACCAGATAAAATAATCATACCGCGACTTAGGGTGATATCGAGTTGAAATCGATGACGCCATTGTGTTGCCGAAGAATGCAACAAGGCCACGACACCATCTGCAGTCCGCATCAAGGCATAAGCATTGTCTTCCACATCGTGATGCCAGTAACTATTAGATATAAAGCTGTGAACATCAATAAATTCACCAGCAATCAAGCGCATGAGGTCCACCATATGAATACCCTGGTCTAATAAAATACCCCCGCCCGCCAATGCTCTTTTGGTGCGCCAATCTGAATCAAAGCTGATAATCTTGGACTTTCCGTAGACACCTCGCATATTAATTAACGACCCAAGTTCCTGGTTCTTTATAATTCTCAGCGCCTCACGCACTGAGTCGTGGTAACGGTGATTAAATCCGTATTTCAATCTAAGATTCGGTTGTTTCTTTTCGCAGGCTATAACTCTGGCAATGTCGCTTAAGTCTCTCCCCGGCGGCTTCTCACAAAAAACGTGGAGCCCCTTTTCCAAACCGGCGATAGTCACCTCAGGGGCGATATCATTGGTCATACAAACGAATAGGACATCCAAGTCTTCTTGCAGAAGACGCTTATAATGGGTGTAATAACGAACGCCATCCGGAAATACCCCGTCATCAGGGAAAACCCTGTCACACACAGCAGTGGTCCTGAGCGCCGGATGCTGATCAATGGTCTCCCGTCGTCGCTTGCCTACAACACCATAACCGGCAATTCCAACCTTTAATTTATCCTTCAAGCTACCTCTCCTCAAGAGAATGGCGTACGATACAGATTTGCCAGTGATTCATCAGGACGACCCAAGCGAGAAGATTCCTCATCACTTTCAACATCGGCCCAAGCACCCAATTCATCTGAACGATAGAAGGCGTCAAGTAATTTTATCGTGTTCAAGCAATCTCGCTGATCTACGGGATAGGGTACTTTGTTATACCAGAAATCCGCTATATCTTTATATATTTCACGGTGGCCATTTCCATAAATACTGCCGGAGAAGTCTTCACTGCAAGCCATGCAGGCTGACGGATCGGGGGTGAATACCTGTAGTTCATTGACCGCTATGCCTCCAATTTGCGCCAGACCTTTTTCGCAAACAAGTGAAATTGATGCTTCAAAGTCTATCGGGCGTGCTGCAGTCGTGACTTCCAATAAGCCAACCGTATTCCCCTCGAATATGACAGTCGCCACCACACTATCCTCAACCTCTATATTGGCGCCCAATGTACGCATGGAGGCGCTGACATGCTTCACTCTTCCCGCAAGATTCCGCATAAGATCGATGTGATGTATACCCTGATTCGTCAATGCCCCACCGTCCTGGGCATAGGTTCCCCGCCAGGGGGCGAGTTCATAATAGCGTTGTGGGCGACACCAGCGAACGCGTACTGCGACAATACGAACATCTCCGAGCTCCCCATTAGATAGCGCCTGCCTGACTCGCTGTACAGCAAGATTATAGCGATTCTGGAAAACAGGGAACACATGTAATCCCATCTGAGTTGCCAAGGCATATGTTTCCATTACCTGTGACGGGCGCATGAATGTCGGTTTCTCAACAATCACACTCTTACGGTACAGACGCATTATCTCTGTGGCATGTTCATAATGCATACCCGAAGGTGTTGCCACCACCACCATATTTATCTGAGGCAATGCTTTAAACATTTCACGATAATTAACAAAATATGGAATATTAAACTCCTTTCCGTATGCCTCCGCCTTGCTCTCTACTAGATCACATACTGCGACCAGTTCGATACCTTCTGCGGCGACTATTGAACGGCAATGGTGACCAGATATTCGCCCGCATCCTATGACAGCAATTCTTATTTCTTCATTTTTCATGTCTTGCATCTCCCTTTTCATTGATAACTTGCTGAATCTGCTTAATGATCGGATGAAAGCGTTCAACCGTTGTAGCAGAAAAGCGGCTGAAACCCTTCAAACATCCCTCTCCTCCATCAAGCCGATAAAGCACAACTTTTTTCAGTCTTTCGTGCACGGCGGACGCATATTGTCCGAAGGCAACGTGAAGGAAATTGCCATGTGTTATTAAAGTACGTAATTGAAGTGCCGCCATCGCTTTAAGAAATGCATCTCGACCGGCGTTAATCCTTCGCACAGAAGCAAGTATTTCACGGCTGAAATCAAGCAGACGTTCGGCCAATGCTACGGCAACCGTGCCTACTTCATACATCGGTCGCACCTTGTGCAACAGACGAGCAACATCAGGGCAGGATACCGCATAGCCGATCCTCAAACCTGATATACCCCATGCCTTGGCAAACGTGCGCGTCACAACCAGATGATTGTATTCATCCACCCACGGCACTACGGTATGTTCATAAAATGGATAGTATGCCTCGTCAATCAATATAAGAGCTCCGACCTTTCCTGCAGCTTCTACGATCTGACGCATATCTGATGGCGAAAAAACAGTTCCTGTGGGACTATCCGGGTTTGGAAGACAAACAAGCTTAGGTTGGACTTTTTTAATCGTATTGACAACATCTTCAACCGCCAAAGTTGGGCCGTTATCGGATGCCTGATAAATTAAAGGGATGACTTTTGCACCATACATGCTTGAGTAAACTGCATACATAGCGAAGGTTGGCGCCGTATGCACAACCACATCTCCCGGATTAATAAAAGCTTCAAATACGGAGCGGATTGCCCCGTCCGAGCCTGCCGCAAGCAGAAGATTATCAGCTTTTACCCCAAGATGACCCGCCAGTTTATGATAGAGAGGCGTGCATTCCGGATAAGAATAAATGGCTGTCGAATCAATTTCAGACAGGAGGCGCGCTGTTAATTTTGCTAATTCTGGATCTGTATTCTCATTTTTATCCAGCCACAACAAATTTGGGTCTCTTGGAACGCCAACGGTCCAATCCGGCCTGAAAAGCTTTGGATCAGCAACCGGTGCTCTCGCTACCGGCGCCATATAATGGTGCTTGTCCATATTCCCCTCCTTAATTTCCCGAATCAATTGAAATTAAATGATTACATGAAAATGCCAATTTTGATATTCATCACTCCTGAAGAAACAAATCAACCGGTAAATGGAACTCGCCGGGTATGTCTTTCCCGTCATTATTCCCTTTTCTCACAGCCAACGCAGTAAAAACAAGGCGATCATATGTTGTTCTTGCTGTTGGCGACGGTGGTCCCCAATATCCGTAGGCCATTATGTGGTCTGGTTTGGGTTGAAGGTTTGCTAATATTGCAAGGGCATGTTGAACATTCAGGACGATATAAGGCGCTTTTTCAACTTCCTCCTCATTTTTTGGCATCCCTTCACCAAAATAGATGTACTGAAAGCTTTCAGAAAACCTGAGCAAAGACTGTTGCGGCGTTAATCTTAAGGTTAAAATAAAATGTCCCCCAACTCGAACGTATTTCCAGCATTCACTGATAATATCTTCAGTCGCTATATTCCAATCCGCGCAACTTAGGGAAAAAACATTGTCAAACTTGTCGGCGGGCAATGAATCGACTGTCAGGATATCGCCACATAGAAAATCGCATGGGCAAGAATATTTGGTTCTCCCCGTATTGGCATAATCAATAGCTGGGGCATTGATGTCCACTCCAACATATTCCGTTAAAGAAAAACGCTCTCCTAAAGCCAGCCCAAGCCCACCAGTAGCACAACCCACATCGAGAACGCTTCCCATTTGTCCTTCAGCCCCGGCAACCCGTTCAAATATCCACTTCTCAGACGGATAAAATTGATCCCATTTTACCCTGTTTATACTGAAATATTCCGAAATTTGTTTTGTCTTATATTCGATATTTTTCCCTGGCATACGATATACCACTCCAAAATGATTAAATTACTCATCCCAATCCTGATATAAATCAGAAACCGTTGTATCCTTTTCTAAGATGACTCCCCATAATTGATATGCTCCATTTATACTCCTTTAATCGGTTTATTGGGTTCGCTCTTTTCTTCTTTCTGGCTGACGTAAAGCCCATAATAAATTCCGGCCTTCTTCAAAAGCTCTTCGTGTGTCCCCTCTTCGATAACCTTGCCGCTATCCATCACGACTATATTATCCGCATGCTCGACTGTGCTCAAACGGTGGGCGATGATGATAGTCGTTTTGTCTCTTTTTGCCTCATTCAAGGCATCCTGAAAGACCTTCTCCGAGATGTTGTCCAGGGAGCTCGTTGCCTCGTCTAAGATCAGGATATCCGGTTCGCGAATGATCGCCCGGGCAATGGCCAGCCTCTGACGCTGGCCTCCGGAGAGCTTGAGCCCCCGGTCCCCCACTACAGTATCATACTCTTTCGGAAGTTCTTTGATGAACTGGTCGGCATGGGCGGTCAGGGCAGCTTTCATGATCTCTTCATCAAGGGCGTCGGGCTTACCGATCTTGATATTATCCCGAACGGAGGAATGAAAAATAAAGGTGTCCTGCGTCACCATGCCCACATGGCGCAACCAGGAGGACCGGGAATACTCACGACAATCCACGCCATCGACTAAAATACTGCCGGAGTCTGGCTCATAGAGGCGAATGAGCACATCTGCCAGGGTTGATTTACCTGAGCCGGACTCGCCGACAATAGCTACGGTTGAACCATGAGGAATTTGTATCGACACATTCTGCAAGACGTCCTTTTTCGTGGGATAGGAAAAGTTAACATTCCGCAGTTCGATCCCCGTATTCAACCCCGGAAAGGACCTTTTTCCATCATCGTTCAAATACACCTGGTCAGTAAGAACGTCGTAGGTCAGATGTAGTCTCGGGGTAAGACTTTTTAAGCCCATCCAGTGGGTGCCCACATTGGAAATTGAGGGCATCAACCTCTGCAGGGCAAGAACATAGACGGCGATAATGGGCAGAATCATGGTGAATTGATCCGGTTTATACAACCGGACATAAATGATCGAAAGGACGACTGATAATATGCCGATCACCATGATAAACCGAGAGGGAATGGATGTATAAATGACATTCCGTGTGGAAAGCCGCCTCACCTTTTGGGACTCGATCCCGAAACGGTCATACCAGAACTTCAGACTGTCAAAGATCTTGATTTGCTTGATCCCGGCCAGGGATTCGGAGAAGACGGCTGTCAATTCTGATTGGGCATCTTGCAGACTTACGGCCACGGGGTGAATCACCCGGACTGAAAGATAATGGATCATGAACCAGAAGAGGCACAGAATAACGAAAACCCCACAAGTGATTGGAAGCGATATGGTAAACAAAAAAATTGTGATGGTGAGGAGTCGGAAGAACTCAGTGCCTACCTTCGGGAAATAAAGCAGCATTTCGCCCACTGACTGGGACGCGTTCAGCCCCATATACAGGAGATCTCCCTGTTTCTTCTCGAGGAAGAACCGATAGTGGTTGTTCAGGAACTTGTGGTAGACCCGATTCAGGAAACCGGCAAAGAGTTTATATCGGTACC
>CAITLA010000293.1 GCA_903893135.1 uncultured Syntrophaceae bacterium | reverse complement strand
CTGAAAGATTTTTTCTATGCCCTTTCCGACAGAAGCCTTCACCGCAGATTCATGTCATGGCGAACAGATATACCGCATGAGCGTTTACAGGATTTCGTTATTATTGACTACTCAAAGGAAATTTCCATTTTGGCGATTATTGGATCCCAGGAAAATGAAATAGTCGTAGGGCTGGGCCAGTATGGAGTTGACGAAGCCTCACACACGGCCGAAGTTGCCATTGCCGTCAGAGATGATTATCAGAAAAAAGGGATCGGGACGGAGTTATTATCCTATCTGACGTATCTTGCAAAGAGGGAAGGCTTACTGGGCTTTACGGCCGAAGTGCTCGTTGAAAATAAACCTATGCTTCAAGTTTTCGCGCAGGGCGGATTTGACATCACAAGACAAGTTGAATCCGGCGTTTATCATTTGAAAATGGCGTTCAAGATTCCTGAGAGTGGACGAGAAATGTAAAAAGTGCTTTGATGAACCAACCATGGTCGGTCCTTAATAAAATTTTTACGAGGTATGATAAATGTACAGGATAGTAGTAACATCCATGCACCCGAATGCGGGTAAAACGAGTATTATAATCGGTTTGGCAAAGGCGCTGCATAAGAAAATCGGCTATATTAAACCCTTCGGAGACAGGCTATTTTATCGTAAAAAAAGACTGTGGGATTACGATTCCGCGCTCATCAATGACATCTTCTCTCTGGGAGAAGACCCCGCGGAGATGAGTATCGGGTTTGATCACTCCAGGTTATTATATATATTCGATAAGGAAACCATCACACAAAGAGTTCGTGCTCTGCAGGAAAGTACCGGCAAGGATAATGATATCCTGCTTGTCGAAGGCGGAAAAGAACTCTCATACGGGGTCTCTGTTTACCTCGATGCCCTATCCATCGCGAAATCATTGAGCGCGGAACTCTTAATCGTGATCAGTGGAAAGGACGATACTATTATCGACGATATCGTCTTCTTAAAAAACCATATTAATTTAGGCGGAGTCAACTTCAAGGGAGTCATCATTAACAAGGTGCCCAACCTGGAGGATTTCGTAAATATCCACCTTCCCAAGATAAAATTGTTAAATATCAATGTACTCGGGATAATCCCATATTATGAGGAGCTGCCGCGATTTACAGTTAATTTTCTGGCCGATCGTCTTTTCGCAAAGGTTATTACAGGCGAATCTTTTCTGAATCGCCCGGTGAAGAACATCATCATAGGCTCAATGTCAGCCAGTGCTGCAATAAAAAGTCCTGTATTTCATGAAGAGAAAAAGGTCGTCATAACGAGCGGTGATCGCCATGACATGATTGCCGCGGCTCTGGAAGGCGATACCGCGGCTGTCATACTCACCTGCAATATCGAGCCAACTCCGGAGCTCATCTCAAAGGCATCGGAACTTAAAATCCCCCTGCTCCTTGTATCACCGGATACATATCAGATTGCCAAGCAGATAGATTTCATGGAACCGTTGATTCAGAAAGATGATACAGACAAAATACTTCTCCTTGAACAAATGATCAAGAAACATGTTAACCTGCAGGAGTTCCAAGGATCATAGGGAACGCCACTATGATCAATCCTGAGGTTTTCAGAGAGTATGACGTCCGGGGCGTTGTTGACAAAGACTTGGACTTTGACTTCGTCTATGACCTCGGAAGATCTATCGGAACATACTCAATGCCCCGCGGAGTCAAGACCATGACTCTGGGCATGGACTGCCGTCTCAGCTCTCCCGCTTACCATGAAGCTATAAGAAAAGGGATCAATTCCACGGGAATTGATATCATCGATGTGGGTCTCTGCGCTACCCCGGTACTTTACTTTGCCATACGGCATTTTAATGCCGATGGAGGCGTGATGATTACGGGGAGCCATAATCCCCCCGAGTATAACGGCTTCAAGATATGTGTGGGACCTGACACTATTTACGGCCATGATATCCAGAAACTCAGAAAAATAATGGAACGCGGGAAATACATATCCGGAAACGGAACCTCTCGCATTGCTGCTATTTCAAAACACTATGAAGATCACTTATTCGCCAATGTTAAGATAAAGGAAGGATTGAATATCGCCGTAGATGGCGGAAATGGCGTAGCCGGACTCTTTGCCCTCCCACTATTTAGACGCTTTGGCTGTAATGTAACGGATATTTACTGCGATCCTGATGGCCGCTTCCCTAATCATTTTCCCGATCCCACGGTTCTTGAAAATCTGAGCGAACTGATCTCACTGGTGAAAGAAAAGAAGGCGGACATTGGCATAGCTTACGACGGCGATGCCGATAGGATAGGCGTAGTGACAGACAAAGGCGATGTCCTCTGGGGGGATGAGCTTCTTTTGCTTTTTTCCAGATTTATCCTCAAGACATCACCCGGCGCAGCCATCATAGGGGAAGTCAAGTGCTCGCAAAAACTTTATGATGACATTGAAAAGCATGGTGGCAGACCGATCATGTGGAAGGCCGGTCACTCATTGATTAAGAGCAAAATGAAGGAAGAGAAAGCCCCCCTGGCCGGTGAAATGAGCGGTCACATGTTCTTTGCCGATAGATATTTCGGATATGACGACGCCATCTATACCTCTCTTCGACTGTTGGAGATCATATCGACATCAGGACAAAGAATCAGCGAAATCCTTGCCGACGTTCCCCGGACTTTCACTACCCCCGAGATCAGGGTAGCCTGCCCTGACCGCGTCAAATTCAAGGTGGTTCATGAGGTCAAAGAGCACTTCAGGAAAACCCACGAGATCATCGATGTTGATGGCGTGCGCATTCCTTTTGGAGATGGATGGGGCCTTGTACGTTCATCCAATACCCAGCCTGTATTAGTCCTCCGATTTGAGGCCTTAACGGAGGAACGCCTGCATGTGATAAGGGAAACCGTGGAGAACGTCCTTCACGATATAATGAAAAAGCACCAGCAGTAATCACCTGCCCTACCTCTGACCAGCGTCTTCTTCCATAAAGCGACCACAAAGAAAACAGAAGAAAGACGCCACAACGAATGCTATGGGGGTTATGAGAAGGGCATTCCTGAGCCCCCAGAGGTCTGACAGCCACCCCAGCAAAGCAGGCGAGATGGCATCTCCCAGGGCATGTATAATAAAGATGTTAACTGCAAAAGCCCGTGCACGAACTGCCGGAGCTGTTACATTGATTATTACAGTATTGAGCGGACCCGTATTTAGGAACAAGAAGAATTCCGCAAAAAACATCGCCACAAGACAAGTAGTAACTGAAGGAGTAATCAAGGCATAGACTGCCAAGGGCGCTCCGATCACAAAGCCCCAACCGGATACCAGAAGGTACCCCCTGTTCATCTTCCCCTGCAGGTAGTCTCCCAGCCAACCGCCGACAAGCGTGCCCGTTATACCTGCAAGTACCGTAATGCTGCCGAAATAAGTATTCGCTGCGGTCAAATCGAGCTTGTGAATACGGTAAAGAAAAGTGGGAACCCACTGCGCCAAACCCCCCATTGCAAAGGTCATGGCAGTCATGGCCAAGGTATTGATGATATAAGGACGATTGTAAAATAGAGACATGTAGTCCGTCTGTCTCGTGATTGCGGATGCAGGGACTTTCTCTTCAGTAGCGCCCCGTTCAGGTTCGTGAAGGAGCCACACGGGAATAGCTAAAAGCACACCGGGCAGCCCGACAATAAGGAATGCCGCCTGCCAGCCAAACTTTTCTCCGAGAATTCCACCTAAGAGATAACCAAGGGCGCTGCCTACCGGAATGGCAAGATAAAAATATGAAATTATGCGCCCTCGTTTTTCTTTCGGAAAATAGTCGGATAGGAGTCCTGGAGATACCGTACCAAAACTCGCCTCGCCGATACCGACTGATATGCGAGCCAAAAGAAGAGAACGGTAGCTGGCAGCAAGGCCGGAAAGTGAGGTGGCCACACTCCACACAGCCAAACCGGCGGAAGCAAGTTTCACGCGGCTCGTGCGGTCGCCCAGCCAGCCGAGCGCCGGAGCCGACAACATGTAACAAACCATGAAGGCGCTGCCCAGAAAGCCGAGCGACGTATCAGTCAGTGCGAAGTCATCTTTGATAAGTGGAAATACGGCATATATGATCTGCCTGTCTACATAATTCAATAGGTTGACCGCCAGGAGCAATGACAGGGCATAGTAGCCGTATTTGGATGGAGACGAAGGGTTCATCAAGGTATAAAATAGTTTACCATCTTATCATTTCAAAAACCTAACCTCGCAGCAGACACATGTCACTTATGACTCGGATTTCTAACATGTGAATCGTCAAAATGCAATTTGTGTTAAGGCGTGAAGATATTCCGCAGTCGCGTCAATGAGAGCAAACCTCTTATCGTACTGATAAATTTTCCCCAAATCAGAAAAATGATTATGTGTGTTTTTACCTACAGATATACGTACAAAATATTATAGAGAAAGGACTTTGACTTGTTCTTGTTGGAGCTGATACGAAATCAGCT
The DNA here is from genome assembly GCA_903893135.1 of uncultured Syntrophaceae bacterium. Lineage (GTDB taxonomy): Bacteria > Desulfobacterota > Syntrophia > Syntrophales > UBA2185 > Fen-1135. The sequence continues at coordinate 10,224 of CAITLA010000293.1, read as the reverse complement.
ACCGCCATTTCAGTTCTTCGAGATTGTTGCATTGAAGAGGGCATTCTAAATTCTACACCCCTTGATAGACAGTGGAGCATCATGACTGCAAAGGCTGCATTACTTGGGAAAGGAATAGCGGGAAATGGGTACAAGTAGAAATAATAATAATTGGATACCGAGTAAAGAACAATTAACGCCTTGTATATGCCCCAGGTGCACTGCAAAACATAAAAAGATGATCTTCTGGACTGGAAATATTCCAGCGAGAAAATTTTGTCCATCTTGCGAGCAGATTGCAGAACGCGACTACACTCTGGAGCCTTATTCGCTGGGGTATATGGACAGAGACGAATTATTCTCGTATTGAGCTATTCCGATCAGACCGAGTTTAGCAGACCCTCCACTGGAACCGTTCGGCAATTCGTTATTGTTGAATGGGAAAGCCTGTTCACGATAACTTTCTGCCACTTTGATAGCTGCAAATACAAACCCTCTCACACTTTTTATCACTCATAGAAGGATCGAAGTGATTATATCTCCCCTCTTCCCCTTCCCCGATTCTCTCTTTAATCTTGTCCTGGTAAATCCTGATCAGTTTCTTGGACGCAGAGATGAGATGCTGCTTATATTCCATTCGCGAGACAATTTGTTTATCATGGTGGTGGGACGTATAACACCTACAAACAAACGACTTTGAAAAATCTTGACGTTGTGAATTACGATTTGAAAGGTGCAATGCCTGAATCAGCCGCGACTTTAAGGAGTCGGCTGCATCTAGGCAATAGCCGGCTCATAACCCTTTTCCGTTCGGCCACTTCCAGACTGAGATTGTCTGGAAAATACTTACTGGTTGGGCTTGAGCCTTTCATCGAGGAATTGTTGAACCGCTTGGAATAGCTGCATACGATTCTTCTCCATCATGATCGTATGAGTGCCTTCGCCGATTTCGGCGTAGCGCTTATAAGAAGCGTTGGTCAACTTGGCGAAATAGGCATACAGCATGTAGCTCGGCAGATCGGCGTCCCACTCCGCGTGGACGAGGAAAGTAGGAACCCGGATGTCGGCTGGGTCGTAAAGCGCCTTGCCCGCACCCCAGAAATCGCGGTCGTCCTGTAGTGTTCCATTGGGTGCACGCAGCACTTGGGGCGTCTGTTTCGAACCCACGGGATCCGTAGCAAAGGCGACATCAGCCCAAGCCTCGAACCAGCCCGGCGGGATTAGGTCTGCTTTCTTGTTTTCGGGGACCCCTGTGAGCCAGCGGGCCTTCGCAGCGTCGCGCGAGACGGTACGGTAAGCGCCAAGCTTGCTGCCCGAGTCCATAAGGGACGCCGTCTTGCGGATCCACTTGGGCGCATAAAGCACAAGCCGGTTCACCTTGTCATTGTTCTGTGTAGTGTACCAACCCGCGACAGTGGTGCCAAACGACCAAGCCAAAAGGTTGATCTTTTTGACACCGCGACGCTTCAAGATGAAGTCCACGGCGGTGCCGAAATCCTTGACCGCTGTCTCTGTGAGCACGATCGGCCCGTTTTCCGCAGCAGGCCTGTCCATCTCGGGTGGCCTCGTCGATTTGCCATATCCGCGGAGATCCAAGAAATAAACGTCGTACCCATGGCTTGCGATGTAATCCATCCACGACAGGCCGTTCAGTTTCATGTCGAAACCGGCCTCGGAGGGGTAGGTCGAACCGTGCACGAACAGCAGGATCTTTTCGTCAGGGAACTTATTTACCCCTTGCGGATGCTTGTTACGAACATAGAGGTTAATGCCTGAGTCAGCCGCGGGTACCATAAACTCTTCCGTGACGAGTTGTTGGCGATTAGCGGCATATGAGTCTATACCCATAAAAAGTAATAGCGCAACTGATAAAGCAATAAGTGATGCTTTCATATTAGCTCCTTTTATATTCCTGTTTGAAATATTACTACTTTCGTTTGAAATCTTCAAGAAGAACTAAACATGATCACTAGTGGACTACAGTCAATAAGGATTACCTTTTGAAAGGAAGTATGCCAGCTAAAATTCACGTCCGCTTTGTTACAGGAAGATATACGTAGGGCAACTCTCATAAATATTCAAGCACTTTCTAACAAAAAAATAGACTCCTGCGTTTTTCCATCCATCCCATAACAGAGAGTCAGCACACAGCAGATAATAAGATTCCCTTTCGTCATCTTCTTCATCAATCGGTAAAAATAAGGGTACGATGGTTGAACACGATCTCTATTATGGTTTTCATGACCTAAGACATTTCATGGCAACCTATCTATCTGACACGGAGAAGGTTTCTCTCAAAACCACATCTGGCTTATTACGCCACAAAAATCTTAAAACAGCAGAAATTTATCTTCACCCTGTGGACGAATCTCAACGTATAGCTACCACCAAAATTGAGGGGAAATTTATACAAAAAAATGGAAATACTCTGACAGCACCCTCTCACATAAAAGAAAAAGGAGTTACCGACGACAAATAACTCCTTCTCATTATTGGTCGGGGCGCCAGGATTTGAACCTGGGACATCCGGCTCCCAAAGCCGGCGCGCTACCGGGCTGCGCTACGCCCCGTCTTCCTTTATCTTTTGCCCGAGAAAATCTTCCGCCTGTAAGCCTCCTTGAATCTAAGAACCGCCTGGGCTCTATGGCTGATGCTGTTTTTAATCGCCGGTGGAACCTGCGCTACCGTCAATCCCAGATCAGGCAGAAAAAAAACCGGGTCATAGCCAAAGCCTCCGTCGCCTTGAGGCTTATCATGTATTATTCCCTCAAGACGTCCGTCAAAGGATATATATATGCCGTCCGGACAGTATAGAACCAGCGCACATCTGAAAGCGGCGCCTCTTTTTTCGCCGGGGACGCCTTCCAGGCTTAGAAGAAGCTTCTTTATGTTGCTGCTGTCTGTTGCACCTTCTCCCGAATACCTCGATGAATAAACACCCGGTTCTCCGTTCAGATACTCTACCTCCAACCCAGAATCGTCGGCAAGGACAATTTCACCGGTATGTTCCGAGATAGCCTTTGCTTTCTTTAGAGCATTTGCAAAAAATGACGCGCCGTCTTCTTCGACATCAGGAACGTCTTTATAGTCATTAAGAGAAAGGATGTCTATGTCCAAATCTTGGAGCATAGCTCTAATTTCTCTTATTTTCCCCTGGTTCTTAGTTGCCAGGATAATTCGCCTCAGGTTAATTTACCCAACACCTCCACCTGCTTTTTTGTAATCTCCGCGATGCCTCGTACGGCAATATCAGTCATTTTATTGAGCAGATCACGGCCAAAAGGTACCTCTTCCGCTGTGCCCTGAATCTCTATAAAAAGCCCCTTCCCTGTCATTACGAAGTTCATATCTACCTCCGCCCTGGAATCTTCTTCATAATCCAGATCGAGATATATGTGATTATCCACAACACCAATACTGACAGCGGCGACATAATCTTCCACAGAAACTCTGTCCACTATTCCCTGTTTCTGCATTTTTCTGAAAAGATCAACCAAAGCGACAAAACCACCTGTAATGGAGGCGCTCCTTGTGCCCCCATCCGCCTGGATCACATCGCAGTCTATGTAAATTGTTCTTTCGCCGAATACGTCCAGGGCGGTTACTGACCGAAGAGATCTGCCTATCAATCGCTGGATTTCATGAGTCCTCCCTCCTACCCTGCCCCTCGTTGACTCCCGAGGGGTACGACTATGGGTAGACGTAGGAAGCATGGAATATTCAGCGGTCAGCCAGCCTTTGCCGGAATTTTTCAGGAACGCGGGGACACCATCCTCGACAGTAGCCGTGCAAATGACCTTTGTATTTCCCATCTCAATAAGGACAGAGCCGGGAGGATACTTCAGGAAATCTCTCGTAATCTTCAATTCTCTGATTTCATTCGGCCCGCGCCCCTTGGCTCTCATCATCGGCGCCACTCCCATATCTGCATTCTCCATTGCTGCGTATCCGTAATTTCTAAAAGAAGTCTCTTATGCTTTGGCACAGCGCACGTGCTATCGCCGTCTGCGTATTTGCATCGACAATTTTCTTTCTGTCTACCGGATTTGTGGCAAATCCTATTTCCACGACAACCGCCGGTATCGATAATCCTTCAAGGGCAGGTACGTGCGAGTCTCGAAGTCCTCTGCTTTTTCTCGGAAAGACCTTGTCCATGTTCTTCTGTATCAATTGAGCAAATTTCACAGAATCGTTCAAATATTTGTTTCTCGCCATGTCCTTGAGAATCTCTTTAGAACCACTCTGCTCCGACGACGCTCCCTTGAATCCTGGAAAATATATTTCAAATCCAGTCGAGTTCTTACTAAAACCCGCATTAACATGGATACTGACAAAGACCTCCGATTGCATCTTCTTTATGATCTCTTTCCTTTCAGATAATGACACGTCTCTGTCCGAAGTTCTTGTCAGTTGCACCCAAACGTTCCCGGATTTGTCCAATTCTTTTTTCATTAATGACGAGATGGCCAGGGTTATATCTTTTTCATGCTCCATATCGGATATTTTGACGCCGAGGTCGCCTCCGCCATGTCCCGGGTCTATTGTAACCGAATGCTTGCCCCGGGGCGGTTGGGCCAATGCGTTGGTCAGTGGAAAAATAATCAATACCAATAATATGAGGAATCTTCTCATAGGCCGGTTATTCATCTTAGTTCCCCTACTGTTTCAAACATGTGTTCCAGTGCCTCCCTGTGTCCTGACATCTCGTGCTGTCGGAGTTTGAATTCGCCAATAAGCAAAGCAGCTTTCCCCGCTGCTGCCTCAGTCCTTCTTTCTGCCCTCCGCTTTCTCACTCAAGCCGTCAAGTCTGCGTTTCATACAGCATGTCTGTATTTTCTGTCAACGAATAAACTTCAGGCGCCCTCATCAAGCCGGTCATTATTTCATGATGTCCTGACCCTCTCGACGGAAATTACGCTTTTTAGTTTTTTGATCGCCGCGAGTACCTGGTTAAACTGCTGCAGATCATTGACGTCCAATTCAAAACTTAATATTGCCTGCATATCCGCCGGCCTGGTTTCCACTTCCGCGTGACTGATATTAATATCCAGTGACGATATTACAGTGCTTACTTCAGCAAGCAGTCCCTTCTTGTCCCTGCAGACGACCCTCATATGCACCGGGTATGTCTGCTTTTCTTTGATATTCCATTGTACATCGACGATCCTCTCGCCGTCCATCCCTTCGACATTTGGACAGTTGGCCGTATGAACGGTGACTCCCCTCCCCCGTGAGATATAACCCGCAATTTCGTCTCCTGGAATGGGATTACAGCATCTTGCAAACCTGACCAGGATATCCTCTATTCCCGTCAGGGAAATGCCTACGGATGAAGGGGACTTTTTCTTCTTCTCCTCCGTGATAAGCGCTGTCTCGGCAGTCCCGGCTTCTTCTTCGGGCACAAACTGATTGACAATCCTCTTTGCCGACACCTTTCCATAACCGACGATAGCCATCAGGTCATCAAGTGAATTGACGGAATATTCCGTGTAGATTTTTTTGATTTCTTCGGACTTGACTATTTGACTCAATTTAAGATTGTGCCTCTTGAATTCTTTCTCCAGGAGGTCTTTGCCGAGGGCGACACTCTTTTTTCTTTCCTCCGTTTTTACCCAGTTTCTGATTTTCGATATGGCTCTCGACGTTACTGCATATTTCAACCAATCCTTGCTGGGATGATGCCCTGCCTGCGTAATGACATCAACTGTATCGCCATTTTGGAGTTCGTACTTCAGGGGGACTATGTTTCTGTTTACCTTGGCTCCGATGCACTGGTTTCCAACATCCGTGTGAATGCTGTATGCAAAATCAATCGGCGTTGCCCCTTTCGGAAAGGCCTTGACATCACCCTTCGGAGTAAACACATAAACTTCATCCGCGAAGAGGGCCATTTTCAGATTGGACATGAATTCCCTGGGATTCTTAAGTTCCTGTTGAACCTCCAGTAAATCTCTCAATTTTTTGATCTGATCATCTTCACCGCTTATATATGAACGTCCTTCCTTATAGCGCCAGTGCGCGGCTATGCCTGCTTCTGCCCACTCGTGCATGATCCTGTTCCTTATCTGTATCTCCACTCTTTCACCGTAGGGGCCGATTACTGTTGTGTGTAACGCACGATAGCTGTTAGCCTTCGGCATGGCTATATAATCCTTAAAACGTCCGGGAACAGGCTTCCAGAGGGCATGGACAACACTGAGAGCTTCATAGCATTCACTCTCCTTGTCTGCATCGAGGATGATTCTAAAGGCGAGCAAATCATATACCTCATTAAGGTCTATGTGCTGCTCCTCCATCTTCGTGTAAATGCTGTACAAATGTTTTGCTCTCCCCTCAACTTCACCTTTCAGTCCAAATTTGTCTATTTCCTTTTGGATAATGTTCTTCACCTCTTCGGTATACTGCTCTCGTTCCCGTTCCTTCTTCGCCAGGCGGCTCACCAGCTCGGAATAAGCTTCGGGCTTGAGATAGCGGAAGGCAAGATCTTCCAATTCAACCTTCATCCAGTTAATACCGAGACGGTTCGCTAAAGGGGCGTACAATTCAAGTGTTTCCTCAGCTATAAATTTCTGTCTATCCGGCGATTGAAATTCCAGCGTCCTCATATTATGCACTCTGTCGGCCAGTCTCACCAGAATTATCCGGATGTCTGAAGACATCGCCAGGATCATCTTTCTGAAGTTTTCCGCCTGATGTTCAACCCTGCTCCCATAGGTGATCCTGCTTATCTTTGACAACCCCTCGACAAGAAACTCGATTTCCTTGCCAAAAGCCTCCCTTATTTGCGGAAGCGTGGCCAGCGTATCTTCCACAGTGTCATGGAGCAAGCCCGTAACAACAGTTGCCGCGTCAAGCTTCATATCGGCCAGTATGCCCGCCACTTCCACGGGGTGCGTAAGATAGGGCTCTCCGGATAGACGCACCTGTCCCTGATGGACGGAGGCAGAAAAGATGTACGCCTTCTCTATCAGTTCCTGCTCAGGAGCAGAAAGATAGGACTGGGTTTTGTCCAGTATATCAGTAATACGCAGCACGGGTTTCAGATACCTTCATTAACGTAATTGATTACAAAATCCTCTGCCGCGTCCACGGCAAGCATTTTCACCTCACCTGTCCTTCTAATCTTGACTTCCAGGACGCCCTCGATGAGCAGTTTTTGCCCGACAGTTACACGGAGTGGAATACCGATCAGATCCGCATCCTTAAATTTCACACCTGCCCTCTCATCCCTGTCATCAAGGATGACTTCGATGCCCCTTTGCTGCAGCGCTTCATACAGCTGCACTGACATCTTCTTGATCTTCTCGTCGTTGACATTAACGGGCGTAATTATCACCTGATAAGGGGCCAGCGGAACTGGCCATACGATACCGTTCTCATCATGGTTCTGTTCTATAGCTGCCGCAACAGTCCTTCCCACACCGATGCCGAAACAGCCCATTATCATGTACCGCTCCTTGCCATTCTTATCAAGGTATTGGGCTTTCATCGCCTTGCTGTACTTTGTTCCAAGCTTGAAAACGTGACCTACTTCAATACCGCGGGCAAATTTGAGAGCACTACCGCACCGTGCGCACAGATCCGTGTTCCTGGCTATTCTCAAATCCGCAAATGCAGCAACGGCCAGGTCTCTGCCTATATTTACATTTTTTACATGATAATCTTCCTTATTTGCCCCCATGACAAAATTAGTCATATTCGAGAGAGAATAATCCGCGATGATCTTCACTTTTATCCCGATAGCTCCGGCAAACCCTCGGGGCGCCCCTGTAACTTTATGAATCACTTCGTCCGTTGCCATTTCCAGGACATCGCAGTTCAAATAGTTTTTGACTTTAATTTCATTGACCTCTTCATCCCCGCTTACCAATACAGCAACGGGATTGCCATCTGCACTGTATATCATGGTTTTTACTATATCCCTGGGAGCCACACGGAGGAATGAGGAAACTTCCTCAATACTTTTCATGTCAGGTGTATGAACCAATTCAAGAGGAAGAATATCCTCCGTATGCACTGGATGAATTTCTGGTGCTGCAATTTCCGCCTTCTCCAGATTCGCCGCATACTCGCAATTACTGCAGAAGACGAGAGAATCTTCACCGGTTGCGGCCATCACCATAAATTCATGGGAAAAGCTTCCACCGATACTGCCCGTATCGGCCTCCACTGCCCTGAATTCGAGACCGCATCGCTTGAATATCTCCGTATATGCATCGAACATTTTTTGATAGCTTATCTCGGCCCCTTCCTCATCGGCATCGAAGCTGTAGGCATCCTTCATTCCGAACTCCCTGCACCTCATGACTCCGAACCTCGGCCGTATCTCATCGCGGAATTTCGTCTGGATCTGATAAAGATTCCTGGGGAGATGTCTGTATGTCTTGATTTCATTCCTGACAAGATCGGTGATAACTTCCTCATGCGTTGGGCCGAGACAGCACTCTCTGTCATTTCTGTCCTTGAACCGCAGAAGTTCTTTGCCATAAAGGCTCCACCGGCCGGATTCTTCCCACAGCTCCCGGGGCTGCACCGTCGGCATGAAAACCTCCTGAGCCCCCGCCCTGTTCATCTCCTGACGTATAATATTCTCCAGCTTGCGAATGACCCGGTAGCCTAAGGGAAGGTAAGTATAAATACCGCTTGTCAACTTTCTTATCATCCCCGCCCTTATCATGAGCTGATGGCTTATGATCTCCGCATCTGATGGCACTTCCCTTAATGTAGGCAAGAACATCTCCGAATATCGCATTATATCTCCTTCCTTTCAGCTACCATGGAATCAATTTCAGCCAGAAGCGCTGTTACAAATTCCTTTTCCTTCACTTTTCTTATTGCTTTACCTTTCTTAAAAAGAAGCCCGTATCCCTTGCCGCCGGCAATACCCACGTCCGCTTCTGCCGCCTCTCCCGGTCCGTTTACGACGCATCCCATCAAGGCAACCTTTAAATGAGTCTTCATACCTGCCAGTCTCTCCTCAACTTCCTGTGTCAGCCGGAAAAGATTTATTTCGCAGCGGCCGCACGTGGGACACGATATGATATCCGGCCCGAACTTCCTGATGCCTATGGCTCTGAGGATTGCATAAGCAACACCAATTTCAGAGACGGGATCTCCCGTTACGGAAACCCTGATGGTGTCGCCTATGCCTTCATAGAGAAGAATGCCCATGCCGATGGCAGACTTGACGGCAGCATTAACTATGCTTCCTGCTTCCGTAACGCCAAGGTGAAGAGGATAATCCGTCTTCCCGGACAATTCCCGGTAAGCTTCGACCATTGTAGTTACGTCCGATGCCTTGACCGATAATTTTATCGAATCACAACCGGCGTCTTCCAGGACAGCAAGGCTTCTCAAAGCGCTCTCGACCAGAGCGGATGAACTCGGACCTCCGTACTTTTTTAGTAAATCTTTTTCGAGTGAACCTGCGTTGACGCCTATGCGGATCACGCTCCCCCGTGATTTCGCAGATTCAACAATCTTCAGAATTTTTTCTTTGGCAATATTCCCCGGATTGATTCTTATTCCGTCGACTCCATTCCCTATCGCTTCTATGGCAAGGCGATAATTAAAATGAATATCGGCAATAAGTGGAATAGCGATCTGCCTCTTGATATCGGAGAGAGCAGCTGCGGCAACTCTATCCGGAACAGCGACCCGAACGATCTCACAACCTGCTTCCTCAAGTTTCCTGATCTGCCGCACTGTGGCCCTGACGTTTCTGGTATCTGTAGAGGTCATTGACTGAACTGCAACCGGGGCATTTCCGCCAACCTGGACTCCACCGAGAAAAACAGGCCTCGTTCTTTTTCTTTTTATGGACGTTTCCAAAAAATTGCACCAAGGATAAAGATCATGTTATGAGATCGCTGCCAACTTCTGCTCATTGGAATATCAGACGGAATGAGGTTTCTCGCCTCTGCGAAGGCGCCGAGCCGAAGTCACATGACAAATGGGAAATCTATTTAATCTCTCCTTAAGTAATATACCATGAAGGAACTCCTGCAATCAATCGTTAATCCCTTAGATTTTCGGCATCTTAGTGACAATCTTCAGCCTCGCAGCCGCTGAAACCGGAAGTCTTCCGGGAACCGCCCATCTCAGGCCGCGAAGCTTTACTATTGTGAGAGTATTATTGTTCCCGAAAGCTCAACTGCCCGGATAGCATGCTTCATTGTGGGATTAATATCGGTGATATGAATAGCGAGTTTGACGACTCTCTTATGAAAGTCCCTTGACGGCACT
>CAITLA010000292.1 GCA_903893135.1 uncultured Syntrophaceae bacterium | reverse complement strand
TATTATACAGATGCCATTCATCGCAGTTCAGATACTCGTCCAGCGCTTCCAATGGATTCCACGGAAAGATTATGCGCATAGTATCCCTGAATATCTCCTGCAGGTGCAGGTCCAGAGCTCTTGTTGTCCTGTGGAAATAAACATTGGTATAGAGATTCAACCTTGCATTTATGAAGCGGCTGAGGGCCGAGATGCCTGCCTGATGAAGGGTGAGGCCGTCTTTTGTAAAAAAAGTATAAAAGCGAAGTCTCGTAATATCCACGATATCGAGGGAGAATCCCGTCATGTAGGCATCCCTCTGGACATAGTCGAGATTATCCACAGTGTAAATGCCTGAAAAGAGCTGCCTCAATAGCTGCAGCCATCTTGGCATCTTGACGTCATACCCTTCCGGCATCTTGATTAGTATTGCCACGTGATTCGGGTCGAGGCATTCTCCGTCGGAAAAAGGTCCGTTTGGGCTTCTCCGGATCTGACGGATGATTTTTCCCAACTTCTTCGTGATAATCGCTTTCCCGATGTCCTCATGGGTAATGTCATACTGGCTGAGAAAGTGGTCATCAAAAAAATGCCCGTACGGGCCATGTCCCACATCATGCAACAGTCCCGCAACCCGGAGGAGTTCCTCAACATAGTTTAGCGAAGGGGCATCTTTGCACACCTTTTTCAGACTCGGATATAGATACCTCCCGAACTCGCCCGCCACATGCATAGTCCCGAGGCAGTGTTGAAATCGGCTGTGCTCGGCGGCCGGATATACCCAGCGCGCGGACTGAAGCTGATAAATCCTCCGCAGCCTTTGAACCCAGGGTGAATCGATGAGGTCCTTTTCCGTTTTCTCATCCGGGAAATCGGCTGTTGGCACAGTGAAAGAGGCATACTGGTATATAGGATCGGCAATGAGCGCCTTCCCTTGATAAGCCTCGGCATAGTCCTCTTCTTTGCGTTTCATGGCCAAGGTTTACAATATTCCCTCGTAAATATCAAACCCAGTTTTATAAATCATTGGAAACAGGGAGAAAAAGAAATAGATGCTTTCAGATATGCTGTCTGAGTACGACGGAAGAGAGAACCCAGGTGACGGATCAGCGTCAACATCCGATTTTTTAGAAGATCGAAAAGCAGTAAATATCCTCCGGCAAAGCCGGGGCGTTACCTTGGGGCAATGAGAGAATTGATACCGCAAACCTTCTTTTCTTATAAACTCCATTTTCATTGGTTTAAAAATATTATCATTTGACGACTATAGGTCAACAAAAGCTATTATTTTTAAACTTCCCCTTGACATTAGTTTAAAATTGTGGCTTTTTGATGACTATGGGTACTGAAAGTAAGACAAAAATAAACCGACTTATAAACCAGTGGACAACTGGCACCCCCAGCGCCACTTCCTACCTGACCGCTTCAGGTTTCGGCAGGGATCTGCTCGTGAAATATAAAAACAGCGGCTGGCTGGAGCCTTTTGGCCGGGGGGCATACATACGCGCCGGGGATAGGGTGGACTGGCCGGGCGCTCTTTATACCCTTCAGACTCAACTCGCCCTACTCGTCCATGCAGGAGGTAAAACAGCTCTTGAATTGAAAGGCTATGCCCATTATCTGCCGGCGAAGCAGAAAATAATTTTTCTGTACGGTCCACGAGGATTGATATTACCGGCCTGGTTCAAGGTAGCTCGTTTCGGTATCAAGTTCGTTGTGACGCGAACGAATCTCTTCCCCGCGGACAGCCGAGAGGGATTTACAGAATTCAAAGAGCGGGATTTTTCGGTCAGAATAGCGGCGCCGGAGCGCGCGGCCATGGAGATGCTTCATCTGGTGCCCAAAGAAGTCGGGTTCGATGAAGCCCAATTGATCATGGAAAATCTGGTTACCCTGCGTCCCGATGTTGTCCAGGGGTTGTTGACGGCATGCCGCTCCATAAAGGTGAAAAGGTTGTTTCTTTATATGGCGGAGAGACAGGAACATACTTGGTTATCGAAGCTGGATTTATCGAAAATCGATCTCGGGAAAGGGAAGCGGATGATCATACCGAACGGCCGGTTTGACGCGAAATATCAGATAACCGTTCCCGTTGATCGTGAAGGAATACCTGCGTGATCGATACCGTTTACTTCAAACAAGCTGAATTGCTTCTGAGGATCATTCCGTTAATCGACAGAGAAGCCGTCTTCGCCCTTAAAGGCGGGACGGCTATCAATTTCTTTGTCCGGGATCTCCCGCGCATCTCCGTTGACATTGACCTCGCTTATCTTCCCGTTGGTGAAAGGGATTCGTCCCTCTATGAGATAAGTGCCTCTCTTGTCCGTATATCTCAGGGCATCGAGAGCAGGATCCCCGTAACGAAGGTCATTCCCAGGAAAACCAGGAGCTCCGGTTTATTGAGCGGATTATTTGTTCAACGACAGGAGACGATTGTTAAGATCGAACCGAATCTGGTCATACGAGGTTCCGTATATCCGCCTGCAAGAAGCGTCATCTCCCCGAAAGCTGTCAATCTCTTTGAGATTTCCGTGGAATGTCAGACCCTTTCGGAAAATGAACTATACGCAGGGAAAATCTGCGCTGCCCTGGATCGCCAGCACCCACGCGACCTCTTTGATATCATGATGCTTCTCAAATATGGAAACTTCAGCGCCGCCATGCGAAAGGCGTTTGTCGTTTACCTGATCAGCCATGACCGGCCCATGGTAGAGGTTCTCAATCCGAGATTCGGAAATATTCAGCCTGTCTTTGAAACCGAATTTCAAGGCATGACTTTGGAAGAGGTCACGTGTGAGGACCTGGAAAAGACCAGGGAAGAACTGGTTTCCATGATAGCAGGAGAACTGACCACTCAGGAAAAACAATTCATTATTTCTGTCAAGGACGGGATGCCTCAGTGGGACATGATAGGAATTGAAGGGATTGATAACCTGCCTGCCGTCAAATGGAAGCTCTTGAATATCGGTCGAATGAATCCATCAAAGCATAAGAAGGCAGTTCGTAAATTGAGGGATTATCTGGGAATATAGTCGACTACTTTTTGTCCGCTCTAATTGGCCACTTGATTTTGTATCGTGACAATTTAATCTCCCACAACTTACATATTCCCGTTTTGTCCCGTTTTATTCTTGACATCCCATCCGCCCTTGCCTATCATACGCCGAGTTGAAAGCAGGCCTCATCGGCTTGTCATGAGAGGCTTTAAAGATTAAGAAACATACTGGCAAGATAAAAAAACTCTTAAAGGACCACATATATGGGAACCAACAATTTAATATTTTTGGAAGTTATTGAATGGTTTGACGAGCAGGGGAAAGAGCTCGTCCACAGAATCCCCGAAGGTGGGTCCGGCGAAATCAAGTACGGCGCCCAGATGACCGTTCGGGAAAGCCAGGCCGCCGTATTTTTTTATAACGGCAAGGCCTACGACGCCTTCGGCCCCGGCAGGCACACGCTGCAAACAGCCAATATTCCCATTTTGACAAAGGTACTCAGCCTGCCCTGGGGAATGACCAGCCCCCTTCGGGCAGAAGTCTATTTCGTCAATATGAAAGTCTTCCCCAACCTGAAATGGGGGACACGTGATCCTGTAGCCTTCAGAGATTCAGAGCTTGGTCTCATCCGTCTCAGGGCATTCGGGGTTTTTAACATCCAGGTTCTTCAGCCTGTTCTCCTCATAAACAGCCT
>CAITLA010000291.1 GCA_903893135.1 uncultured Syntrophaceae bacterium | reverse complement strand
GTAGTGATATTTTTTGTTCTTATCGTAATCGCAATTACTACTGGAAGTTTTGTTTTATTTGGCATCACCTTCATAGGTATGATTTTCGTCAGTATTTTATGTGGTCGCCGGACGAGTCAAAGTGCAAAGCAGCGAACAGGTGGAGATATGGTAAATGATCCTGGATATATCAGTTGTGAAGGTAATATTTACAACCATCCGAGCATGTTTGAAAAATGACCCCTTTATTCGCTAAGGGTGAAATTATCTGATAATAAAAACCCCGTTACTCACGAGAGAGTGGGGCTTTTATTTTATTTCATCGACCAGGCCAGTCGCCCGGCTCGGTAATACCATCTTTTTGTTTACCCTTTTTATCATCTTTGGCCGCCTCTTTTCCCGGTTGATTCGATGGCTCGTTCAAACCATAAATGCCTTGTTTAGCATAACCTGGTATATTTTTTACATAATCTATCGTTGCATCCACAGGTCTACCGTGCTCAAATTCTTTTTGTTTCTCGACCGTATAATCTTGTTTGTCTTGAACCTGTTGCTGGATATTATTCCAGTCCGCGTTGGGAATACTATCTTTTGGTTTACCCGTATTTTCAAGACTATTTGCCTCACGTATAGAGCTATCAACCTGCCCAACAGTTTGCTCGCCGGTCACATCTGCTCGTTCTTTCTTTTCTTTCAAATTATGTTCTGTCTGTGACACCTCGTCTTGCACTTTTTGGCTCGTGGCGTTTTCATGCAAAGTTCTATTCATGAAGTCCTCTCGGAATTTCTTAGCTTCTAAATCGTCGCTGCTCAACCATTTAACAGCCTCGTACGCTCTTACACGGGGATCAGATATTCCTGCAAACCTATCGTGGTCGAGATACATAGCCTCATTTATCATTCGTGGCAGTATGTTTTGCTGAATGGTCGCAGACGCGGTATCTGCACTCTGAAATTGTGTAGCCATATTTTCTGTCTCGGTAAGTCCAAGCTTATGCGAAATATTCTTAGCCAGTTTAAGTCCATCAGATGAATTAAATGTACTTACGAAAGCCTTCTCTTGTGATTCACTAATCGCATTTTTGAATGCTTCGGCATCTCTTGCTTCTAAGGTAAACGTAGAGGTTTTTCCGTTGGTCTGTTTGCCCTCGATCTGAACCTTTCCTCCAGCCTGGACTTTCCATCCCAAGGCACCTCCTGCAATAGCACCCATGAGGCCGTCATTCCCCAAGGTACCTTGAGCCCACCCTGCCATAGACTGTCCCGTAGAAGCATCCTTTGCTTCCTGCAGGGCCCGGTTGTTCGCATAGTTTTTAGCAAATTCATGACCAGCACTTTGCTGTAATTTGTGCGCATCGCTTTCAGAAACGCCGATCGTTTTTGCCAGATCTTCAGTCTTGCCCCACATTGTGCTCGTGTCTACTGATGATGCAATTGTTTTTCCAACGCTCTTAGTTGCAGTTTCTTTTGCGTCCTGAGCAAACCCTGCTGACATTGTAGCCTTATCTATATTCGTGACCTTGCCATTTTCCATTGTTATCCCCTTAGCGTAAGGGGTATCTAAAGTTGCATATTGCTGGTCATCCTTTTCTAAATTTTCTGACATGAAAACTCCACCTGTAGCACCTGATAGTACTTCTTTATGTTGGTACAGGCCAGCTGCCGTGTCCTGATAAGACTTATCTTCTACTTTGCCACCTCCTGCCTCAATAGCCGCAGTTCCCTCGCCAAAGCCTTTGCGAGTATTATAAACTGTCTTTCCAAATTCACCGTCGACCATGCCGCCGAAGCCTTTATCTTCAAGCGTGCTGATATTTGCCCGTGTATCACCTACCCCCCTTGCTGTTCTCTGCATCACGTCTTCGTGCAAGTTGGTCATGTCTGCTTTCCCTGTATTGGCGATGCCCTCCCTCAAACTATCGCGATACTGGCCTGATTTTCCCGGATCCATACTTGTCTCTGCGCCCCTCGCTCCTGCGCCTTCTATTGTCCCGGT
Source organism: uncultured Syntrophaceae bacterium (assembly GCA_903893135.1). GTDB lineage: Bacteria > Desulfobacterota > Syntrophia > Syntrophales > UBA2185 > Fen-1135. Next base: position 97 of record CAITLA010000291.1, on the reverse strand, counting down.
GATGTTCGAAGCCATAGACGTTAAGGCGTAACCGCCGAACTCGACAAATATAGTGGTGACAAATAGCGCTAACAGGATACTGGCTGATAGTATGTAC
>CAITLA010000290.1 GCA_903893135.1 uncultured Syntrophaceae bacterium | reverse complement strand
GGCGATCGGGATCACCTTTGACCCCACGTCCCCTCCCCTCGACGTTTCCTCATCATCCTCACCCTGATCATTGTGGGCGTGATCGTGGGGATAATTATGTTTTTACGGAGGATATTTTAGATTGTGCTTCACCTTGATTTATTTTCTGGTATCGGTGGATTTGCCCTGGCAGTTGATACGGTTTGGCCTGGGGCAGAACATATATTTTGCGACAATAATAAATTCTGTCAGCAAGTTTTAAGAAAGCATTGGCCTAATGCGAAAATTTACACGGACATCAAAGGATTGACATTTACGCCAACCTATGATATTCTTGAGATAAAAGGAGGGTATCATGGGACAACCGAGAAACGAGAAATACGACGAGGCGGTGAAGATGTATTGCCAGGGAATGTCAATAGGAGAGGTGGCGGAATTTTACGGAATAACCCGTCAAGCAATGTGGAAAATCCTCAAGAGGAGAGGGGTAAAATTCAGAGACAATTTATGTTATGGGGAGAAGAATCATTTTTATCGGGGAACGAAGGCGGTAGATCGGGCGCAGAATATATTAGAGAAGGCGATTCAAAAGGGAATAATTCAGAGGAAAACACATTGCGAGATATGCCAGGCAACGGGGATATTCAAGGACGGAAGGAGCAAAATACAGTCTCATCACCCAGACTACGAAAAACCTCTGGAAGTGATGTGGCTTTGCCAAATTTGTCACCACAAATGGCACAAAGAAAATATAGCGAAGGGATCGAATTAAATGAAAGACCGTTCATCCTTACGGCAGGGGTTCCTTGTCAGCCAGCCAGCTGTGCCGGGAAGCGAAAAGGAAGGGAAGATGACCGTTGGCTCTGGCCGGAAACTTTTAGAATTATTTCCGAAACGCAACCAAGATTCGTCATTTTGGAAAATGTTCGAGGAATACTTACTCTTGAAAGCGGAATGGTATTCCAATCGTTGCTTTCTGAAATGGAAAGCCTCAATTACGAAGCAAGGGTTTATATTATTCCAGCTTGCGCCGTCAACGCTCCGCACCGACGAGATCGGGTCTGGATTGTTGCTCACTCCATCAACGGAAGATTACAAAAGCGACGGCCCATCAGTAATGAATCAATGGACGGAAGCCCGAAAACACGGGAAGAGACCGGCAACTTCGGCCCAAAGGTTAAGAAACCAGACTGGACACGAAACTGGCTTGAAGTTGCAACCGAACTTTGTCGAGTGGATGATGGGCTACCCGTCGAATTGGACGGATTTAAACTCACCAAAGCAGGGCATAGAGTCGAAAGATTAAAAGCATTGGGTAATTCAATAGTGCCACAGGTAGCAATAGAAATTATGAAGGCGATAAAGGAAACGGAACAATAGAAGGGAAAAAGGGAGCCAAACAAAGCAAGGAAGTCGTGTGGTGTCGTGTCGGCCACAAGGAAGTCTTAGGCCCGCAGGAACGATGAAATTAACTGGGAAGAAGATTAGAAAAAAGAAATGATTTTAAGTTCCGAGGGAAATACTTTCTTCGCCATCTCCCGCTTCGAGGAGAAAGAAGCTCTGAAGCAAGCG
>CAITLA010000289.1 GCA_903893135.1 uncultured Syntrophaceae bacterium | reverse complement strand
TTACGCATAAAACCTCTGATTCTTCGCGTCGCGTTCACGGAGGATCGGGGCAGGTGTAAAGCGCGGGCCGTACTGCTTTTCCAGTTCCTCCATAAGGGAAATAGTTTTAGGGAGGCCCATGCTGTCTATGTGGCGGAAAGGTCCCCCGAGAAAGGGAGGAAAGCCCAGACCGAAAACGGCGCCGATATCGCCGTCCCGCGGTGATTGCAGGATGCCTTCCTGGAGGCAGAGGGCTGCCTCGTTTATCATGGCAAGGGATAGCCGGTTCTGGATCTCCTGAGCATCAAACTTTCTTCGCTTAGTTCCACCGAAGAAGGAGTAGATCTCTTCGTTAACGCTCTTTTCCTCTTTCCCTGACCGATCGCCGTAGAGATAAAAGCCCTGGTTGTTTTTCCGGCCTTTGTAACCGGCCTGGAAGATCCTTTCCATAGCCGTATTCGGTTGAGCTCCCCTCGCAGCGAAAAGCGGGCCCAGGACCTTTGAGACATGAGCTCCCACGTCAATGCCGACCTCATCCAGGAGGGCAATGGGTCCCACGGGATAGCCGAATTGGCGCATGGCTCTATCGATTTCTTTTATATCCCCGCCTTCAGCAAGAATTTCTAAGGCCTCGTTCAAAAGGGGCGCGAGGATACGGGTTGTATAAAAGCCGGGGCCATCGTTGACGATGATGACTGTCTTGCCCTGTCTGATGCCGACATCGAGTGCTGTTGCCTTTACCCAGTCTGCCGTCTTTTCCGTCACGATGATTTCGAGAAGCGGCATTTTGGGAACGGGTGAGAAGTAATGCATCCCGATGATCTGTTCCGGGCGTCTTGCTGCCGCAGCGATGCCCCCGATGGGAAGGGACGAAGTATTGCTGGCAAAGATGGCATCCTCCCGCATATAGGCCTCCGTCTCCGCGAGGATTTTTCTCTTTAGTTCCAAGTCCTCGAATACGGCCTCAATAATCAAGTCCGCCTTTTCGAAACCCCGGTAGTCCGTGGTCCCCGTAATCAGGCTGAAGGTCACGTCCCGCTGAAATGGCGACAGTGCCTTCTTTTTCACTTTTCCGTCCAGATCCTGCCAGATCGCTTTTTCTCCCTGTCCCACGGCATCATAACTGACGTCCTTGAGAAGAACCTCCATGCCGTTTGTGGAGCTGACATCGGCGATCCCTGCTCCCATGAGTCCCGCTCCCAGAATACCGATCTTCTTGACAGGACGTACCTTATCCTTGAGAGGATTTTTTTTCATAGCCGTCATGCTGAGGAATATCTGTATCAGCTCACGGGACTGGGGGCTCACAACCAGCTCCCCGAATTTTTTTGTTTCCGCCTCCACGCCTGCTGCGGGGCCTTTTTCCATTCCCGCTTTTACACACTCAATGATCTTCACGGGCGCCGGATAATTTCCCCATGTATCTCTCTGCACCAATTCTGTCGCCTTCTTGTAAACAACGTTGCGGGTGAAGGGGGTGCTCTCCAATAGTTCTGCAAGAAGGGACAGCTTTTTTTTGCGCGTGAGAGGTTGATCGGCCAGATGGAGGGCGGCCTTTTTCGCCGCATGGAGAAGTCCGTAAGGATGGATGAGATCATCCACGAGCCCCATTTTCTTCGCCTGCCGGGGGTAGATATTTTTCCCTGTAAGCATCATGTCCAGGGCTGCTTGCAATCCGACGAGGCGGGGAAGCCGCTGGGTGCCGCCGCCTCCCGGGAGAAGCCCCAATTTTACTTCCGGCAGGGCAAGAACCGTCTTGGGATCATCACTGGCAATGCGGTAATGGCAGGCTAAGGCCACTTCGAGACCGGCCCCCAGGGTTGCGCCGTGAATTGCAGCCACAATGGGCTTGGGAAAAGCCGCCATCCGGTTTAGAAGCACGTGTCCCTGGCGGCTCAGCATCTCCGCTTCCGCGGCACTTGTCATGTCCTTGAATTTCTCGATGTCCGCACCGGCGATAAAGTTATCCGGTTTTCGGCTGATTAGCACGATCGCTCTGATAGTCTTGTCGTCTTCGAGACTGTCAAGCATTGTCTTGAATTCGTCCACGAGGTCGATGGAAATCTTATTGACCTTCTCACCAGGCTGATCCATCCAGATGACTGCCACACCGTTATCTCTCTCGATCTCTGCGAAGGACATTGCGGTCTCCGTATATTTTATTTCTTTCGTTCCAGGATAATTGCGTTACCCGTGGCTCCTGCGGCACAGGAGGCGATGAGGGCGAATGTCCCGTCTTCTCGAATGAGCCGATTGGCTGCCGTAGTGACAAGTCTCGCTCCCGTAGCACCGAAGGGATGTCCCAGGGAAAGTGAACCGCCGAGGGTGTTGAATTTCTCCAGAGGGACTTTCCCGACTCTTTCGGATCGGCCGAGTTTTTCCCGGGCAAATTCGTCTGATGCAAGACATTTCAAATTGGCCAGGATCTGTCCGGCGAAGGCCTCATGAAATTCAAAGACGTCCATATCCTGAAGTTTAAGACCGGCCATTTCAAGGCATTTCGGCGTTGCATAGGCGGGTCCTAAGAGAAGTTCCTCAAAGGGATCCTGCGCCGTGTAGGCATAGGCGCGTACCCACGCCTTGGGCGTATAGCCGAGCGATGCGGCGACTTCCTCGGCCATGAGGAGGCAGGCGGCAGCCCCATCCGTAAGAAAAGAGGCATTCCCCGCCGTCACTGTCCCATATTTTTTTACGAAGGCCGCCTTCAGGCTGCTCATCTTTTCTAAGGAGGTGTCACCGCGGAAGCCGTTGTCTTTATCTATAGGTTTAAAGTCAGGGGGTACCAGGACGGTTTCTATTTCGCCCTCCAAGGCGCCTTCGGCCGTCGCCCGTGCAGCCGCCAG
>CAITLA010000288.1 GCA_903893135.1 uncultured Syntrophaceae bacterium | reverse complement strand
GCATCAAGTCCAACGATTGTGATATGATTTCCCATAACCTGCCTCCTTATTTTTGGCTCTGTATTTGGATTTGCCTCCAATTATAACCCATGTCTATAAGGGGCAGGTTCTATTATTTAACTGTCAGCCATTATGTCTAGTAACTGGCGTTACGGGGTACAATCACCACTGTTGAGGCATCATGCCATTCAAGAAGAAAGACAAAAAGACTTCAAGTCCTGAAGCAACCAGCATCCACAGCATACTGGAACAATACGGGCTCAAGATTGCAATCATCTCCGATAATGCGGCCTGGGTGAAAGCAACAGCGCGTGAAATAGACCTGGACAAAGAGCTGCACCTTGCCAGAGACCTCGACAGGATCATGCAATACTTCAGAGGCCTGTACAAGTTCGTCGGTGTGAGCTCCAACAACATCTACTGGAACCTGACCCCAACGCCGATCAGGCAAATACTCATTCCGACAACTGAAAGAAAATATATCTCCATTATAAACCCGGAAATTCTGAAGCTGGAAGGGCAGGAGAACAAATACGTGGAGGCATGCGGTTCAGTACCCAACAAAGTCTATATAGTCAGAAGAAAACCATATGTATTAATCTCCGGATATACAATCGAGAAAGAGCATATTGAATTAGAATACGGATCAAAGGATTATTACGCAGGGGAGGAACCTGTATATTCTTCATACAGCAATCCGGAATGGGTTATTCAGCATGAGATGGATCATCTTGATGGGATAACAATACAAGACAAGGGATTCGCTTTGATCTGAAAAGTATCTTATCTAATATGTCCTGAGAAATAGTCTTGTCCGACGACTATTGTGTTACATATATCTTCCTGTAATCAATGACCCGACAGATGTCTTCATAATGAGTCCTTTCATTCCATAATCAACGTGATGACATATTTCGATTCCCTCAACTCGAAGTCTTTTTTACAATTGACTAATAACAAGATATCCTATAGAAAATACTTATAGCAGTTAAAAAAAGGGGGGATAAAATATGAAAGATATGAGAAAGTTAGCCATTGTAATAATCTTTGTGGGATTAGCAAGTACGGTAATAGGTGCTATTTCTCGGATACTCTGTTTGCCTATCTTCCATCTTGAATCACGAGTGTTCGGTGGATTCGCTGTTATCTGCCTTTTGCTATCCATCAACTTACTTCTTTTAGAGAAAAAACCTTAAAGTAAAATGGGGAGGTGGCAAATATTGGTATGACCATCTCCCACATTACACTTTGTAAAATCAACATCCGCCAGATGCGCTATTCGAAGTCTTGATTTTTCTATTTCACCCTTTTATGCTACATTACGATTGGAAATCAATAGAAACGGCTCTCATAGGAGTCCTCATAAGGGCAGAACTTAGATTATGAAGGTGTACGTGTTGTGGAGGCAGGTCGCTGGATCAGCACGTTCCGGAGCACAGGAATAGCAGATGATACTCCATGTATAAGCATTCAGAAAGACTTTTGGGAGTGCTCTTTGTCCTATAAAGTTAGAGAGCTAGAAAAAGGGTGGGGAAGAACGGAATCACGACAAGAATTTTCTACGGAGCCTATCAGTTCATATGAAAAGAATATAGATGAGCATTCGCTATGAGAAAAGAAATTATTATCTTATTTTGCACCTTTATTATTGCCACCTTAATAAGCTGTGAGCCGTCGTATCGAACGAAATCTCCCTCCGATTCATCTCGAAAAACATACACAGTCGCCAATGCACACTATGATATATCTCTGACCTCCGTGGAAAGATCCACTGGGGCTAGAAAGATATATGGAGAGCAAAAAATTGAAGTAGTCATCGAGGAGGGAATTTCAAGAATTTATTTTGAGGATGAGCTGGTGAAAATTAAATGGCTTCCGACGCCTTATGACATTGTTTTTGTTCTCAATAATAAAGCGGATGCGCCAGTAAGAGTCGTTTGGGATGAAGCGCGATTTATTGATGAAAAGGGTATAAGCCACAAACTAATCCATTCCGGCATTGGCTATGAAGATAGAAGCAACTCACATCCTCCTACGGTTGTTACCGCGAGAGGCACTCTTAAAGATTTCTTACATCCGGCAGATTATTTCCAGCGGGAAGAAGACTACGGCGGAAAATCATATAAACAACAAGTTTATTGGAGGAGAGCGTCGTTCCTGCCAGCCCAGCTCAAAGGGACTGCTGAAGAATTAAGAGCGAAGGCTGAACCATTCGTAGGTAAAATCTTTCAGGTGGTCCTTGCCTTGCAAATCGACGATGCCCGAACTGATTATGTTTGCACTTTTAAAATCAATAAAGTGGAGATAACTGAAGAGAAACGTGAACAGGAAAAAACCCCAGATAACAAGGAAAAAGGGAAAAGATCCGGTAGAGGGACGCGGTTTTGATCATGACCTGAGGTTCAAATCTGTTTGAAGCCAGAGTCCTCTTTAGACAGGTCAGCTTATATCTGCGATGAGGGGAAGATAAATAGGTGAAGCTCACTTTCTCAGATCGAAAACTTAGTCACTGCTGCTTAAACGAGGGTGCACGAATAAAAAATGAGAGCAATGTTCTTATACCGTTTGTTTGTTGTTTGAAAGAACTGGCTTTATCCGGAAAATCAAAAGGGGCTCTCGATGGAACCCCTTTTGATTAATTTATTTTACACAAGCGAAATTTAGACTGCTTACTTTTTTTCAGGAGCGGGGGCCAGTTCTTCAGCCTTCTTCTCTGGTGCTGGAGCCGGTGCGGCCGGAGCCTGAGCGAAGCAGAGACCGGTCAGCGAAAATGCAAAAAGGATAGAAACGATAATCGACATCAGCTTTTTCATGATATCACCTCCTTTCATTTGGTCTTATCTGTAGTGTCGCAGTAACTATACCAAGACTTATAATGTAACAATTGCACGTGATAATGATAAGTTATTGAAATACGAGCAAGGAATATTCCTGCTCTGTTGAGATATTTCTCCTCTCCACTTGAGGAATAATGTCCCACTCTCAGAAATGAATCAACCTTAACAAACAAGCTCCCGCTTTCTGAAACGAGTAAGGGCTGGACAGCTGATTTTCAGTTCCTGTGGAATCCATATGTCTTCCTGTAAGACTCAGAAATGCGGGTTTTCGTTTCATAGTAGATTTCAAATGGGAATCGTGATAATCAAAACACATATAAAGTCAGAATTTAAAATTCGTAAACCATTCAACCTTACATGAGGGTGCCATGTCCTGATTACTGAAGCCGCGTTTCTCAAAAGAGTGCGGGGTTTTCTTTTTATGGAGCACATTAATATGAAAGAGTGCTTGAATTGCGGTTATGAAAGACAGCCAAAGGATGAGGGGATCGTGTCAGCTAAAGAATGCCCCCAGTGTGGTATCTTATACGATAAGATAAAGGATGGGAACGGTGAGTTCAAAGATGCCGCTGGGATATTCCTGTCTTCTTTCCAGTCTTCGAAAAAAGACACGACTTCTGCACCCCCGCCCACAGAAGACGTACCATCTACTGACACATCGGAAACGGTCACGGAATCTGATGCATCCTCGGGGCCGGATTCTGTCTACATGGAAAAACCTGTGGAGCAGTTCCGGCGATTAATTGACGAGAAAGTCCTTCCTGTCTATTGCTTTCTTGCTGTTGCAGTAGGCATTCTATTTCTCTTTATTGGCAGTTGCATATCTTCCGGAGTCACTCTTAGTCCGAACAGCGCATATCACCCCGCGTATGCTTTTTTAACCGATACTTCGGCAGGTAATCAACTCAGGATAACTTATACGGTGGCTGCTCTACTCTATGGTGCGTATACCTTCATCTGGCGTTTCGAGGATCTTGGACTCATTAAAACACTCGGCGCTTCCTGCGCAATGGTATGGACCGGCATGCTACCGAATCTCATAAAGGCATTCGGCCTCATAATTAAATGATAGAGGGTTGTCAGATTAGCAAGAATGAGACTGAAGTCTAAAAGCTGGCGTCTTTGATTTTCATTGTAGATTTCAAATGATAATAGTCAGCTTTTCCTATCAAGGATGCTGCGGACTTGTAGATGATATAACCGCTCCGTTCCTTCTTGTAATGTTGATTTTTGAATTCTACCTGTACATTGAAGCTTTCCATTGGTAATGGGTGATCAATATTGCATTGACACTCAAGACTGTTCTTCTTATACTTCGACCTTGAAAAGCAATATTTTATAATCGGCTTGTTTCCAGGAGTGGCCTAGTATGACTGTGGTGGAAAGAAGGAAATTCACGCGAGTTCCACTCAACATAAAGGTCCAACATGAGGTATTTAAAGTTTCTACTCCCAGGCCTGAAGAAAGCCAGTCTAAGAATGTAAGTGTTGGAGGAATACGTCTTGTGATCTCTGAAAAAGTCAATGTTGGTAACCGACTAAGGCTCAAATTCTCTCTTCCAGGTGAAACTAGCTCCATTACCGTTAACGGGAAGATAGTTTGGGTGGAGGAATTTTCTGTCACCCAGACGCCTGATTATAAAGCCTACGATTGTGGAATAGAGCTTATTGATCTCGGTCCTGAAGATAAAGAAAATATTAGCCGCTACTTAATAGCCCCTTGAGATGACAAATACTGCCGATTGTTCCTTGATCCAAAATAAAAATCCAAACCTTCCTTATTATTGAAACTTGATAAAATAATTTCTATTTAGTGCTTCCTGAAGTCGTTAAACTGACATTTTTCTAAGATATAATAGATTTCAAATGATAATCGTGATAATAAATTCTGGATGACACAGATTTAAAGCAGCGGAGTGAGTGTATGGCATCAGAAGAATGGGAGGTGCATGCGAAACTTACTGGTGAATTCTTTATCATCGATGAACAACATTCTTTAAAAGAACCATTTGTCGAGGGTCTGCGGCAACTTAGCATTTCCCCTAAGTTTAGTGACAACGGTAAATGGAAGTTTCCATATTATAACCCGTAATAAGAATGCTTAACGAGGCAATGCAGCCGATCGCTACGCTCCGGCTGATTT
>CAITLA010000287.1 GCA_903893135.1 uncultured Syntrophaceae bacterium | reverse complement strand
TGCTTTTTGAAAATAATCTTCAGCCTTATCGGCAGAGGCTGTAGCCTTTTCAATAAGGAACTTAGCCTTCTCTGTATCGGCAGTAGAGCTGTCAACTTTTAACTTTTGAGCCAGTTGCAGATATATTCCCCCCATAACGTTATTTATTTGTGCATAACGAAAATTACTTTTATTCTTAAAGAGGTAATGAGCGACATCTTCTACCATACTAATGCCATTATTAAACTCGCCCTTCGATATTAAAATAATTCCTTGACATGCTTTATTTAGTGTTCCAACAAACTCAAGACCATATTTTTCGTTAAATTCAGCTATTTCATTGGTAACGTTTTCTGCCTCTAAAGGCCTATTCGCCGCAAAGTAAGTCATAACAAGTAGAAGCTGTGTGCTGATGGTGGTCATTGGATCGACGGACATAGCAGTGCACTTTTTGAAAAAATCGATCGCTGTAGTGAAATCGCCTGCCAACATCCGCCAGACACCGAGATACTTATATCCCAAGGCAATGCATCGATCATCAGACCGGCGACGGCCATATTCCAAAAAGGCATTCCCAATTTCTTCTTCCTTCCGGCAGCCTCCTTTAAATAGGTTTGCGTATCCCGATCCGATTAACGCAAATCTGAATAGGGTCCGATCTGCTTGGAGAGATTTTGCTATTTTTTCAACCCTCTCAGCTAATTGGAAGGCGTCATCCAAACGACACAAGTCAGAATAAGTCTCAACAAGCCACGCCCCAGCGTATCCAATAACTTTCTCATTATGAGTTACTACACCAATATGCATTGCCTTCTGCAGGTGTCTAAGAGCGTCATGAATTAATTCTCTCCGCTGCAAAGCGTAACCCAACCATGCAAAAAACATCGCTGCGTCTTCCCGCTCCTTCAAAGATTCTGCTGTGCCTTCGTGATTAGTAAATAGTTCTATGAGTTCTCTAAATTTGCCATAAGAGTTATATACAACTGCCCACTTTACAAGAAGCCCTATCAGCATTTCATCGTAGTCTTCCGATTTGTCAAGTTTCTGGGTAAGGATCTCATAAGCCTCTTTGTAATATTGATGGGCTTCATCCAAAGCATATCGATTGATACTTTTTTCCCCAGCCTTCATTAGATATTCTATAGCTTTATGGAGCGATTGCCCTTGCTTGAAATGAAATGCGAGAGTTTCGTAAAATTCTGGCAAACGATCTTGGAGGATTACCTCCATGACGGTTCCTATTTTCTCATGAATGTTCTGCCGTTCCTTCTTCAACAGTGCGTTATAGACAACTTCCTGCATCAGGGCGTGTTTAAAAATATATTCAAGATCTGGTTCAATGGATCTCGTTCTTATAAAGTCAAGGCGCTCAAGTCCGGTAAGACTCTTGTCGATATGTTCCCTTAGATCGGTTATATGCTTCAAAATTTCATAGAGGAATGACCTACCGATGACAGAAGCCTCTTGAAGGATACGCTTGGTTTCCCTTCCCAACCTGTCAAGCCTCGAAGAAATGACCCCCTGCACTGTAGATGGTATATTTACCTCTGTGAGTGATTTCGTTAGAGTCCATCTGCCATCTTCATTGACCAGTGTCGCTGTTTCAAGCAGGGAGTTAATTACTTCCTCCAGATAAAAGGGGTTCCCTTCAACCTTCTCGCCAACAAATTGTTTAAGCCCTGGTGGAATTTTCTTTGTCTTCAGCATTGATTCCACCATGTCTTGCGATTCTGAAGGTGACAGCTCATGAAGTCTGATCTCTTTGTATGCTTTGATGTTGCTGAGTTCGTGACTTGTTAATAGACTGAATGTGGGACGGTAGATGATAAGAAACATGGCCGAATGGCGGAAATCAGAAAGGATGTTTCTAAGGAGTTCAACAGTGGAGGGATCAGCCCAATGGAGGTCTTCGATGCATACGATTGTAGGGCCACGTTTACAGAGGTTTGCCAAGATTAACTGGATGGCCTCATGAAGTCTTGCCTTCCAGTATTCTGGACCAACACTTTCTAATTGGGGAGAATCAAGCGAATATAGACCTCCCAAATAGGGAATAAAGTCCTCCCTGTCACCAATAAGATTTTTTATACCTCTTTCAACTTTCTGCCTTATCTGCTCCTGAGAATCACCCTCCTGAACCTGCCAGGCCCTGTTGAGAAGGTCTATTACGGGAAAGTAGGGGATGTTCTGAGAATAGGCATAAGCGTGTCCCTCCCGCCACTGCATTTCATCAAGATTCAATGATGCCTTGAACTCCTCGATGAGCCTGCTCTTCCCTGTTCCTGCATCACCTACGATGGAGAAGATAGAGCCCTTGCCCTGCTTGAGATTAGTGACAGCCTCCTGCAACTGGGCCATCTCCACCTTTCTTCCGATGAGCTCTGCCCTCATACCGGAAAGGCGATGGGTCTTGGTAGGATCGTCCTTGGAAGAAATTACCCTGTATGGTTTGATTGGTTCAGCTTTGCCCTTGACGGTGGTTGGCTCCAAAGCCTCAAAGTTAAAGTATCCCTCTGACTGGTAATAGGTATCGGGACTGATGACGATATCGCCTGATTTTGCCAATCCTGAAAGGCGTGCGGCAGTGTTGATGGTATCACCTAATACTCCATGGGTTCCCTTCTCAAGATTAACTTCTCCTGTCACCACAAGACCCGTGCAGATGCCCGTGTGCATGCAGAGAGCTTTTCCGATTCTCTTTTCAAACTTGGAGCTGAGAGAAGAAACAACATCGTGAATCTCTCTGGAGGCTTTGATTGCCCGTACCGGATCATCTTCATGGGAAGTGGGGACTCCGAAGAGAGCCATGACAGCATCGCCAATAAACTTCTCGATGAAGCCTCCATACTTGGCAACTACCTTGGAAATCTCCCCGAAGATATTCCCCATGATCTCTTTTGTTTCTTCGGTGTCCATCGTCTCCGTCATGGCGGTGTATCCCGACATGTCGGAGAATAAAACTGTTACATGCTTGCGCTCGCTATCTGTTGGGGGAAGGGGTTTTGCTTTGAGGGAAGGCTCCGCTTCTAACCGATGACCGCAGTCACCACAGAATTTGAATTGGGGGGGATTGATATAATTGCACTTGGGGCAAGGGTTTTCAAGTCTGGTGCCACAGTCACCGCAATACTTGACACCTTCAGGATTCTCAAACTGGCATTTCGGGCAATTCATATTGATCCTTCATCAAGAGGTCTGTCCCGTTACACGTCTGAAGGAATGCCTATCTATATATGAAGCAGAGAAAAACTGAATCTGTGAGATAGTTAGATACTAATATCGTTTGAGGTTTATAGGTGCCTCTAAGAATACTTTTTTGTTAACAGGAAGGAGCATACTATCGAAGGTAAGATAGAGAACAATTTAATGAAAATCAAGGAGAAAATGATGGAAATTTAGCATGTCACACCGTCGAGGATTACTGGAAGCTATACGCAACACCCGGATGAACCATAATTAATTCGCTCTTGGCCTATGCGGACGGAAAGTAAAAAATATGTGGAGGGAGCGCTGAGTGGATCTATAAGCCATTCGTAAAGACATTGTATGCCACATTAGTGCCGTCTGTCGTTATATTGATGGCGCCGTTTATATCAGTTCTAAATACTTTCGTTCCCCGCCGGAAGTATCTCGTAAGAACGTCCGGGTGCGGGTCGTTATATACGTTGTCTCTGCCGCAGCTTATCACTGCAATTTCGGGTTGTACTCTGTTTAGAAATGGTACTGTGCTGGAGGTGAATCCCCCGTGATGAGGGGCAAAGAGAATTTGGCTCCTTGATATCCTTATGCGCATCCATAATGCGCATCTCCGACGGCTCAGAGATATCGGCAGGCAGAAGAACGTTCACATTTCCCATTGCTATCTTCATGACAATGGCATCGTTATTTGTCTTGTCGAACCGCCGGGGAAGGTCGTCCTTCAAGGCAATCGTGCCTGCGGGATTCAATATTCTGATCGTAACATTATTGATTCTGATATCGCCGATCCTTTCAGACATGAGCCTGTGGGTTATGTTCTTCTCATTTACAATCTTCATGAAGTCTTTATATGTATCGCTTTCTGCCGTCTCGCCGTTCGTCCAAACCTCATTGACATTAAAATTTGAAAGTATATAGATGAGCCCATTGAGATGATCAGGATGGGGATGGGTTAGAACGACAATATCAATATGTCTTATCCTTTCATGCCATAGAAAGGGGGCAAGAACATACTTCCCGATATCGAAAGTGTTGTCATACATTCCCCCACCGTCGACGAGCATTTTTTTACCGCCCGGCAATCTGAGCAGAGCGGAACTCCCCTGGCCAACGTCGATCGCTGTAACTACGAGATTTTCATTCCGCCTGTCCTTCACATATAAATACAATGCATCAATCACAAAGAAAAATACCAGAACCGCCGCTGCAACTCGCAACCTGTAAGGACATAGGAAGCTCCTGCTTTCAGCAGTATCACCTTCTTTCTTTTTCCATGTATCGATAAGCTTCACGGCGACTATAAGAAAAAGATAGTATGCCGAAATCTCAATAAACGTCGGTGTACTCAGAAAAAAAGACGAGCCGGGAAAAGAGGCAAAGAAATCGACCATGGAGATGGAGATCTGAACGATAAAGGAAGAAATGTGGAGAAAGAACAAGGCGAGCCCCTGCGACAGCGGAGCAGCGATGATAATGGCCGTACAAACAGGAATTGCAATAATGCCCAATACGGGAACGATGAACAGGTTTGAAAGCAGAACCACAGTCGACATTCTATTAAAGTAAAAAACAATCAACGGCAAAGTTCCGAGAGTGGCACTGAGGGACACAATAATAAACATGACGATATTCTTGTAAATCTTCCTTGCCCATACTCTGTATCGGGACATTTCTTCATGGTTGCCGTCCGGGATCATCATGGCAAGTCTCGGTGTGATGAAAAGAATTGCCCATACGGCCATGAATGAAAGCTGAAAGGAAACGTCAAAGAGGGAAGGGGGAGAAGCTACAAGTATTATCAAGGCTGCCAGGACCAGGCTGTTATACAGATCTCTATCCTTACCGAAGACAATGGCTATCATGAAGGTTACAGCCATGATAGCTGCACGAACCACGGAGATACCCATACCGGCTATCAACGTATAAATGATTACCGGCACAATTGCGAAAACGGTTGAAACCTTGACGATATTGAATCTCAAGAGAAGATATGTGGATGATTTCATGATGAGTCTTATGACAATGAACGATAAGAAAGCAATGATGCCTATGTTAAATCCTGAAATCGCGATAATATGAGTCGTCCCGGTCTTGTTGAAGTTCTCCATTACATCCTTTGGAATCTCTTTCTGATCCCCCAGGATCATGGCCTGAATGATTTCTCCTTCCGGCGATGAAGAGTTTTCCATGATGAACTTTTTTAAGTACGTCCGGAATCGTTCAAGATGCAGTTTGAAAATATTGCCCTGATTTTCTCTCAAGATGACGATGCCCGCCGAATCCCTGATGAAGCCGCGCACCATGACCCCTTTGTATCTGAGATATTTTACATAATCAAAACCGCCGGGATTCTGAAAATTGTGTGGGACTTTAAGCCTGGTCCTGAATCGTATCGAATCTCCGTACTTAAATTCCTGGCGGCCTTCGATATTGAGGAGAACGAGTCCTTCAACCCGTGTATCAGCATCATCGCCAATCAGCCGGCTCGCTGAAACGGTGAGCGCTGTCCTGTCAGGCGATGACTCGGGGTTTTCACAGATGATCCCTTCAAGAATCAGCTTCTCTCTGCTGACATAATTGATGATATGCTTCGCGCCGGGGTCCTGATAAAGATACAGATTGACGTTGAGAATGCCAAGCAGTAATGATGAAAGGATGACGAGGACGGCAATCAGTATTGCTGATTTCTTTATTGATGCCACAAGGAGAAGTATCAAGATGAGAAGGAGGGATATGATTAATGGATGGTCGGCGACGCGACAAAGATGACCAACCGTAATCCCGGCGATAAGTGCACAGAGAAGAGGAATTAATGGCCGCTCCATGGTATAGACCAAATCAACTCAGTGAGAGATTTATTTTTTAGTTCAAAATGTCTAAATATTTGCTAAACTGTTACTGACCAATGGGTCTGGTGATGGAGAGATTAGTTAATGAACATGGTAATTTCGTTAGATTAAAGTTTTAAAATATTATAGCATACCGCCAGCGGCAGATACAGCAAACTTTGCGTGTATGCCACATTTCTTGTTGGGAAAAAAGTCCGCAGGATGAATCAGCGGCAGGCGTTGGCACAATATGAGTGAACAATTATTACAGGAAGAAGGTATAGACACGAGACTTCGATGGTTGATGCTGTCGAGGGTGGCAATCGTTACCTTTCTGTTAATGGTAACAACATTCATCAAGTTTCAAAAAACAGAAATATTCCCCGAGAAAGCGCTAACATCGCTCTACGCACTTTGCGCGATTACCTATTTCCTTTCGTTAGCGTATCTGCTCCTTCTGAAGTTCGTCAAGAAGAATAGATTGAACATATATATCCAGGCCCTCACCGATGTGGCCTTAATAACTTTCCTTGTGTATATAACCGGTGGAATTAGCAGTATATATTCAGTTTTCTATCCTTTGGTCATCATATACTCGGTCTTGTTTTTAGAAAAACGGGGCGGACTCATAATCGCCTCTGCCTCAGGCATTCTATATGGTTTATTACTGGATCTGGAATATTACGGGATTGTCCATCCCATAAACGCCATAGCTGTTCATGAGTATGAACTGGGTGCTGGATATGTCTTCTCGAGAATATTCATCCACCTGCTGTCCTTCTACATTATCGCACTCCTTGCCAGCTTTGTAGTTGATCAGGAAAGAAGGGTGAGGACGCTTCTAGCCGAAAAAGAAACTGCTTTCGATCAACTTGATTTATTGCACAGGAGTATAATCGAATCAGTTGAAACCGGTATTATGACAATCAATCTCCAGGGCAGGATAAAATCTTTTAACAGGGCCGCTGAGGAGATTACCGGATTCACTTTTGCGGACATG
>CAITLA010000286.1 GCA_903893135.1 uncultured Syntrophaceae bacterium | reverse complement strand
CTCCTGGTCTTTCAGGCTGCGGGCCAATGGCAACATCCCGTCTGAACACCAGATCATCAAGACGACTGACCATTCAAGTCCCTTGGCCTGATGAATCGAGGTTAGGATGACCTTGTCTCCATTTGTGTCATCCGGTTTGGCTTCATTCGCCTCCGTCATGTTTGTCATTAGGGACAGTTCACTTAGAAAATCTTCCAAAGCATGATACCTGGCAGAGAAATTCGATAATTGCTCAAGGTCATCTACCCGTAAAGCAGCGTCAGTATATTTCTCCTGTAAATAATCCTGGTAACCGCTTGTGAGCAGAATCTCGATGATCATAGCCGGACTCGCGCCGGGAAGGGAATCCATTATTCTCGAAAGCGTATGCCCGCAGAGAGCAATAGCCTGCTTTTGCGCTTTCGTTACTAATTTGGCAAAATCATCTCCGAGAGCCTCTGTCAGGGGGGTTTTCTTTGACGACAGAAACTTCCACAATTTTTCTGACGTTCTTTTTCCTATCTTGCTGTAAAGTCCGAGCACCCTTTTCCAGGCGAGTTCGTCGAAAGGATTCGCGATGATTCTCATGTAGGCGGTCACGTCTTTGATATGGGCCTGTTCGAAGAAGCGAATACCGGAACGGATCTCAAAAGGTATTCCCCTCCGCACCATCTCCATTTGCAGCTCCATAGAGTGATAGTGCGCCCGGTATAGGACTGCTATTTCATTGATAGGTACACCTTCAGAAATCAGTTCAAGTATTCTCTGGGCAACAAAATTGGCCTGTTGAATGACGTCTCGGAGCGGGATGAGAATCGGTCTTATGCCTGTCTTTCTCACAGACCGGAGATTCTTCTGATACTGTCTGTAATTATTTTCTATACTCATGTTCGCAAGATGTAGTATCTCCGGTGTGCTGCGGTAGTTTGTCTCAAGCTTGAAAATCTTGCAGTCCGGATACCTTTCGGGAAACATAATTATATTGGCAAAATTAGCGCCCCTGAAAGCGTAAATGCTCTGAGAATCATCTCCGACGGCGAGAATGTTCATATGGGTCGAGGCCAGAAGATCCACAATTTGAGCCTGTATTACATTCGTATCCTGATATTCATCGACAAGGACATGAGAAAACTTCCCGGCATATCTCTCCAATACCTGGGCATGATCCATAAGAAGCTTTCTCGTATTGATGAGAAGATCATCAAAATCCATGACGTTCAGTGTTTTTTTGCGTATCTCATACTGCGCCGCCACCGACCTTATATCGTCAAGGCAATTGCAGAAATACGGGTACCTTATTCTAACGACATCTTCAATGGCTGTTTCCGTGTTAAAGGAAAAACTGATGACGTCCCGGAGAACATCGCCTTTCGGAAATTTCACGCTTTTGGTATTTACGCCTATCTCGGAGATGCATGTATTGATGAGCTGCGTTGAATCTTCGCTGTCGAGAATGGAAAAGTTCCGTTCGTAACCCAAGAGAAGGGAATCTGCGCGGAGAATGCGATGGGCAATATGATGGAACGTTCCACCCCACATGCCACTTATATCGAATTCGGTGAGAGACTTTACACGGGAAAGCATGGTGCGAGCGGCCTTGTTGGTGAAGGTTGCCAGCAGAATCCTGTCAGGACTGACGCCGGATTCTATTAAGCGAGCGACACGGTATGTCAGTGTCCGTGTCTTGCCGCTGCCAGCGCCGGCAATAACAAGAACCGGGCCATCTCCCTCCATTACGACACGCAACTGCTCGGGATTAAGTTCTCTTTCGTAATGGATCATGGGGATAAAATCCCGTTTCCCTGGCGTATTCGAATTGTCTCTGCCATGACATATTCGGATGAGCCCTTTCAAACAGTTCCGCGCCGATAAGATTCAGAGATTCAGCGTCGATCTCTACGGGATGGTATCCGCCCATAAAACCCAGATCAGGGGACATCATGGGATGTTCTCCGGGCAGACAATCACACTCTGTGGCTATGTTAATCAGGGCGTTTATCATTACTGCCCTGCCGGCAATACGCTTCCAGACGGCTGCCGCCGTTTCTATCAATTTCTCCTGGAAAATCTTATCTTCTGTATTCCACAATATTTTTAGCGCCATTTCCGGGCACAGCGCAATACATTGCGCGCAACCGATACAAGTGTCGTGATCATAGATGGGATACCCCTCGTCGTCAGGCCGAGCCGCTCCCGATGGGCAGACTTCGACGCATATGCCACAGCGTGTGCATTTTTCCTTTTTCATGTATGGGCGCGCATCCGAGTGCATGCGCTGCTTCTGCGCACGGGAGGCGAACCCCATGGAGATGTTCTTGATGGCTCCGCCGAAAACTGCGGCCATATGCCCTTTAAAATGAGAAAAGATTACGAACCCGTCTGTTTTCTCCACGACGGAAGCGACTTGAACTGTTTTAAAATGCTTGAAACCGGCAGGTATATCTGCAACGTCTCTGCCTTCGGGACCATCCGCTATTATGACCGGGCAGCCGAGGAACTTTTCCGTGTAACCATGTTCCTGGGCTGTCTTTAAGGAATCGCTCGCAATGCGGCGGCCTCCCGAGTAAAGCGCCGTCGTATCGAAGACAAATGGCTTCGTACCCTGTTTGTGGAGCCATTGTGCAATTTCCCTCGCATAATCGGGCGGCAAGTAGCTGTGATTCCCTTTCTCTCCCCAGTGAAGTTTGATCCCCACCGCATCCCCTTTTTTGAACGGACTTTTTAAATCACCAAGCAGGGAAGAAAGCTCCTTTGCATAGAGATCAGCCGAGCCTTTAACTTTACGAAATAAGATGTCAGTCATGATGGTTCTCCTCATATCTTTTGAAGACAGATGGACTCTAATAGACTTAACAACCTGTGTCAAGTGAGATGCAGCTACAGGGAGCTTCCTAAGGAAGGAAAATAGATGATTTGAACCATGGTACATGGCAATGAGAGAAGGTTCATCCGGTTGACGCGTACTTCCTGTCCTGTTGTTTTTCTCATTCAGTCCATCCATTCAACATTTCAAACAGTAGTCACTAACAAATCTTGTGGTTTATTCATGGTTGATGTATAAAATGGCATCAATTTGTAAGAGGGGTGCCACTATGATGAAATCTTCTCTTATACGAATCAACCTGATCTTTATTCTTCTTTTTTTATTTATTCCCAATCTCACGTCTGCTGAATCAAAAACTTTCATCAAAGAATACACCTATCGAGCAAGTGAAATTGACAGCAAGGTATCTTGCAGGACAATAGCATTGGAGCAGGTCAAGAGGTTGCTTCTGGAGGAGCTGGGTAGTTATCTTGAGAGTCGTACCGAAGTGGTCGATTTTAAATTAACAAAAGATCAGATAATCACTTTAACAGCCGGAATTGTCCAAACACAAATTCTCCAAGAGAAATGGGATGGAGATAATTATTGGCTGAAGGCTAAAATTAATGCTGATCCTGAAGTCGTTATAAAATCAATCGACACACTCCGTAAAGATCAGAGTAGAACACGAGAATTGGAAGAGTTGTCAAAGAGAACGGAATGGTTATTGCGAGAAAATGAACAACTGAAAAATGAATTAAGGACTTCCAAGTCAAAAACGAAAATAATCAGTCAGTACAACCAGTCCATAAGAGAACTTAAAGCCAATTATTTGTTTCATGAAGCGAGTATACTTCTTGTTTCTGGTAAACCTAAAGAAGCAATAAATGCATTATCTCAGTCAATCGAGTTAAGTCCTAAATTTGCATGGGCCTATCATGCACGTGGTATTATTTACTACTCGTTGGATAATAACAGACAAGCTATTAATGATTATGACAAGGCCATCAATTATGGTTCAGATGCAGATAAAGCAGATTTCTATTGTTCACGTGGTCATTCCTATCGGAAAATAAAAAATTATAAGCAGGCGTTAAAAGATTTTAATAAGTCTATTGAATTGGATCCTAAGAGTTACCGAGGTTTTGTAGGCCGTGGCTTTCTTAACGAGACAATGGAAAATTATCAGCAGGCGTTAAGAGATTATAACAGGGCTGTTGAATTGAACCCCGGATCGGTTGATGGTTATTTAGGACGAGCATCTGTATACTTTGGAACAGAAAAGTATCAGCAGGCCCTCACAGAGTCTAGCAACGCAATCAGGGTAGATCAGAAATGCCAGGAGGCCTATAGCAGTCGAGGGATGGTATACTCCGCGTTAGAGGACTACCAACATGCCATTGAAGATTACAGTAAGGCTATCGAACTGAACCCAGGAATTCATCATAACTATCTATCGCGGGGGATTGCATATTACTTTTTGAAAGACTACAGGCAGGCCATTGAAGATTACAATATAGTCATTGAACTGAATCCAAAGAACGCCCATGCATACTGGTGGCGGGCAAAGGCATATACGAAGATTGGCCAAACTGCTCAAGCCACGGACGATTATAAAATAGCAGCAAGGTTGGGACACAAAGATGCACAAGACGATTTAAAGAGAAGTGGAATTAAGTGGTGAGCATCACTATGGCATCTTGCGGTTAGACTACACACCGCCCCTTGTGCTGACACTCTGCTTCTACCTGAAACAGAGTATAAAGGTATTTAAGCAAGTATTCATACCTCCCAATGGTATTCCTTATTGATTGAGAAAGAATGGTGGCAATTCTAAATTACTATGAAACATTGCATTGACAATCACTGCTAAAAAGAAATTTGAACGTGAGGAAGGAAAATCTACGCTTCAAGACCCCACAGCATTAACTTCAAATTACCGATGAAATTTACGATCGATACAAGTTGCATAATTGAACTTGAAGAGAATCGTCCTCATGCAGTAGCACTGCGAGAGCTAATCGCACTTAGTCGGTCTGGAGCTATTTCGTTAGCCATCCCGGGTATCAGCGCGTCCGAGCGACAACATAATCAGTCATACAGCAATAGTTTTAACATGTTTCTGGCCAAGCTTTCGGGTGTAGGCTTAAGTGATGTCGAAATTCTCAAGCCGCTCGCGTATATGGATATCTGTTTTTTCGATCAATGCATTCTGGCTGGAGAAGAAACACTTGCGCTCGAACGGGAGATCCATCAAGTTCTTTTCCCCAGAATCGAGTTCCGATGGAAAGACTATGAGGCGCATTCAAGGATAGATCATGATACTGCCTATCGCAGGTGGCGAAATGCGAAATGTGATACTCTATCAATTTGGAGCCATATCTACTACAAATGCAAAATCTTTGTGACCCATGATAAAAATTTCCATAACCCCGAAAAGAAAACCAAGCTGATTGATTTAGGCGCCGGTCATATCGAATATGCGGCGGGTGCGCTTGCATTAGCCAATAGAACATCGAGAGCTATCTAACCGTTTCGACCACAGGATACTCGCAAGCGGCGCTTTGCTCTCTCGAGCAATATCTAACGTTAACTCTCTTTCAATCCGAAATCAATGGCACAGCATAAATCCAAAATGAACCCTTTGTAGGTGTTGTCAGTCAAGGATCACTTCAACAGATTATCAAATCAAAAGTACGCATGAACCGGATGAACCTGAAAAAATACCTGAGAAAATACTGTTGACAAGACATCCACGCACTGGTATAAGAGCTAAAAATAGCAGAAGGACACTCTTTAATTGAAAGACTTATTTTCAACAATCATCAACTGGTGGTGGCAGAATTCAATGCAGGGGTTCGTCCACCGCTGATTTATCTCGCTAACTAAAGCATAGCCGTGGAGACGTCTTCGGACTCCGCGGCTTTTTTGTTTTTGCAATATAACAGAAGGCCGCAATCATGAGCGGCCTTTTTTATTTTGGCTAAAGTACAAAGGAAAGGGACTTTGAAGCATGTATTACCCGGGCTTTGACCAGTTTAAGAAATTTGCAGAACAGGGCAACCTCATCCCCGTGTACAGGGAAATACTGGCCGACATAGATACGCCTGTATCCGCCCTTATGAAACTCAGCGCGAAATCCCACGTATTTCTTCTTGAGAGCGTTGAGGGCGGCGAGAAATGGGGGCGCTATACATTTCTCGGTTCAGACCCGCGCGTCATTTTCAAGGTCAAGGGTGACCATGTCGTGATTTCTGAAAACGGCACAAGCAGAAGCCATAGACACGAGGGCAATCCGCTAAGATATCTAAAGGACTTATTGAATACCTATCGCCCTGTTCCCGTGGACGGGCTGCCCCGGTTTTACGGGGGAGCCGTCGGATTCCTGGGCTACGATATGGTTCGTTATTTTGAGAAACTCCCTGCACGGGCCTCGGATGACCTGAAGACGGACGATTCAGTTTTTCTCATCACCGATACGCTGATTGTTTTCGACAATATCAGGCACACGATAAAAGTGGTGTCATGCGCTGCAACCCAGGGCGCTCAAGCCCTCAAGGATGTTTACGACGAAACCATCGATAAGATAGACAGGCTGATAGCAATCCTCAGAACGCCTGTCGAAACAAAGGAGCGATACAGAAAGGTGGATAACGACGCGCCCCTCGGGTCTAATATGTCAGCGGAAGATTTTAAGGCAATAGTCCAGAAGGCCAAGGAATACATCGTTGCCGGTGACGTCATACAGGTCGTTCTGTCACAGCGCTTTCATACGGAAAACGGGATAGACCCGCTCGATCTCTACAGGGCGCTCCGTTATGTAAACCCCTCCCCTTACCTCTTCTTTCTCAAGCTTGAGGATATGTTTCTCATAGGCTCGTCGCCTGAGGTTATGGTCAGGCTTGAAGAAGGAGTCGCGGAACTCCGGCCTATCGCAGGAACGAGGAGAAGGGGAAGGAACGAGCAGGAAGACAGGCAACTTGCCCATGAGCTCCTGGAGGATCCGAAGGAGAGGGCCGAACACGTCATGCTCGTTGACTTAGGGAGAAATGACCTGGGAAGAATAGCGCGGACCGGCAGTGTACAGGTTAATCAGCTTATGGTTGTGGAGCGGTATTCCCACGTCATGCATCTCGTCACAAATATCCAGGCACAACTCGCCCCCGGCAAAGATTGCTTTGATGTCCTCGCGGCCGCGTTTCCCGCCGGCACACTATCCGGTGCGCCGAAGGTCAGGGCCATGGAGATCATCGATGAACTTGAGCCGACCAGACGAGGCACTTACGGAGGAGCTGTCGGTTACTTCAGTTATACAGGCAATATGGATCTCTGCATAACCATCAGAACCATGTTGGTGAAAGACGGAAAAATTTTTATACAGGTGGGCGCCGGCATCGTGGCCGATTCTGACCCGGAAAAGGAATATCAGGAAACGGTGAATAAGGGCGAAGGAATGATGCAGGCCATATGCCTTGCCGCGTCCGGCTTCGAACTAAAAAAGAATATCTGAGGGAGCAACCCATGATTCTAATGATCGACAATTATGATTCCTTTACCTACAACCTCGTTCAGTATTTAGGGCAGTTAGACCAGACGGTTGCGGTTTATCGCAATGACGAGATAACCCTGGAAGACATAAGGACGCTCGCGCCCGAAGCCATCTTTCTTTCCCCCGGCCCGTGTACGCCGAAGGAGGCAGGGATCACTGTTGATGTCATCAGGGAATTTCACAAATCAACACCCATCATGGGGGTATGTCTCGGGCACCAGGCCATCGGCTATGCCTTCGGAGGCAATGTGGTCAGGGCAGGCAGGCTCATGCACGGAAAGACCTCCCCCATCATCAACGATGGAAAGACTATCTTCAAAGGCCTCCCCAATCCTTTCATCGCCGGGCGCTATCACTCCCTGCTGATTGAGGAAGCTTCGCTGCCATCATGTCTCATGATCAGCGCCAGGACAGAGGAAGGAGAAATAATGGGCGTAAGGCATCAGGAGTATGCTGTGGAGGGGATACAGTTCCACCCGGAATCCATCCTGACACCGCAGGGAAAACGAATTTTGAGGAATTTTCTGGAATTAATTATAAATAAGGAGAGACTGCAATGATTAAGGAAGCAATTGCCAAGGTAGTAAATCGTGAAGACCTGAATGAGCCTCAAATGATGGAGGTCATGGATGAAGTTATGGGGGGCAAGGCGACGCCCGCGCAGATTGCCGCTTTTATAACGGGCCTCAGGATCAAGGGTGAAACCGTTGATGAGGTCACAGGCGCAGCCCGGATCATGCGCAGAAAAGCCACAAGGATAGACGCCCGGTCGCCGATTATTGTGGATACATGCGGGACCGGTGGTGATGGAATGAAGACTTTCAATATTTCCACTACTGCCGCCTTCGTAGTGGCAGCGGCGGGCCTGACTGTGGCCAAACACGGGAATCGTGCTGTCTCCAGCGGCTGCGGGAGCGCCGATGTCCTGGAAGCATTAGGCGTCAAGATCGACGCCCAACCGGAGATTGTCGAAGAGTGCATTCATCAGATCGGCATTGGTTTTCTCTTCGCCCCTAAACTCCACGGCGCCATGAAATATGCCATCGGCCCCCGCAGGGAGATCGGGATACGGACGATATTCAACATGCTTGGACCCTTAACAAATCCCGCCGGCGCGACATCTCAGCTCATCGGTGTCTATGATCCAAGGCTGACGGAAATGTTTGCCGGCGTCCTTAAGAACCTCGGCACAAAGAAGGCCTTTGTGGTTCATGGATCCGACGGCCTGGATGAGGCAACCGTAACCGGTAAGACACGCGTAACGGAGCTTAAGAACGGTCTTATCAATACCTATGATATCGATCCGACTTCTTTCTTCGGCGATATCTTTCCGGGTATGGCCCTTCTGGGCGGTGACGCATCGGTTAATGCTGAGATTACAAAGAGTGTTTTGACGGGCAGCAGTGGGGCATGCAGAAACATTGTTGTCCTCAATGCGGCATTAGCGATTATGGCCG
>CAITLA010000285.1 GCA_903893135.1 uncultured Syntrophaceae bacterium | reverse complement strand
TTGATGCTTTTGTGATTCTTCTTAGCAAACAAGGTGAGAAAGTGCCGGGCAATAAGCGGTATATCTTCCCTCCGTTCCCTCAGCGGCGGAACGTTGAGTGTCACCACATTCAAGCGGTAATAAAGGTCTTCACGGAAACGCCTTGCCTCAATTTCGCGCATCAGATCCTTATTGGTGGCAGCGATAACCCGCACATCCACCTTAATTACATCATCTCCACCCACGCGGGTGATTTCCCTTTCCTGCAAAACGCGTAATAACTTAACCTGCATTGCCGGAGACATCTCGCTCACTTCATCCAGGAAGAGAGTCCCTCCTTCGGCCTGACGAAATTTTCCCTCCTTGCGTTTGTCGGCGCCCGTAAAGGAGCCTTTTTCATGGCCGAAAAGCTCGGATTCGAGAAGTGTTTCCGTGATCGCAGCGCAATTGATTTTCACGAAAGGGCCGTTTTTCCGGAGGCTGTTGAAATGGATGGCTCCTGCAATCATTTCTTTCCCTGTTCCGGACTCGCCGGTTATCAAAACCGTTGCCTCAGAAGGCGCAACCTGGACCATGGTTTCGATGAGTCTCGTCATGGCCGGACTATGCCCGATCAGGTTTTGACTGTTAAATTGACTGGCAAGACTTTCCCGGAGGTGGCGGTTTTCCTCTTTTAGGCGGCTGTGTTCCATAGCCCGTTCGATGGTAAGCTTCAGTTCGTCAAAATCAAGAGGCTTGGTAAGATAATCGTAGGCTCCTTCTTTGATTGCCTTCACCGCCGTTTCCACCGAGGCATACGCAGTCATGATGATGACGGGGATGGCGGGATTGAACCTCTTTATTTCCGTAAGGGCCTCTAACCCGGACACTTTGAGCATACGAATGTCCATCAGAATCAGATCGAAAGGTCTCTGAGAAGCTGCTTCGATTGCTTTTCCGCCGTCATCGGCTTCGGCAACTTCATATCCCCAGCCTCCAAGCAGCGTCCTTAACATTGTCCGATGGGCAAGATCGTCATCTACGACCAAGATAGTATTTTTTGCTTTCATAGTGTGTAACCCATAGATACATCATCCTTGTCTTTTCTAATTGCCTTAACGGAATTCTGACTATTCATTGGTAACAGAGGGTGCACCTGTCGGTAGAAAGATCGAAACTGTTGTTCCCTTCCCAGGTTCACTTGTTACCCTTAGTTCACCGTCATGGAATTCCACTATTTTATGGACAATAGCCAGCCCGAGACCTGTTCCTGAAGACCTGGTGGTAAAATATGGATCAAAGATGCGGGCAAGGTCCTTTTCATCGATCCCTTTTCCAGTGTCGGAGACATCGATCCTGACCATGCGGCCCTCGTGCGGCAAGACTGCTACCGTAATCGTGCCGCCTTTGTCCATGGCTTCCATGGCATTTAAATACAGATTGAGCAGCACCTGTTTGATTTTATCTGAATCTATGAAGATATCCTCTACATGAAGCGGTAAATCTGTTCGAACGGTGATCTCTTTCGCCTTTGCCTGGCCTTCGATCATTTTCAGGGTATGTTTTATTATCTCCTGGATGGAAGTCCAATGCCTCTTCATCTCCATCGGTCTTGCAAATTCAAGGAGCTGGCCTATCACCCGGTTTAGTCTTTCAACCTCCTGAATCATGATCTCGGCGGTCTTCAGATCCTCAGGGTTATCCCGGTAACGCTCTTTGAAAAACGTGGCGAAACCTTTGATGGAACTTAAGGGATTCCTTATTTCATGGGCAATCCCGGCTGCCAGACTGCCCACTGACGCGAGGCGTTGACTTCGTTCCATTTCTTTCTTCAGGTGCTGCACCTCGGTGATGTCCCTGAAAAGTACTACATAGCCAAGAGAATTGCCGTTATCTTCCTCCAAAGCTGTTGCAATCACTTCGAGGGAAATTATTCTGCCATCTCTGAGAGGGCAGTCTATCTCCTTTTCGACGACTTTTTTCTCAGATTTCAGGCCCTGCAGTAAGGCCATGCATGGCGGGGGTATAATCTCCTGGGCCTTCTTTCCAAGGACATCCGGATGTGAATACCCCAGGATGGATTCGGCGGTCTGGTTAAATGAAATAATTTCCTCCCTGTCGTTTATAGCAACGAGACCGATGGGCATGTTTTCAACGAGGTTGTCGGAGAAGACTTTTATTCTGGAGAAGGAGGTTTTTGCCGAACGATACCCTTGGGCGAGAAAAAGAGAAATGACCCCGGAACATCCAATCACAATAAAGATGATGGCCATCAAAACGGTATGGCGTGTATCCTGCTCTCTCGCCGCAATTACCGGCCCCATATCCATGCCGATAAAAATGATGAATTCCGACGATACTCTCTCAGATTTGTCCATTGCTGGCGGTAATGGTTGCTTACCTGATTTTAGTTGTCCCTGAAATCCCTGAAAAGGTTTCTCTGTCGGGGAAAATTGCCGGTATACTTCAAATGTATCGGCGCCTACAGGATTGGGGACCTGGCGCCATTCCACTTTTTTTAAAGCAGCAAGGCGTGCAAGATCAATATCCGTCCCGTACGTTTCCCCAATCATAGAGGGATCGCTGTCAGCCACGATTGTGCCATTGGCATCGGTTACGATCAGATGATCGATGTCCGGCTGCTGCGCTGTTTCAATCAACAGTTTCTGGAGCTGAAAACTGCTCCATCGCATTCCTATGCCCGTTCTGGCGCCCGCTTCAAAAGATCTTATCAGCGCCGCTCCCTTCTCAACCAGGAGCTGGGTGGTGTATTCCTTTTGTTTGTTTATAGTCTGGAGGGTCAGCACAACAAAGATGGGCACAATAATGACCACCGCCCCGATAATAACCCAGGGCGAGACACCGGCCCAGAATTTCCTGTCCCTTCTATTGCTCTTCTTCTTCATATTTATCTGGATACTTTTTATTCAACTGGATACCACAATTGGATACTTTTTATCCATATTTTTCTTTACCATGAGACATAAACTGATGAGTGGCAGCGGTTGATTAGCGAATAACCAAGTGTTATAGACATCTTACATAATATGACTCTTATCTGGCACAGCCCTTGCTCTTCATACAAGCAAAAGAAAGAAATAACATCTAAGGAGAATACGACCATGAAGAAATTAACAATGACATTAGTTACAGTGCTTGTCGTGATGGCTTTATCGGCTTATGCATTTGCCTACGGCCCCGGCTGGGGAAGAGGGCATGGCGGAGGGGAATGTTACGGACCGGATACATCATTTCTGTCCCAGCTTAGTCTGACATCCGAACAGACGGCGAAGATCAATGCCCTCCGTGAAGCCAATCTGAGGGACACGAAACCCCTCAAGGACAAGATGTTCAGCAAGCGGGGCGACTTAAAGCTGCTCTGGCTGCAGACGAATCCCGACCAGGAAAAGATTACGGCAGCGCAGAAAGAAATCAGGACGTTGAGGGATAAAATGCAGGACAAGATGACTGCCTATCGGCTGGATGTTCTCAAGGTCTTGACGCCCGAACAGCAGGAAAAGATAAAGTCCTTCAAAATGGGACGCGGTGGTGGCCCAGGCATGAGGGGTGGCCCTGGCATGGGCGGAAACCCTGGCATGATGAGAGGCAACTGGTAAGAAAGAAAGCTGACGCATGGTTGTGCCCTGGCTGCTTGATATACGAGAGCCGGGGCACACTGCTTTAGCGAACCGGGGAAAACGGAAGTTCAGAGAGGAGTTTCTGGAAAAAATACCTTCTCTCATGAAGAAGTTGAAAATATAAGAGTCCGCGATTATAATAACATAAATAGTCAGCTGAGAAATCTTGTTGACTTTTATCCTTTCAAAATGTGCAGATTTGTATTCAAGAGATAGCTCGTTAAGAAAGCGAGATTTCAGCGAAATGCATGGCCAGAAGAAACTCGCGGTTGTAATTCCCAAATATGGCTTGCTGGGCGGCGCTGAGAGTCATACCGCAGAATTAACAAACCGCATTTCGCAAAGCGGTCGGTATGAGGTCCATGTATTCGCAAACAAATGGGCAAATCATCCAAAACATATCACATTTCATAAGATCCCCATTATCACTTTTCCCAAATTTCTAACGACAATCAGTTTCGCATATTTTTCAGGGATCAAAATATCACGGATCAATTTTGATATCGTTCACACACATGAAAGAATATTCAGCGCCGATGTGTGCACGCTGCACGGCATTCCACATCATCTCTGGGTCGAACAGGTGCGAAAGAAAAGGGTGCCGAGTCTATTTGATTATGCAACGATGTGGGTAGCCAGGAAGTTCGTCAATAACAATTGCAGGAAGATTGTCGCTGTATCCAGTTTAACAAAGGAAAAATTTCTTGAAGAGTATAAGAATATCGAACCCTGCCAAGTGTCTGTTATCCATCCCGGAGTGGATACTGAAAATTTCGTAAGACTTGATCATCTGAAATGTCGCAGGGAGGTGCGACAACAGTTCGGTATCGGTGAAGAAGATATAGTAATCATTTTTGTCTCTATGAATTATGATATTAAAGGGCTGGACTATCTGATGATCGGATTAGCCAAATTCAAAGAAAAACATCCCACAAGAAATTTCAAATTGTTAGTTGTCGGGAAAAGTGATAGCCGAAAATATATATCCTTGGCGGAGAAAATTGGTATTCAGCACGACGTCGTATATACAGGTGCCATACCGCATGACCAGATTGCCCGACTGTATATCGCATCTGACATTTTTTCCATGCTCTCACGGTTTGATACTTTCGGTCTCACGGTTCTGGAGGCCATGGCGGCTTCATTGCCTGTCATAATCAGTAGGAATGTGGGCGCAAAGGATATCGTCAAGCAGGGAGCAAATGGATTCGTTATCGACAACCCTGAAGACGCTGAACAGGTAGCTGACGCCTTAGAATTGCTGTCAGACAAAAATATCAGGATGAAGATGTCAGCAGAGGCATTAGATACGGCATCGCATCATCGATGGGAAGATGCTGTGGACAAATATCTTAGTCTATACGAAGAGGTAATAAGGAGCAAAGCCCTCACTCAGGCGCCATAACATTCAGCCACGCGAGAGTTGATCACCTTTTCCCCTTTGATACGACGAAAGCAGACGTCGCCCGACACAATAAATCCCGCAGTACAGGTTAACAGATATGTTCGTCCTATTCCATATTTTTGCATATGCCGCCTAGTTAAAAAGCCCGGCCACCTTCTTTCCGTATTCGACGCATGTCTCAATGCTCTTGGTATCCGGATTCCATAGACTCCTTATTCCTGCATCAACCACCTTAAAGCCTGCGGATTCAAGATTCTCTGAAATGACCTTTACGGATTCGCCGCTCCAGCCGTAGCAGCCAAAAGCGGCTGCTTTCTTGCCCTGGAATCTCAGTCCTTTAATTTCTTCAAGAAGGGCGGCGACAGCAGTCAGAATGCCCCGGTTGATGGTCGGTGAGCCGACAAGAATAGCCTTGGATTTAAAGATCTCCGTGATCACGTCATTCTTGTCCGATTTGGAAAGATTATACAACTTCACATTTACTTTCTGATCAGATTGCTTTATCCCGCTGGCAATATTTTCAGCCATGACGCGGGTGCCGTTCCACATGGTGTCGTAAACGATGGTGATCTGGTTTTCTTTGTAATTATTTGCCCATTTCAGATACTGCTCAATAATTTGAACGGGATTGTCCCGCCAAATGACACCATGGCTTGTACAAATAATGTCAACTGGCAAATTGAAGGACAAAACCTCCTTAATTTTTTTGTCTACTGACTGACTGAACGGGGTCAGGATGTTTGCATAATACTTTATACATTCTGCCATCAACTCTGCCTGGTCGACGAGATCATTGAACATGAACTCAGACGCATAGTGCTGACCGAAACCATCATTGCTGAACAAAATATTATCGCCTGTCAGGTAACAAAACATAGTGTCCGGCCAGTGAAGCATCGGCGCTTCTATAAAAATCAATTCCTTTTTCCCTAAACTCAGACGGTCGCCTGTCTTCACTGCGTGGAAATTCCAATCCTGATGGTAGTGGCCTCTGAGGAATTTGATACCGTTTGCGGTGCAGTATATGGGCGTATCGGGGATATGACTCATGAGTTCGGGCAGGGCGCCGCTATGATCGCTCTCTGCATGGTTTGCAATAACATAGTCGATTTTTTTCAGATCAATTATTTTTCGCAGATTCTCAACGTACTCCTTCGCAAATGGAATCCACACCGTGTCAATCAAAGCTACTTTTTCTTCTTCGATTAGATATGAATTGTAGGTTGACCCGCGGTGCGTTGAATATTCATCACCGTGAAATTTCCTGAGTTCCCAATCAA
Source organism: uncultured Syntrophaceae bacterium (assembly GCA_903893135.1). Lineage (GTDB taxonomy): Bacteria > Desulfobacterota > Syntrophia > Syntrophales > UBA2185 > Fen-1135. The sequence goes on along the minus strand of CAITLA010000285.1, from coordinate 8,009 downwards.
TCTTACCGACCCATGACACGTTACTTTTAATATGCAACTTCATACTTTATCTCCCTTCTTCTTATGAATAACGCTCTTGCAGTTTGATCAACAAGCTCCAAATATCACGCAACGATCACCTCGTAAAACTGAGGCATCGGTGGGAAAGTGATAATAACCACTCATACTGGTGCGAAAAAGGTATTAGAATTATTTCTGAGAACCTTACGGAGCTTTTCCGCCGTTATCAATGAGTGCTTTCACCGCCTCAAGGCCGTATGGTGTACCCTGCTCAATGGCCTTTAACACCGTGCCACCGCCCGTGAAGAAATAATATTTCGAATTATCAAGTGTCGATAGATAAAGACCGGGACACAAATTTTTGAATTCCTGAAGCGTATCTCCGCCTCCATAGAGTTTACTTGCTTCTATATTCTGATCGATTTTGCTATCCAGGGCCGCGGAGCCTTCGGAAAAATGCGGTGTATACCCCATGACTGCATTAACAAAAATGGTTCTTGCCGAGTTGAGCGCTTCTGATATCTCCGGATCTTCGAATGATTCTTTCGCAATATCCAGGATAAAAGGAAGTCTTGCACCTTTCTTGAATTCCTTTATCGATATGATCTTGTATTTTCCCTCAATCTTTCCTTCCATGGTATCCGATTCATACAAATACGGAAGTTCCAGTATTTTGTGCTGTTTCTTGTCCATCTCGACGAGATTCCTGGCAGCTTCGATATCTTCCCGTTCAATACCACTGATTGATATGTCATACTTTGCACAGAGGTAGGTATTGTAAATGATTCCACCGAGGATCAATTTATCTACTTTCTTATAGATTTCGTTGAGGGGCCCGATCTTTGTATTGTACTTTGCACCCGCCACCACAGAGATGAACGGCCTATCGGGCTCTAGGACCTGCGAAAGATTCTGTATTTCCTTTTGCATGAGATATCCGGCAAACGACGGTAGATACCTCGTTATGTGATAGGTGGAGGCGTGCGGCTGCCAGGAACCGAAAGCATCGTTAACAAAAACATCGGCCAGTCCCGCCAGTTGGCGTGCAAAGGCTTCGCTGTATTCAGATTCCGCTTCTTCTCCCTGGAACCACCTTGTATTCGGGAGGTATATGGCACCGATCCTTTTTTCTCTCAGATTTTTTAAGGCGAGATTTATCGATGTGTCGATACTTTTTATTCCTGCATCACCTTCCGGTCTGAATGTGGGACAGTAAATCTTTGTATGAAGTTTACGCTCCAGATATTCTGCGATGGGCTCAACCGATGTCGATTTATCTACTTTAATTTTACCTGTTTTGTCTCGTGGCCTTCCGATATGCGTCATAATGATCGGTCTGCCACCCCTTTCAACGATATTGAAGATAGTTCCAATGGTTTGATCTATTCTGAAGGGATCCTGAATGGTTCCTTTTTTGACAACATTATGGTCAACGCGTAAGAGTACTATTTTATTCTCCACGTCGGCATTCTGTAAAAGCGGCAGTTTGGGATCAAGTTGTGTTTCCATGGCAATTCCCCTTTCCTTATATTGACAGTAAGGATTTTTTCATAGAATTACAAGATTAATTTATTTGTGAAGTCAAGATAGTACTTTTTTTGACCTTGATTCTATGGTTATCAAGTTAAAGAAGCAGATTCCCTCCATCGGCTCATTCTAGAAAATTGATAAAATTAAATTTATTTTGTACTTCCTGTATTGTTGTTTTTTGAATTTCCATTCTTGATGCAACAATGTAATCGGTAATCTTTGAACCCTCTTGCCAGTTATCGATTCCATTGACATATAAGGCCGCTTGTCTTATACTTCCTCCACGAAAAAGGAAGTTGTTATCAATATCGGCGAATTAAAGGACTTTATCTTTTCTTAATATTATGAAATCTTATTGCGAAAAATAATCGCTCCTCTCGACCGCTTCAAAAAATGACAATATGAAACTGGATTATCTTACATCGGCCCTCAGGCATTGGGAAAAAGTGGCGCGGGAAATCTTCTACGGTTTTACATGCCATGAATTGGACCTTGAGATGAAGAAAGAAAGAGGTCATTTGGAAGATCTTTTCTTGCTCGTGGTCTGCGGCGATCTGGTCGGTATTCCTGTTCTGCCGCCCTATTTTTCCCTCAGGTTACTTCCTTTCCTGGTTCCTATAACCCAAAAATGGAAACGCCGGATACTGAGAGAAAAAGATCTAACTGATTTCGTGGCCGGCGACTTATAATTTGAGGATGCGAAAGAGGCGGCGACTGCGGTAGAAACGACCCGTAACTCTTTTATTAAATAACAAAAGGAGCTTTCTGTGAAAGATGTGGACTACATGAGTGTTGCCGAGGATAGCATCAACAAGATCAAAGAGGGCGCTTTCTTAACCGTTAAATCCGGAAATGCACTTAACACCATGACCATCGGTTGGGCCACCTTCGGAGTCGTCTGGAGCAAACCGATCATGATGGTGGCAGTGCGGTCTAGTAGGCACACCTTTGGAGTCATCGAGGCGGCCAAGGATTTTACCGTTACGGTCCCGGCGGGAGACATGCATAAAGAGACTGCCTATTGCGGCTCGAAATCCGGCCGGAACGTGGACAAGTTTAAGATGTGTAACCTGGAAACGACCGATAGCCGCAAGGTCGCTTCGCCGATTATTAAAACCCGAGGGCGCCATTACGAGTGTAGAATCATCTACAAGTCTGCCATGGACCCCGCCCATTTTGACAAGGATTATGATTTTTCCCTTTATCCCAAAAAGGATTACCATACCCTTTATTTTGGCGAAATACTGGCTTGTTATGGAACCGACTGATATTCAAACGGTCTGAGCTTGATGGTGCAGGGGCGCAAATTTTATTCGTATTGCAAGAGGAAGGTGCACAAAAAAATAGGGGCTACCATAAAATGATAGCCCCTTAAATTTATCTGGCGTCCCCACCGGACGGCTTACAGCCGCCGTGATACTTGGCGTTACTATCTTTCGATCCATAATCCTCAGTTTTGTTGAATGATGAGTGCTGAACAGTTATAGGTGGAGTGCACAACTCCGATAATTGATTAAATCGCCATCTTTCTGTTTGCGACAGCCCTGCCTGCCGCAACAGGTCACTCTGTTTCATTCCTCCTATACTGGATTTATTTTCCGTCATGATTTACAATTAACTTCAGGCTGATTAGTCTTGAAAAAATGCCTTGACAGTGGTTCCATTCTGATTTACTCTGAGTTCAATATTAAAAGGATTTTCTGAAAATGACGTTTGGCATGAAGAAGGCATTGGTTAATTCAAACAGCAACGCGATCCTGCTGGGCCTCGCCCTTCTTCGCCTTTTACTCAATACCAGGCGCCCGTCGTTTTTAGGTAATCCGTAGTCAACCCTAAATAAAAAGTACCTAAAGGCCATGGGCTCATAAAAGCTCATGGCTTTTTTATTTTTTGGATTAGATTGAATGGAGGGTGAAATGGATACAAAGAAAAAGCGGATCTTAATATTTGACACGACGCTCAGGGATGGGGAGCAGTCACCAGGAGCGAGCATGAACCTGGATGAGAAACTACGGATTGCCCGGCAGCTCGAAAAACTCGGGGTAGATATCATTGAGGCAGGATTCCCGATTGCCTCAGATGGCGACTTTCTGGCTGTGCAGCAGATCGCCCGGGAGGTTAGAGAGCCGCAGATTGCCGCCCTGGCAAGGGCCAATCTCACCGATATTGATCGCGCCTGGCAGGCCATCAAAGAGGCGGCGCGTCCAAGGATCCATACCTTTATTTCGTCATCCGATATCCACCTGAAGTACCAGCTCAAGAAAACGCGTGCCCAGGTTCTGAAGGAGGCCCGTGCCGCTGTGGCCCATGCCTGTGCCTATACGCCGAATGTCGAGTTCTCACCCATGGACGCGACCAGAACGGATTGGGACTACCTCTGTGATATGGTGGAAGCGGTTATCGCAACCGGGGCTACCACCGTCAACATCCCCGACACCGTGGGTTATATCATACCCGATGAATTTGGCAGCCTTATCGACTATCTGTTTAAGAAAGTCAAAAATATCCGTAAGGCCGTTATTTCTGTTCACTGTCATAATGATCTGGGGCTCGCGGTGGCGAATTCTCTGGCCGCGGTTAAACACGGGGCACGGCAGGTGGAATGCACGATAAACGGGATCGGAGAAAGGGCCGGGAATGCAGCCATGGAGGAAGTTGTTATGGCCCTGGAAACCCGGAAGGACTTCTTCGGATTTCGCACGGGCATCAAGACGGAACACATCTACCAGTCATCGAGACTCTTAACCCATATTACAGGCATACCTGTTCAGCCCAACAAGGCTATTGTCGGGGCTAATGCCTTTGCCCACGAATCGGGAATCCATCAGGACGGTTTGATCAAGGAAAAGAGCACGTATGAAATTATGACACCAAAATCAGTCGGCATTTCCGGAACCCACCTGGTTCTCGGAAAGCATTCAGGCCGTCATGCCGTTTCCGAGCATCTCAAAAAAATGGGCTATAAGCTGACCGCAGGTGATGTGAAGAAGGTATTTTTGCGATTCAAGGAACTGGCCGATATCAAAAAAGAGATTTTTGATGAAGATTTAGAGGCCATTGTCTATGAAGAAGTGTACAAGATTGCTGAGAGGTACAAACTTATTTATCTCAATGTGGTAAGCGGCAATGTGGCTATACCTACGGCTACCATGCAGATGGAGGTAGATGGGAAAACCGTTCAGGATGCGGGTTTCGGCGTTGGGCCTGTGGATGCGACCTTCGCGGCAATCAGGAAAATTACCAAGACCAACTATCACCTGCTGAAATATGTCGTTTCCGCTGTTACCGGAGGTACCGATGCATTAGGAGAGGTCATGGTTCAACTCAAGTATAACGGGCGCTCCGTGGCCGGACGCGGCGCCGAGCCCGATGTGATTGTTGCTTCGGCAAAGGCATATATCAATGCGTTAAACCGCCTCGAATTTCTCAAGGGGGATGTGAAAAAGGTTAAAGTTGTATAAAGAAGGACAATGGTGTAAGGAAATATTCGTATAAATGAGTGGAGAATTAACGCAGTGGGAATGACCATCACAGAAAAGATACTGTGCCATCACACAGATCTCAAAGAAATACATCCGGGGATGCTGATAAACGCAAGGGTGGATATCGCCCTCGGGAATGACATAACGGCTCCCATAGCTATCGCGGAATTTAGAAAGGCCGGGGGTGTCAAGGTTTTTGATCGCCATAAGGTGGTGCTTATACCTGATCACTTCACGCCTAATAAAGACATCGATTCAGCGCAGCAGTGTAAGTTCATGAGAGAATTTGCACGGGAGCAGGAACTAACCCACTACTATGACGTTGGTGAAGTGGGCATTGAGCATGCCCTCCTTCCTGAACAGGGTATCGTTCTCCCCGGAGACCTGGTCATCGGCGCTGACAGCCATACCTGCACATACGGCGCCCTGGGAGCCTTTGCCACCGGTGTCGGCAGTACCGATCTGGCGGCCGCCATGATGACGGGCGAGGTCTGGTTCAAGGTCCCTGAGACGATGAAGATCGTCTTTTCCGGGAAGACGAACAAATGGGTTTCCGGCAAGGACCTTATTCTCCATATCATTGGTCTCATTGGTGTCGATGGAGCACTGTACAAGGCAATGGAGTTCACCGGTGAAACCGTAGGGCAGCTCGGCATGGCAGACAGATTGACCATCGCCAACATGGTCATTGAGGCAGGCGCAAAAAACGGCATCTTCATCCCGGACGATATAACAAAGGCTTATGTAGAGGAGAGGGCAAAGCGGCCTTACAGTTTTTATAACTCTGACTCCGATGCTCAATATGCCGTTGTTATCAATATCGATGTCAGCAACATCGAGCCCCAGGTGGCATTTCCCCATATACCTTCAAACGTCAGGGGCATCAGCCAGGTGGGCAATGTCAAGATTGATCAGGTTGTTATCGGGTCTTGCACAAACGGCAGGATAGAAGACCTCAGGGTTGCAGCGGGCATTCTCAAGAAGAAGAAAGCCGCGCGCCATGTCCGTCTGATCATTGTACCCGCCACGCAGGAAATATATAAACAGGCCATCAAAGAAGGCCTTATAGAGATATTTATTGATGCAAAGGCAGCGGTCAGCACGCCGACCTGCGGCGCCTGTCTGGGCGGTCACATGGGAGTCTTGGCGGATGGCGAAAAGGCCGTTTCCACAACGAACAGGAATTTTGTCGGGCGTATGGGGCATACTGGCAGTGAAGTGTATCTTGCCAGTCCCGCTATTGCGGCGGCATCGGCGGTCTTGGGACGGATTGCCAGTCCGGAGGAGTTGTAACCATCCCTGTCATTTCGACCCCTTCGGTTTACTCAGGGTAAACTCCGGGAGGGATATTAAAGATTCCTCGTCGTGCTACTCCTCGGAATGACATTAAATACATTTTATCAGTTATCTCAAACATGAAAGAGATATGGGCTTGAAAAGGTAAATGGTTATGGAGTTCAGAGGAAAAATCTGGAAATTTGGAGATAACATAGATACCGATGCGATCATCGCGGCCCGTTATTTGGTATCATCCGATCCTGCTTTTCTCGCCGCCCACTGCATGGAAGACGCCGATCCTGAATTTATGAAAAAAATCAGCGTCGGTGACATTATTGCGGCAGGGGAAAATTTCGGCTGCGGCTCATCGAGAGAACACGCGCCTATCGCCATCAAGACCGCCGGTATTTCCTGCGTCATCGCCAAGAGTTTTGCCCGCATATTTTACCGTAATGCTTTCAACATCGGACTGCCCATTTTTGAATCGAGGGATTTGTGGGATTTAGTTTCCGATGGCCAGGAAATTGAAGTGGACGGTGATAATGGAAGCATCAGGATTTTAGACAGCAATAGAGGTCCGCTTCGTATAGAACCCATTCCACCGTTCATGCAGCAACTTGTCAGCGACGGTGGTTTGATGAAGCACATCGCAAAGAAAAAAGTATAACCGAAAAGGCATTCCACAGGAACCGCACACGGGAAAGGAGTCTTCGTATAATCTCTCATGGCGCCTGTCCTTTTTTTTGAATCCATATCAATCCCCGTACCGCGCAAAAATATATACAGACGTCTGGGCTTTGTAAAAGGCGTTACAGAAGTACCACCGGCGCGGAAAGAAGAGATAGAACGGTACATAGGGGACGCCTCATCACTCATTCACCTGAAGGGTGCGGGCTTGCGCATGCCTATCACGGAGATTAAAGGCTCCATGATTATCCTTCCTGACGGTGCAGAATTTGAAAGTCGTCAACTTGCGAAGTTTCTTGCCAACTGCGATGAGATAGTCCTGATGGGAGCCACAGCCGGCCGGGAAATCATGCACGCCATAGAGGAAGATGCCGCTGGTGCGAATGTGACCCGCGGTATCGTGTTGGATGCAGCAGCGAGCGAGATAGTCGACGCCGCCCTGGACTGGATCGTGGACTATTTCAACCAGTCGTTAAGGAGAGAAAACAGGAGACTCCTGGGAAAACGATATTCTGCAGGCTATGGCGATTTATTTCTGGAAGCCCAAAAAGTTATATTCGGCCTGCTCCAGCTCGACAGGATCGGTATAAAGATCACAGAAAGCTGCATGCTTGTCCCAGAAAAGTCCGTTACCGCCATCACCGGCATTGAATAACACTCCTTCGAAAAAAGGCTTTCACAAAAAAGCTAAACTACAGGGAACAGCGTGCATGCCCCGTCCGGATACCAGTTAGCGCGGTAGCGGTTACAGCCGTGCGAAAGGAAATTAACTATGAATGGAAATAACCGATCAAACATTAAACCTGGGATGCATGTGAGGGTCGTCCAGAAGCAGAATCAGTCCAGTTGTGAACTGTCTGAAGGCATCGTCAAGGATATTCTCACAAAATCGATCAGTCATCCTCATGGCATCAAGGTGCGCCTACAAGGCGGCATAATAGGCCGAGTCAAAGAGATTTTGGATGACTGAAGCTGAATTCCAGTTTTTTTACTGAGAAGGTCATGAATGCAAATATATGTCGATGCGGATGG
>CAITLA010000284.1 GCA_903893135.1 uncultured Syntrophaceae bacterium | reverse complement strand
TCAAGCCATTCCAGATAGTCACGGCTCCCTGCGACAATTGGCATAGCGATGATTTCCGGCACTTCATAAGGATGAACAGATTTGATGGCTTTTTCAATTTCTTTGTAAAGAGCCTCTTTACTTTTTATCCAGCATTGCCACTCTTGGGCTCTTTCGATGTTCCCCTTCCATCTGTAGAGACTGGTTATGGGCCCCGCTATCTGCACACAGGCTGCGAGCCTCTTCTCAACCAGGCACGTGGCAATTCTTTCTGCGTCTTCTTTCTTGTCTGTCGTTGTAATGATCTGAATATACGATCCCATTTTTCTCACCCCTGTCCCCTGACCCCTATTTCGTGCATTCATACATCATGATTGCCGTTGCCTGAGGCAGACTGAGGGAATCCGCTCTTTCCGCACCGGGGATGTGCCACAGCTCATCAGCCAAACGGATCAAGGCTTCCGGCAATCCGTGACTTTCACTGCCCAAGAGGAGGGCCGTTCTTTGTTTACACGCATGCGGCACTATACCTTTTTTTATGTGAGAGCCCACGAGAAAAAAATGTTCTTTGATTATCGGCAGGGTTTCAGCAAAATTGACATCCTGTATCATTCTCATATTGAAAAGAGTTCCCATGGCGGATCGTACGCATTTGGGATTTGTAAAATCTGCGGAACCGCTACTGAGTATTATTGTTTCTATACCGAACCAGTGTGCGGCTCGCACCACGGCGCCCACATTGTTGGGATTGCCTATCCGATACAAGAGGAGAATATGACCCGAACCGTGCACCAGCAGTGCGTCGGTGTCGGCGCGCGCAGGCATGGCTACGACCGCCATGACACCCTCTGGTTCTTTATCCTGACTTAATGTATCCCATTCTCTTTCCGATAGTCCGTAAACGTCAATTCCTTGCGGAATAGTGGAAAGAAAAGCATGCCAGTCTGAGCTTTTTTTCTCCATCACCAGAATTGCCCCGGTTTTCCATTTACTGTTGAGCAATCCCTGGACGACTTTATAGCCTTCAGCAAGAAAAAGTCCTTCCTGATAGCGATACTTGGCCTGGTATAGTTTCTTCCATAATTTTAATTGTGATCTCAGAGGACTGCGCAAGGTAATTTCGTGTGCCATTAGCGAGAGCTCCGTCAACGATTATCCTATTACGCCGGTCTTACGTGCCATGTCTTTCGTTTCCATCCGAAAAAATAGACACAGCCGCCGGCAAGCATCATCAGGATACAGAGCATCTGTCCCATGCTCAAGATTCCCCCGAAGAGCCCCAGTTGCGAATCCGGCTCGCGCAAAAACTCGATGATAAAGCGAACTAAACCGTAACCGAAAAGATAGAGGGCAAAGATGAAGCCATCAAAAGGACTTTTCTTTCTGATACTCCAGAGGACGATGAAGAGAAAAACTCCCTCGAAAAGCGCCTCGTAGAGCTGGGAAGGGTGACGCAGTTGATGGGTCAAATCCAGCGGGAAATACATGCCCCACGGCATGGCGGTAATCCTGCCGTAAAGCTCGCCATTAATGAAATTACCGATTCTTCCAAAGGTATATCCAAGAGGGATGGCAGGGCAAAATAGGTCAGCAAACCGCCAGAAGTCTATCTTATGTTTACGGCAAAAAATAACTGACGATATAAGCACGCCGATGGCGCCCCCGTGGTAGGACATGCCGCTGATGCCAACGTATTGCATACCGTGAGCGAAATCGAAAGGGAGGATAATCTCAAGGGGATATTTTATGTAATGGCCAAAATTGTAAAAAAGGACATAACCGAATCTTGCGCCGACTATAAGCCCCGTGATGGCCCAGATGAAGAAGTCCTGAATCATTTCTGCTGAATACGTATAATCCTCACGTTTTATCCGGTAAGAGACGAGAATATAGGTCAAGAGAAATGCGATAAGATACATGAGGCTGTAATAGCGAATCTGAAAGGAACCGATCTCAAAGATAATCGGACTCATGCGCTCGGGAAGATACTGCCAGCTAATAGGATTCACCTTTCAACTCCTCGACATAGTGCTGCGCGGAAGCTGCCGCCGTTGCCCCATCTCCACATGCCGTGACTACCTGACGAAGACTTTTTCTTATACAGTCACCTCCGGCAAATATACCCTTCGCCGAAGTCTGCATATCTCTGTCTGCAACAATATATCCGCCGTCGTCGAGATCTAGGATGCCGCGAACCAGATCCGTTTTCGGTGTCAGGCCAACGAATATAAACACCCCCTGGGCGGGTATCTCCCTCCCCATATCAGGTGACTTAACGTCTCTGATCTTAACCTTTTCGACAACACTTCCTCCTGATATTTCCTCAACCACAGAATTCCAGGCGAATTCAATTTTGCTGTTGGCAAGGGCCCTCTTCTCAAGGGCCTTTGTCGCCCGCAGTCGGTTGCGGCGATGAACGATGGTGACCTTGTTGGCAAACCTGGTGAGAAAGACAGCTTCCTGAACGGCAGCATCTCCACCTCCTACGACCACAACATCCCTGTTCCTGTAAATGGGACCGTCGCAGGTCGCGCAGTACGAGACCCCTTTGCCTACAAAGACATCTTCCCCCGGGACTCCCAATTTTCGCCAGTATGCCCCCGTCGCTACAATGACGGCAAGCGCCTCGTAGTCTCTCCCTGCTGATGTTACCTTCCATCCTTCCGCATTTCCCCAGTGGGTCTTGGCAATGCCAGTGACGTCCTCTGATGCTATCTCCAGCCCGAATTGGAGAGCCTGTTTCTTAAATCGCTCAACAAGTTCAAAGCCGCCAATACCTTCGGGCATGCCCGGATAATTTTCTACTATATCCGTAACGGTTATCTGGCTTATGGAAGAGGCGCCTTCTATCATCAGAGTTCTGAGACTGGCCCTCGACGCATAAATGCCCGCTGTCAAACCGGCGGGTCCTCCGCCAATGATTACAATATCATATACATTATCCGGAATAGTCGCTTTATCCAAAGATTATCACCCCATTCATATTTTGATTATATATCATGCGCCGAGTCCATAAATAAAGCAACTCGACAGTGCAAATTTGCATCATATTGTTTTGGATTGGGACAACTATTCTTTTTTGTTTTTTTCCATGTAGCTTCTCAATGCCTTCTGGAACAGAAGAGCCGCCAGAAGAGCACAGTGGTCATGGTCGTAAGGCAGACCTCCCAGATGTTCCGAAATCGAACTCCTGTTTATCTTGAGGCATTCACGGATTGTTTTTCCCTTGGACATCTCCGCCGCTGCATTGCAGGCAGCAATTGTAAATATGCACCCCTCGGCAATGAATCTTGAATCTTCAACTTTCCCGTGCATTACGCGAAGAAACATCTTAATGTCCTTACCGCATTCGTCGGACTTTTCCGCGTAGCCGTCAGGACTATCTATGGAGCCGTAATTTTCAGGATTCGTTCCATAATCAAATATTTTTTCCGGGTAGAGTTCCCTGGCCTTCTCGCGCAGGATGGCTGTCATATTTTCTATAATTTTGCTTTCATCCTCCATCTGTCAGATAAAACCTCTCAAATCAAAGCTGGAATCTTTTTTTACTTAGTCGGTTTTTGCGCATATTACAATGATAAATTTGTTGGCTTTGCAAAAGGTCGCCGCATGTTATGCAGCATATGCTTTGTGGGATCATCAAGATTACCAGAGAAATTTAGGACCAATTTCAGAAAATATGTTGTCAGAAAATAGTCAGAAAATAGTTGACATTGATCTTTTGAAATGTTACAAATGCAACACTTTAATGTAGTCCACCATTATTGACAATATCAGTTGCCAATATCCATATTGCACGATCTAAATCAAGTTGCGAACTTTTTTATGATGATGCTGCAATCACAACTCAAAAAGAAAAAAACCCCCATAAATATTTGTAGTTTATTTGTAAAGAAAATTTGCTCTCTATAGGAGGTGACAGTTAAGTAAATTGCGGCCGGCGTTTCCGATATAAAATAGCGGCCAAGACATCACTTTCAAAAAAAGAGACAGAAAGCACGACTTACGGAAAGATAATCGCCATCATGGCTCTGGAAAAGAGAAGGTTCTCTAAACAGGTTGATTTTATTACGAGCATAGGATATAAGGATGGTTCTCCCGACTATAGGGAAAAAGCGGAACCGACGGATGAATGTCTAAGACTCCTGAGAGACGTCATTGAGGCTGAGGGCTATTTTTAAAAAGGGTTGTCAAAAAATAATTTATTGATTATAATCATTATTGAAAGGAGGGTAGGAGAGGGCATTATTTATAAACGGTGAAAGAAATCATTGCGAAACGAAGTGGCAAACTACAAAAATAACCCATCGTTTGCGATGACAAAAAATCGTAAGTCATTATTATCTAACATTTTTTATTAATGTTCTTATTTGTTGAAAGGAGGGTTTGATAATGGCGGAAGAAGTAAAAGCTACTCAGCCGAGATGGGTACCTCTTTTATTGGGATTATTGAGTAGTACGACGTGCGGTGCCCTTTTGTATGCGTGGAGCGTGTTCATTAAACCATTGAACGCGGAATTTGGGTGGTCCCGTGCGGAGATCGCCATGGCCTTTGCGATCTGCTGTCTGGTTTTCGGGTTGATGACGTTTCCCGCAGGTCGTATCAGCGACAAGTTCGGGCCAAGGCCGGTCGTTATGGCGGGCGGCATCATCTTGGGTATCGGATTTGTTCTGTCCGGATTCATCCAGGCAAAGTGGCAACTTTATATTACATACGGTCTTATTGCGGGCTTTGGAGGTGGTATTATCTACCTGCCGCCAATTGCCACGGCGCCGAAGTGGTGGCCTGACAGGAGGGCGTTAGCGACGGGGTTTGCGGTTGTAGGTCTGGGACTCGGTTCATTCATCATGGGTCCCTTGGCAACATACATTATTCAGGCCCCAGGGTTGGGTTGGCGCTACGTTTTCATTTACTGCGGTATTGGCATGGGGCTTATGGCTCTTGTCGCCGGTGCATTTCTGAAGGTTCCCCCGGCGGGATATAAGCCGCCCGGCTGGTCGCCTCCTGCTCCTGCTGCGGGTGCGGCTGCGCCAAAGGTTACCCGTGACTTTACACACGAGGAGGCCACCAAGGATGCGAAATTCTGGTTACTGTACCTGGCCTATTTCTGTGGCGCCTTTGCCGGTCTGATGGTCATCGGTCACCTTGCCGGTTTTGGAAGGGATCAGGGTCTTACAGCCATGGCGGCTGCCGGCGCGGTGAGTTCTCTCGCCTTTTCCAATGCGGCGACGAGGATCCTTTCGGGCTGGTTTGTGG
>CAITLA010000283.1 GCA_903893135.1 uncultured Syntrophaceae bacterium | reverse complement strand
GAGATTGTAGATGGCGAGGTGATCGTCGTGACCAGGAAAATCAGGGACCATGACGACAAAGGATACTTGATTCTGCCCGTGGGCGGCAATGGTCGGCCTGCACCCGCTGCCCTGAAAGAACTGGTCATGGCGATGGGATGCGAGCGGATCAGTTTCGTTCCCGGGGATTATCTGCAAGAGGTGGGAGAGAGCGCCCTCCGTTCTTATTTTGATATCACTGAGCAGAAGGAGTATGAGGACTATCTCTATCTCACCCAGGATCTTGTCGAACTCAAGGGAAATCGATACGCAAAAAAACGGAATCTGATTCACCAGTTTACACGTGAATATCTTCATCACAACCGGGTCGCCGCGGGGATGCTTACAGAAAAAGATGTTCCCGAGTGTCTCGACTTTCTTGAAAAATGGTGTGATCTGCAGGAATGCGACAAAGAGCAGGAGAAAAATATGACCTGTGAGAAGGCGGCTGTGATTGAGGCGCTCCATACCATAGAAGAGCTGGACTGGCGAGGGTTGTGTGTCCGGATAGACGGTGAGATCTGCGCCTTTGCCATCATGTCCCATTTAACGCAGGATATGGGCGTCCTCAATTTTGAAAAGGCCTATCCCTACATCAAAGGTCTTTACCAGTTTCTGGACAATGAGTGTGCTAAGGAACTCTTCCATGGATATGTGTTTATGAACAAAGAGAGCGATATGGGCCTTGCCACCCTGGCCCAATCGAAAAAATCCTATCATCCCGTTGAGAAGCTGAAGTCTTACTGCCTTACGATAAAATCTTAAAGTCTCGGGTTTACCTCTTTGTATTTGCAAAGTTCGGTTCCTTCACTGGTCGCAGTTTCTGATAAAGATAACCGATGGGCTGAGACCGAACCGAGTTCCAACATTACCAAGCATCTGCTGGAATTCCTCTCGGCTCACGCAAATGTTCTTTCCCCCTTTGGGAGGATAGGGGTCATTGAAGGCGACGTGATCATCTCCGATATCCGTCACTACTACCCAATGAGGTATGTCCAGCTGGTGTACCACTCCCATGTGTACCAATGCTATCGGGATGAACCCTTCATAGAAGGACTTAGCGACCCGCTCGACCGTCAATCGGCTGTGCACCACAGTCAATCCACGACCCAGAGCGCGTTTCTTGTTCTCGGTAATACCGAAAACAGCTAAATCCTCGTCTTCCGGGGTCAACCTAAGTTCCTGCATCCTGCTCCTCCACAAATCAGTGTCGATCATACTCCTGCGTTGCGTTAACAGGCGGACCTCATAGCCGGCATCCAACAACGGGACACTCATCCCGAAAGGGTCTGCGCCTTTTACTCCGATCATGTTGCATTGACGCCATACCTCAAACTCCAGGGTGCGATTCAGCTTGAGGTGGGTGTTAAAAAATTTGAAAATCATCAGCACACAGGCGGGACCACAGCTGAATTCGGAACTCTGGGCGTAGTAGGGTATTTTGAGCCTCATGGATTACCTTCCTATAGTTTGAAGTTGACACTTCAATTTTAGAGTGACTCTTCCCAAATAATCTTTTATCTTTTCCACTCAGTGTACATCGTGACGTGCCCACATTAGTTGTACCACATTCAAAGTCAGATTTCTGCCATTTTGTATCCCTCGGTGCAGAAATATCTCCGATACAGCCTACGGCTGCCTTCCTGAAGTGTTGTTTTTGAAATTTTGACCCTCCATGCTCCATTACAATCGGAAATAAACGAAGAAGCCGCAACCTAAGAATCCCAATATCACTTTCCTTTTCTCTTTACTGCTTTGTATTTGAAGCCTGGCATATCTCCTGTCTTCGATTTTCCGTGTTGCTTTCAAGAAGAAAACCCGGTATTTTTTGAGCAATATTTTGAAGAGTTCACCCATTCGCTTAACAAAATCGAATTTAATTTTGCATTTCGCATAAGGAGAATAAAGAATGAAATGTTACAGGAAAGAACTTTGGTTCAATATTCCAACCCGTCGAGCTTTCGTAAACGTTACACCGCAGGTGGAACAATGCCTCAGAGATAGCGGCATAACCGAGGGCCTTGCACTTATAAACGCGATGCACATTACGAGTTCCGTTTTCATCAACGATGATGAGTCCGGCCTCCATCAGGACTATGAAGAATGGCTGGAAAAGCTGGCGCCCCATGAACCGGTATCGCAGTACCGTCACAATCGCACCGGTGAGGATAACGGGGATGCACACCTCAAGCGGCAGATCATGGGAAGGGAGGTCGTCGTTGCGATTACAAACGGCAGACTCGATTTCGGCCCCTGGGAACAAATTTTTTACGGAGAATTTGACGGCAGGAGAAGGAAAAGGGCTCTTGTGAAAATCATTGGTGAGTAGATATCTTTGCGATTCGGACCAGCCTGTACTTGACTAATCACGCTTGTCACTCTTGCTGCTGTTGAGATCCTTGTTTGACGGGAGCGCGGAGGAACTCCAGCCGCCGCCGATCGCTTTGATCAAGAGCACGCTGGCGGCCATCCGGCGGCCGAGGATATCGATGGCGGTTCTTTCGTTTACGAGCAAGATAGTTTGCACAGTGACCACTTCGAGATAGCTGATGGTTCCGGCTCTGTACTGGTTCATGCTATACTCCATGGATCGTCGCGCGGCGCTTACCGCTTCGCCCTGGATGCGAGATTCCTCCTCAAGTATCCGGAGCGCAGCGAGATTGTCCTCCACTTCCTGAAATCCCCCGAGTACAGTTTGACGATAAGACGCTACGGTAGCGTCATAGGCTGCCCGTGCCTGGTCCGTGAGGGCGCTCCGCAGTCCCGCATCGAACACGCTCTGCGTCAGGCCCAGGCCAACGGACCACAGGCGGCTCGGCCAGGAGAGCCAGTCGGACAGATGCGACGATTCAAATCCGCCCGTCGCGTTCAAGACAATATTCGGGAAATAGGCCGCCTTGGCAACCCCGATCTGGGCATTCGCTGCGGCTAAGCGCCGTTCCGCAGCGGCGATGTCAGGCCTCCGTTCGAGGAGCTCCGACGGAATACCGAAAGGTACGGCGACCGGCGTCGCAGCGAGGGGCGTTACAGGGATGGATAAAGCAGACGCGGGTTTGCCGACGAGCAGTGCGATTGCGTGCTCCAGTTGGGCGCGCTGCACGCCCACATCAATCGCCTGCGCCTGTGTGGTTTTGAACTGCGTTTCCGCCTGAAGGGCGTCGGCCCTGGATGACACGCCGCTCGCGTAGCGCCTATTGGTCATCTCCATAGCTTTCTTATAGGCGGCAACCGTTGCGTCGAGAATCTTCTTCTGAGCGTCAAGGGCGCAGAGCTGGAAATAGCTCTGTGCCAGTGCGGCCTGAGTGCTGAGGCGGATCAATTCGAGGTCCGCTGCGCTTGCCTGGGCGCCGGCCTCGCTCGCTTCGACGGTGCGGCGGACCTTGCCCCAGATATCCGGTTCCCACGAGGCGGTTCCCGTCAATAGCAAGTCGGAAACCTGGTTCGTCGTACCAAGAGCGTTGCCGGCATTAGATGATCCGAGGGAACGCGCGGCAGAGGCTCCGATTGCGACATTGGGAAAATATCCGGCCCGCGCAGCCTGCACGAGGGCGCGCGCCTGCCTGAATTGCGCTTCCGCCGCGGCAACATTCTGGTTAGAGATATTGACCTGCTCTTCGAGGGCGTCAAGTTGAGTATCCTTGAATATCTTCCACCAGGCCCCGCGGACTACGGCCTCCTGCGGCTGTGCCACCTTCCAGTCCGCTGCTTCCTTGTAGGCAGCGGGCGCTTCGGCTTTTGGTCTCACATAGTCAGGTCCGACTGCACAGGCAATGAAAATGACAAGCGCCCCTGCAATGGCAGCAATTGCAAGGCTGCGCGGCTTTATCCATTCTCGATAACCTGATTTAGCACGAATCATAAGTTATTCCTTTTAGACGGCTCATCTTACCAAGACGAACTCATGCAAACAACGATTTTTTTGAACCTGCCGCCTTCCGAATCCCATCACCGCACATCTGCCGCTCCCGCAGGCACATTATGTAGAGCCGGCCGCTTCCTCTCCGTCTTTCTTCTTTCCAAGCGGAGCCGCAGGCGGTCAAGATAGAGATATACCACCGGAGTTGTATAGAGCGTAAGCATCTGGCTGAAGATCAACCCGCCGACGATGGCGATACCGAGGGGACGGCGGAGCTCGGACCCGACGCCGAATCCAATGGCAAGGGGCAGCGCTCCCAGGAGGGCCGCCATGGTTGTCATCATGATCGGCCGGAACCGCAGCAGACACGCCTGATAGATGGCGTCTTCCGGGCTTTTCCCTTCATTGCGTTCCGCCGCCAGGGCAAAGTCCACCATCATGATGCCGTTTTTCTTTACGATGCCGATGAGCAGGACAAGTCCGATCAGGGCGATGATGGTAAGCTCTGTACCTGAGATCAGCAAGGCTACGAATGCCCCGACACCCGCCGACGGCAGCGTTGAGAGTATGGTAAGCGGGTGGATGTAGCTCTCATACAACACGCCAAGGACGATGTAGACCGCTATCAGCGCGGCAAGGATCAGGAGAGGCTGATTGGCGAGGGATGCCTGAAATACCTGGGCCGTCCCCTGAAAGCTGCCGTGAATGCTCGAAGGTAATCCCATCTTCCGTGTGGCGGACTCGATCGCCTTCACCGCGTCGCCTAAGGCAAGCCCCGGCGCGAGGTTGAATGACAGCGTCACTGCGGGGAATTGTCCCTGATGGCTAACTGCGAGCGCAGTCTGCGTCATATCGTAATGGGTGAAGGCGCTCAAGGGAACGAGCGCCCCGGTCGATGCCGGCGCATAGATATAGCGGAGTGTGTCCGGACGCTGCCAGAAGCGTGGTTCCACCTCCATCACCACGTGGTACTGATTCAGCGGCGTATACATGATCGATACCTGCCGCTGGCCGAAGGCGCTGTAAAGCGTATCGTCTATTACCTGCGGGCTGACGCCCAGGCGTGACGCCGTGGCGCGATCGATAACGAGCGACGCCTGAAGTCCTTTGTTCTGCTGGTCACTGTTAACGTCGACAATACCGGGAATCTCGCGCAATCGCTGTTCTATAAGGGGGCACCATGTCATGAGATCGATCAGGTTTTCCCCCTGGAGCGTGTACTGGTATTGGCCTCCGCTCATCCTCCCCCCGGCACGCACATCCTGCACGGCCTGGAGGTATGCAGGCGCTCCCGGAACGCTGCTGATTTTCTTGCGAAGCCTCGCGATTACCTGGTCGGCGCTCACCTTTCTTTTTTCCATCGGTTTCAGGGCGATGAACATCCGTCCCGTATTAGTCGTCGCGCGCCCGCCGGAGCCGCCGGTGAATGCGACGACCGTTTCCACAGCGGGATCCTTTCCGATGATGTCGACAATCGCCGTCATTTTTTCTCTCATCGATTGAAACGAGATGTCCTGGGCCGCCAGGATTGTGCCGTTCAAGCGGCCCGTATCCTGCTGGGGAAAGAATCCTTTCGGGACGATGATGAACAGCAGGACGCTGAGCACAATTGTGGAGAGCATCAGGGAAAGCATGAGTCGCGGGTGTTTCAGGGCCCAGGACAGGCTTCGTTCGTAACCGTGATGCATCCCGTCAAACAGACGCCCGCTTAAATTAAACAGCCGTCCGGGGGTTCGGACTTTTTCCGTTTTCAGAAGGTATGAGCACATCATGGGTGTGAGAGTCAGTGACACCACGAGAGACACCATGATGGCGGCGGAGAGCGTCACGGCGAATTCGCGGAAGAGACGTCCCAACATCCCTCCCATGAGCAGGATGGGGATAAAAACCGCCACGAGGGAAACGCTGATCGAAAGGACGGTGAAGCCGATCTCCCGCGCTCCCAGCAAGGCAGCCTGATGGGAAGGTACGCCTTTTTCCAGGTGACGGGTGATGTTTTCGAGGACGACAATCGCATCGTCCACGACAAAACCCGTGGCAACTGTGAGCGCCATGAGGGAAAGGTTATCCAGGCTGTAGCCGCAGAGGTACATGACTCCGAAGGTGGTTATGAGCGATACGGGCACGGCAATGCTCGGAATGAGGGCGCTCCGAAAATGCCTCAAGAATGCGAACACCACCAGGATCACGAGTATGCCGGAAACGACAAGGGTGCGCTCGACATCCTTCAATGAGGCGCGGATTGTCGTCGTGCGGTCGAGAACGACGGAGAGGTTTATTGCCCCGGGGATGGACGCTTCAAGCTGCGGCAAGAGCTCAACGACTCGGTCCACGGTCTCTATGATATTTTCCCCTGGCTGACGGAACACGATAACCATAATGGAGGGTTTGCCGTTTACCAGACCCGCGTTCCTTATATCCTCCACCGAATCCTGCACGTCGGCAACATCAGACAGTCTTACCGCTGCCCCCGACTGGTAGGCAACGATGATCGGACGGTACAGTTCCGCCTTGTACATTTGATCATTCGTTTTGATCTCCCATGTCTTCTCGCCGTTTGCCAGTTGTCCTTTGGGCCGGTTCACGTTGGTGTTGCTGAGGGCAGTGCGCACAT
The DNA here is from genome assembly GCA_903893135.1 of uncultured Syntrophaceae bacterium. Classification (GTDB taxonomy): domain Bacteria; phylum Desulfobacterota; class Syntrophia; order Syntrophales; family UBA2185; genus Fen-1135. Next base: position 4,899 of record CAITLA010000283.1, on the reverse strand, counting down.
CATCAAAGCCGATCCCGTATTTGCTCAAGGACAGGGGATTCAACTCCACGCGCACCGCCGGCAATGAACCGCCGCCGACTATTACCTGTCCGACACCTTCCACCTGAGAGAGTTTTTGCTGGAGGATGGTCGATGCCGCGTCGTACATCTGTTCCTTTCTGACCGTATCGGAGGTGAGGGCCAGAATGAGGATAGGCGCCTCCGCCGGGTTTACCTTGCGATAGTTCGGGTTCGAAGGAAGCGCCGCCGGCAGGTAGCTTCGGGCTGCGTTGATTGCGGCCTGAACGTCGCGCGCCGCTCCATTGATGTTGCGGTCCAGGTCGAACTGCAGGACGATGGATGTGGAGCCGAGGTAGCTGGTCGACGTCATCTCGGTGACGCCCGCAATATGTGCAAACTGCCGCTCCAGCGGCGCCGCCACCGATGTTGCCATTGTCTCCGGACTCGCCCCCGGCAGGGCCGCAGATACGGAGATCGTCGGATAGTCCACCTGCGGCAGGGGGGACAAAGGAAGCAAACGCACGGCTATCAGCCCGGCGAGAACCATTCCTATAGTCAGAAGGGTTGTCGCGACCGGCCTCCTGATGAAAGGGGCTGAGAAATTCGCGCCGCTCATTTTTCGCTGTCCTCGATATTTGCTTCGCTGGAGCGATTTCCGGCGAAGCGCCCTGCCAGCCGGTCGAACCAGAGATAGATGACGGGCGTTGTGTACAGAGTGAGCACCTGGCTCACAACCAGGCCTCCGATTATGGAAATGCCGAGGGGGCGGCGAAGCTCTGCGCCCACGCCGGTGCTTATTGCCAAAGGCAGCGCCGCCAGGAGCGCTGCCATGGTCGTCATCATGATCGGCCGGAACCTGAGCAGGCAGGCCTGATAGATGGCATCTTCCGGGCTTTTCCCTTCCTTGCGCTCGGCATCGAGGGCAAAGTCCACCATCATGATGCCGTTCTTCTTCACGATGCCGATAAGGAGGATGATGCCGATCAGGGCAATGACGCTGAACTCCGTGCGGCATATCATCAGGGCAAGAAGCGCTCCCACCCCTGCGGAAGGCAGTGTGGAGAGGATCGTCACGGGGTGGATGTAACTTTCGTACAGCACTCCTAAGACGATGTAAACCGTTATCAGCGCCGCGAGGATCAAGATGGGCTCATTAGCGAGTGATGATCGGAAGGCCTGGGCCGTGCCCTGGAAGCTCCCCCGGATGCTCACCGGCATTCCCAGCTTCTTCGTGGCTGAATCGATTGCCGTGATTGCATCCCCAAGGGATGCATCCGGCGCGAGATTGAAGGAGAGGTTTATTGCCGGAAACTGCCCCTGATGGCTGATGCTAAGCGGACCCATAGTTTCCTTGAACTGCGTAAACGCGCCGAGGGGCACCTGCCCGCCGCTTGCGCTTCGGACATAGAGGGCGCCCAGTTTCTCAGGATGCACCTTGAATTCCGGTTTGACTTCAAGGATGACTCGATACTGGTTCAACTGTGTGAACATCGTTGATACAAGCCTCTGGCCATACGCGTCGTAGAGTGTATCGTCGATGAGCTGCGGGGTAATTCCGAGGCGTGACGCCGTGGCCCTGTCAATCACAAGCGAGGCCTGCAGTCCCTCGTTCTGCTGGTCGCTGCTCACGTCGCGAAGTTCCGGCAGCTCGCGCAATGCGTCAACAAGTCTTGGGGCCCAGAGGTTGAGCTCGTCGGCATTCGGGTCTTCCAGGCTGTACTGGTACTGTGTGCGGCTCACGCGGCTTTCGACCGTGAGGTCTTGAACGGGCTGCATGTAGAGGTTAATTCCGTTGAGTTTCGCAAGTTCAGGCTGCAGGCGGCGAATAATCTCACTGGCACTCGCATCGCGTTGAGAGAGCGGTTTCAGGTTGATGAGGACGCGCCCGCTATTCAGGGTTGTATTGGTGCCGTCCACCCCGATAAACGTGGACAGGCTCTGCACGGCGGGGTCGCGGAGGATCGTCTGAGCGAGGGACTGCTGCCTCTCGGCCATTGCCCCGAACGATGTCCACTGCGGCCCTTCCGAAATGCCGAGGATAAGCCCGGTATCCTGGACGGGAAAGAAACCTTTCGGTATGACAATATACAGGAGAACCGTAAAGACGAGCGTTGCCACTGCCACGACGAGCGTTGCCGTCTGGCGCTTGAGCACCCACTTAAGAGACCTGCCGTAGGCCGCGATTATCCGGTCGAACATATGTTGCGATACACGGTAGAGCCTCTTCTGCTGTTCCTCCGGCTTGTGCTTCAGCAATCTCGCGCACATCATCGGCGTCAACGTAAGCGAAACGACTGCGGAGATCAGGATCGTAATGCCGAGGGTGATGGCAAACTCTCGGAAAAGCCTCCCCACCACATCAGTCATGAAGAGAAGCGGGATGAGAACGGCAACAAGGGAGACGGTCAGAGATACAATCGTGAAGGCAATCTGCTCCGAACCCTTGAGAGCCGCCTGAAGCGGTGATTCGCCCTGCTCTATGTACCGGGCAATGTTTTCGATCATGACGATGGCGTCATCCACCACGAAGCCCGTCGCAATCGTGAGGGCCATCAGCGTCAAGTTGTTCAGGCTGAACCCCAGAAGATACATGATTCCGAAGGTGCCTACCAAGGAAAGCGGGACAGCAACGCTCGGGATGGATGTTGCCGACAGGGTGCGGAGAAACAGAAAGATGACCATTACGACCAAAGCCACTGCCAGCATCAGTTCGAACTGCACGTCATGAACGGACGCGCGGATTGTCGTCGTGCGGTCCGTAAGTATAGAAACCTGAATGGAGGAAGGAAGGGAACTCTGCAATTGCGGCAGCAGCTTCTTGACACGGTCCACAACCTCGATGACATTCGAGCCCGGCTGCCGCTGTATATTGACGATCACCGCAGGAGCGTCATTCATCCATGCCGCGAGCTTTACGTTTTCCGCATCGTCGATGGCATCGGCAACGTCGGAAAGCACCACAGGGGCATTGTTGCGATAGGCAACTACCAGTGGTCTGTACTCTTTGCTCGACAGGAGCTGGTCGTTGGCGCCGATAATAGAAGACTGCCGCGGCCCGTCAAAACTCCCCTTTGCCTGATTTACATTGGCTGAGGCTATCACGGCGCGCAGGTCCTCCATGGTCAGGCCGTAGGCCGCAAGGGCCGTAGGGTTTGCCTGTATTCTGACAGCCGGTCTTTGCCCGCCGCTGATGCTGACAAGCCCTACACCGGTAAGCTGCGATATCTTCTGTGCGAGCCGTGTATCCGCAAGGTCCTCCACCTGCGGGAGAGGCAGCGTGTCGGAAGTCAGGGCCAGAGTAAGTATCGGCGCATCAGCCGGATTGACTTTACTATAGACCGGCGGGTTCGGAAGATCCCTCGGAAGGAAGGTGGCGGATGCATTGATAGCCGCCTGTACCTGCTGTTCGGCAACGTCCAGGCTGAGGTCAAGGCTGAACTGAAGTATAATGACCGAACTGCCGCCGGAACTCGTTGACGTCATCTGTCTGAGGCCGGGCATCTGGCCGAACTGACGCTCAAGGGGAGATGTTATGGATGAAGCGATGACATCGGGGCTCGCGCCGGGATAAAAGGTGAATACCTGGATGGTTGGATAATCCACCTGCGGCAAGGCGGAGACAGGCAACTGGCGGTACGCGACGAAGCCCGCCAGTAGAATAGCGACCATCAGCAGGGTCGTCGCGACAGGCCTCAGGATGAAAGTGCGCGAAGGGTTCATTACTTGCCTTTGCCGGAGTTGTTGGCGCCCTGACCCTGCAACTCGACCTTGTTGCCCTCACGCAGCCTATCCGCCCCTTCCACCACAACGAGCTCGCCCGGCGACAGCCCCTCGTCGATAGAGACGTTATCCCCCTCGGCAGGGCCTACTTTGACAGCACGCATCGCCGCGGTCAGTTCCGGAGTCACCACATAAACGAATGTCCCACGGGTGCTCTGTTGCAAGGCAGCAGTGGGCACCACTGTAGTTCCCTTCTTGGCGCCGATAAGCAGGCGTGCATTGACAAACTGGTTAGGGAAGAGCTCATTGTCCTTATTGGGAAACAGCGCCTTGAGCCGGACTGTGCCGGTAGTCGGATCGATCTGGTTATCAACCGTCAGCAGGTATCCTTCAGCGATTTTTTTTGTCTGCTCACGATTGAGTGCGATGACCGGCATGCGCTCCCCGGACTCGAGCTTGGCCAGCACCGGGGGAAGGTTGTCTTCGGCAATCGTGAAAATGACGGTTATTGGTTGCAGTTGCGTGATGACGGCGAGGCCGTTGGTATCAGTCGCGCGAACGATGTTGCCAGGGTCAACGAGACGCAACCCGATCCTGCCGCTGATAGGCGCGGTGATGCGCGAGTAAACTATCTGCAGCCTGGCATTGTCGATCTGGCCCTGGTCGACCTTGACGGTTCCCTCCAGTTGCCGTACTAAAGACTTCTGCGTATCATACTGCTGCTTGGCGATGGAATCCTCTGCAGCGAGATCATGATAGCGCTGAAGGTCCAGCCTGGCATTTGCGAGAAGCGCCTGATCACGGGCCATCTGCCCCAATGTCTGGGTAAGTTGTGCTTCATACGGGCGTGGGTCGATCTCTGCCAGGAGAGTGCCTCTATCCACAACCTGCCCTTCCTTGAACAGAACCTTCATCAACTGCCCGTCGACACGGCTCTTCACGGTGACGGTATTGAGCGGCGTGACTGAGCCGAGTCCGGTAAGATAAATACCGATGTCGCCTTTTGCCGCAGTTGCCGTGACAACCGGCATAGCTCGCGCCGGAGGGGCTGCCCCTTGTTTGCGTGCGACAGGCGTCATCCTGCCCGAGTATGCGAAGTACGCGTAAACCCCGCTGGCGAGGAGACAAGCCACCGGCAGCCAGACCCACCTGCGTCCGGAAAACACCTCGAGAATTTTC
>CAITLA010000282.1 GCA_903893135.1 uncultured Syntrophaceae bacterium | reverse complement strand
GGAGCCTGTATGTTTCCTCGTAAATCCTGATACGTGGACCAATGGCGACAATTTCAATCTCTTTTTTCGCAACGCGATAAATTATCCTCAACCTGCTGACCCGCATACTGCGTAATCCCGCCAATTCGTCCCGCAGTATCTTGCCCGTGTGCGGCGCTTCCATGATTGCCTTGAGCCCTGCCTTGATTTTTTTCTTTAATTCCGGATGCATCCCCCGAATCAAAGCGGCTATTTCTTCCGGCATCTTCAGTGTATGAAGGATTGGTTTCATAATTCGTCAAGGGTGAAGACCTGTGCCCGTTTTGCCTTCAATGAGTTAAGCCCCTGGCTGATTTCCTTCATCAATGCTGCGTCTGAGCGTATATTGGCTGTTTCCTTGATGCTCTCATATTCATCAGGACTGATGATAATGGCCGCGGGCCGCCCGTTTTTTGTGATAACGATCTCCTCGTCGGTGGAACTTACCATGTCCACGATGGAACTGAATTTCATTTTTGCCTCGGATAATGAAAGTGTTTTCATAATCTGACTCCAATTTTAGTTGACCATAATTATGGTCATAGTTACCCACAGTGATATGAATTTGTCAAGGAAAAGAACGCAACGTGTGCATCTTCCTTGCTACGTTGCGCTTGTGAAAACATTTTCTAAGTCTTCACGTGGAGGATGGGAAGTCCCACATGTTTGCGCTTCGTCTCACCGTACATGCGGGTTTGTTCTCTCACCGTTGGCGTTCCCCGCCTGCCTTTGCCGAAGACCTCGATTGCGTGCGAGCCGCCCAGGTGAAGGGTGTGCTTCCCGTACTTCCCACTTAGGATATCGGCCGCCTCATAGAGCTGCCTGATCTTCTCCGCTTTCAGCGGATCTTCAAAGAGGGAGTACTGAATGGGGGCATCGGGTACGAGGTCGATAAGGACAATGCCTGTGGACCGGTAGATCTCCTTTTCCTCATAGATCTGGTCAAAAAGCTCCTGGAGAAGGGGGGAGAGTTCCAGGGGATACACGGAGGGACGTGTTAGCTTTGCTTCGCAGCCCGCCGTATCGAAATTATTTTTCTTCAGGAAGGGGATGATCTTCCGGGGAGCCAGGGCATAACGCCTCGCCTTGATACAGGCGGATTCCAGGTTTCTCAGGAGATGGGCGAAGAGGTATTCCCGGTCGGATGTTGGGGGTGAAAAGGTCTTCGTCTTGCTGATAGAGGCATAGGTGCTCTTCTCTTCCGGTGATACAGGGTATACGGATTCGCCCCGCAACTCTCTCCATGTCTCCACCCCGGGCTTCGTGAAGCGTTCTTTTATGATGCGCTCCGGGAGCCTGGCAAATTCAAGCGCGGTCCTGACCTTCATTTTCTCCAGATAACTGGCTGTGGCGTGGCCGATGCCCCATACCTTCTCCACCGGCAGGTCCTTGAGATACCGGGCAATCAATCTTCCGGGAATGGCGGTAAAGCCGTCCGGCTTATTATGCTTGGAAGCCACCTTGGCAAGTACCTTGGTGAGGCTCAGTCCCGCCGATACGGTAATACCCAGCTCCCGTTGAATTTCGCTTTTTATACGGAGGGTGATGGTATCGTACGAGGCATGGTGGACCCTGCGCATGCCCGTGATGTCTGCAAAAGCCTCGTCGATGGAGTATTCTTCCACCTGGGGGGTGAAGCGCCTTATGATGTTGAACATCCGCCGGGAAAAGAGGCTGTAGGTCTCATAGTCGGATGGGAGGATGACAAGCTCCGGGCAGAGGGCTCTTGCCTCATGGAGGGGAACACCGCGCTTGATCCCCAGCCTTTTTGCGGGATAGCTGGCGCAGGCTACAATCCCCCGCTCTCCCCCTGTGATGATGGGCTTGCCTCTAAGCTCAGGATGAATGGCCTCCTCGCATGATGTAAAAAAGGCGTCGCCATCTATATGGATAATGGCCTGGGGCCATGAATAAAGGCTGAAGAGGATTTCGCTCACAGGATGACCTCCGCGTTTCTTTTACAGAAGTAGATTAATAGAACTATCGTTCTATTGTCAAGAAGATTTTCTCGAAGGGAAGGAATGCACGAATACCATGGGGAAACGGACTTGAGGGTTAGGTGCGCCGGCAGGAATCAGAAAATTGTTTTCTCCGGAGAACCTTCAATTTCGATGATGGATATGTCTCTGGCGTTGAGCCTGAAATTATGCAAACCGCTGACTACGTCATCGAGATAGGACTCATCGGCAAGGATAGTTGTGGAAGACGTCGCCCATTTTTCAATGTCTCTGGACAGAAAATCAAAACATCCGCGAATCATTGATTCTGTTATTGCAGATACAGGCAAATGGCACCGACCGGCGGCGGGAAGATTAAAAGCGAAATCATTACAGAGGAGGCCTTCCATTGTCTCCGATAGATGATATCCTGCCTGATAAAGCTTATCGTCAGTAAGTTCAGCTAAAGTACCCATACCTAAAAGCAGAATCTTGGAGGCGGGAATACGCGGGGGGGAGGCAATCATAATTTTCTCCATGAATGCTGCGGAGATATGACCACGGACGATCTCTCTGGAAATCATGCCGTTGAGGCGCCAGTCCACGAAGCCACAGTGACCTTTCGGGGGCCTATCATCGAGAAATAAGCCCAGGGCCAAGCCTTCACGGCTTAAGGTATCCAGTGATTCTGTTGATATCTTGATTCTCATCTCTCACGAATAAACATTATAGTGGCCAAGTATACGGGAAAATTCCTCTTTGTGTCAAGAAAAGGATACCAAAACGTTTTTCAATGCCGTTGACAGGGTTATGAAAAGAAGGTATTGTTGCTGCCAAAAAGACAAACCTGTCACATATCTCGTCTGAGAAGAGGTGCCTTTCTGTTTGACCGATTAATCAAGTTTCTTGCCACCGGTTTCGGCAGCGGGCTTGTCCCTTTCGCTCCGGGGACTGCCGGCACGATCGTCGGCATACCGATATATCTGGCCTTTTCCCGGTTGTCATGGATTCTGTATTTTGTATTTGTAGTGGCCTTCACCTCACTCGCGTGTTATGTATCCAATAAAGCCGAGAGGATGTTTGGCGAAAAGGACACATCTCTTATTGTTATCGACGAGATGGTCGGTTTTCAATGGACCATGTTCCTGGTTGCTCCGACAGTCTTGCATGTGTTTATTGGGTTCATCCTTTTCCGGTTATTCGATATTTTCAAGGTATTTCCCGCGGGCTATTTCCAGAGGAGGCTCCCCGGCGGCTATGGAGTCGTGATAGATGATGTTGTGGCAGGCATGTACGCCAACATCGCTTTCCTCCTTATCATTAAATTCTGGGGCATATAAAATCTCACATTGTATGGCAGAATGTTTTTCTGATTGAAGATATGTTCATATGAAAGTCGGCATAATGACGATTGGCAGCGAATTGATCAGCGGGAAGACCCAGGATACAAACTCTTCTTTCATTGCCCGCCAGTTGCATGCACAGGGATGGCAGACATCCGTCATAATGTCCGTTCCCGATGATCAGGGTGCAATAAAGGAAGGACTTGACTACATCATGTCCCTTTCTGATGCCGTGGTTGTCACCGGCGGTCTCGGTCCTACGGCAGATGATATCACCACTTCCGCCATAGCCAGGGCTTTTGGCCTGGGCATCTATACCGACCAGGCTGCCCTCAAACATATCCGGGACAGATTTGAAAAATTTCATCTCAAATGGACGGCGAACAATGAGAAGCAGGCCCACATTCCTGAAGGGGCGGAGACAATAAAAAATCCTGTGGGAATGGCCTGGGGATACTCTCTGAAGAGAGATGGAAAGATTATCGCTGTCATTCCCGGTGTGCCGTCGGAAGTGAAGAGGATGGTTCCCGACGGAATTATCGCTATCATGAGAAAGGAATTTAGAGACACAGCAGGGTATGTGGAAAGCAGGACCATCAAATTATCCGGCATCACCGAGGCCAATGTGGATCAGGTTCTTGCTGATGTTGATTTCGGCAGCCTCGGGGTGAATATCGGTTTTTATCCGAATTTCCCGGAGATACAGATTGTACTCACGGCGATAGCCGCAACTGAAAAAGACGCAAAAGAGAGAATCATAGTTGCCGATGAGCGCGTATCAGAAAGGCTTAAGCAGTATATCTTCGCCTATGATCAGGATACTCTCGAAGGCATCATTGCCGGACGCCTGACAGATAAGAATCTGACCCTTGCTGTTGCCGAGTCGTGCACAGGTGGTCTGGTCACCGATCGCCTTACGGATGTGCCCGGCAGTTCGGCCTTTCTTGAAAGAGGTGTCATTGCCTACAGCAATGATTGCAAAGCCGACCTCCTGGGAGTGCCGGAAAATGTGCTGAAAGAATTCGGCGCCGTAAGCGAAGAGACCGCCGTCTTAATGGCAGAGGGCGTAAGAAAACTCGGTAAATGCAATCTGGGGATTTCAACAACGGGCATTGCCGGCCCCACAGGCGGAACGGCGGAGAAGCCCGTGGGAACTGTTTTTATTGCTCTTGCAGATGGAACAGAAACTTTCTGCCGGCATCACACCTTCCGGTGGGACCGACGGAGAAACAAGACTATGATGTCCCAGGCGGCACTCATGATGCTTAAAAGATACCTGACAGGCGAGCTTCAGCATGAGCGATGAAAAAGCCATAAGGGCGTTTTTGGCTATCGACCCTCCCGAGGAAATATTCAAGGAGATTATCAAGATTCAGGAGCGTTTAAGAAAGGCCATCCAGGGAGACATGCGCTGGGTAAGACCGGAAGGCATGCATCTGACACTGAAATTTTTTGGCTATGTTTATGATTCAGATGTTGCAAATATTTCCCATGTGGTCAAAAATAACGTTGCAAACATGAAAACGCTGATGCTGAATGTAAGAAGTATGGGAGCATTTCCGAGTGTGAACCGGCCCCGGGTTTTGTGGCTGGGAATAGATGGCGACACAGATGCACTGATCAACCTTCAGACGGAGATCGATGCGGGGCTTGAGGGTTACGGTTTTAAGAAAGAGGACAGGCCCTTCAGACCGCATCTTACCCTTGCGCGAATTAAAGAATATAAGGGATTGATTGGACTTGCAGAAACTATCGAAAAAAATGAGGATTACAATGCGGGGAGCTTTTCTGTCAGTGGCCTCACGCTCTTTAAGAGTGATCTGAAACCGACAGGGGCGATTTACACGAAACTCGCCCACTTCCCTTTCCCCGGATGAGCAGGCGGCTTGAGAATTGGTATTAGGATTTCTTATTATTTTTTATGGAGGTGATTATGGGATCAGATATCGATAGAGAAAAGTCAGTCGAACTGGCTATCACACAGATCGAGCGGCAGTTTGGAAAAGGTTCCATCATGAGATTGGGGGGGAGCGAATATGTATCTGATATTGCCGTCATTCCGACGGGATCACTGAGCCTTGATCTCGCCCTCGGCGTAGGGGGAGTCCCACGGGGGAGGGTTATAGAAATATATGGTCCCGAAGCGGGTGGCAAAACAACCTTGGCCCTTCATATTATCGCGGAAGCTCAGAAGAGAAATGGTCTCGCTGCTTTCATTGATGCAGAGCATGCCCTTGATGTAGCCTATGCGAAAAGAATCGGTGTGAATACGGACGACCTCCTCATCTCCCAGCCGGACACAGGCGAGCAGGCCCTGGAGATTGCAGAGACCCTTGTGAGAAGCGGGGCATTGGATGTCCTCGTAATCGATTCTGTAGCCGCTTTAGTACCCAAGGCGGAACTTGAGGGAGAAATGGGCGACGCCCAGATGGGGCTCCAGGCCCGGTTAATGTCCCAGGCACTCCGCAAGCTCACAGGCAGTATCAGTAAATCCAGGACCACGGTGATCTTTATAAACCAGCTCAGAATGAAAATAGGTGTTTTTTTCGGCAGCCCGGAAACCACAACGGGAGGCAATGCCCTCAAATTCTATTCTTCCATGCGCCTCGACATCAGGAAAATGACATCCATTAAAATGGGGCAGGAGATCGTGGGATTCCGAACAAAGGTTAAGGTAGTCAAGAATAAGGTTGCCCCGCCATTCCGGGAGACGGAATTTGATATTATATTCGGAGAGGGTATTTCGAGAGAGGGCGATATTCTCGATCTCGCCGTAGAAAATGGCATTATCGAAAAGAGTGGTGCATGGTATTCCTACAAAGGCGACCGGGTCGGCCAGGGAAGGGATAATTCACGTATCTTCCTCAAAGAAAATAAGGATCTTCTGAAGCAGCTCGAGGATGAAGTTCGGGGAAAGATAGGTCTCGCAGGCTAAGGGGCGAAGAAGGCATGCCGAAGGAAGTCCCCCCTCAGGAAAAAGCAAAACAACGGGCATTTCGGCTCCTCGCCATGCGGCCAAGGAGCGAAAAAGAACTGCGGGCCAAATTGAAGGAAAAGGGGTTTGACGAATCCGTAGTGGCGGAAGTCGCGGCAAGGCTCCGGGAACTTAACTATCTCGATGATGAATCATTCGCCCGGCAGTGGGCACGGAATCTTGCGGTGAACAAGCTTCTTGGCAACAGAAGGATTGAAGCGAGTCTCATGGAAAAGGGAATTCCACAGCCGCTGATCAGGCAGGTTCTGAGCGAGGTGCGAAAAGAACTGGCGGAGCGCGAGGCTGTCATCCTTTTGATCAGAAAAAAGGTGGACAATGGCGCCGGCAAAATGGATGATAGAGAAAAAAGGAGACTAGCACAGAGCTTGATGGGAAAGGGTTTTCCGCCGGGCCTGGTTTTTGACATATTGAATAGATCGAAGGAGGGTGTACTCGATGAAGGGGAGTGAAATCAGGGAGAGGTTCTTAAAATACTTTGAGGAGAATGGACATACTGTTGTGCCGAGTTCATCGCTTATCCCTAAGGATGATCCTACGCTCCTTTTTACTAATTCGGGAATGGTTCAGTTTAAAAACTGCTTTCTGGCTTTAGAGGATCGAGGTTACACGAGGGCGACAAGCTCCCAGAAGTGCGTCCGCGCCGGTGGAAAACACAATGACCTGGAAAACGTCGGTCATACGGCCCGTCATCATACCTTTTTTGAAATGCTGGGGAATTTTTCCTTTGGCGGCTATTTCAAGAAGGAATCCATTTTCTGGGGATGGGATTTTCTCACGAACAAGATGGGGCTTCCGAAGGAGAAACTCTGGATTACCATTTACAAGGATGACGATGAGGCCTTTGAGATCTGGAATAAGGAAATGGGCGTTCCTGCCGAAAGGATTGTCCGCATGGGGATGGACAGTAACTTCTGGATGATGGGTGAAACCGGTCCATGTGGTCCCTGCTCGGAAATAATTTTTGACCAGGGACCGGAGGTTGGCTGCGGCAGGAAGGAATGCAGCGTGCTCTGTGAATGCGATCGCCATCTTGAGATCTGGAACCATGTATTCACGCAGTTCGATCGAGATAAAGACGGCAACTTCAATCCCCTGCCGAAACCGAATATTGATACGGGTATGGGGCTTGAGCGCCTGGCAGCGGTGGTTCAGGGAGTCAAGAGCAACTACGACACGGATTTTTTCCAGCCCATTATACGGTCTGTGGAAAAGATAAGCGGGAAGAAATACGGGGCAAACGAGGAGACTGATATTTCGACCAGGGTCATTGCCGATCACAGCCGGGCAGTAACATTTTTGATAGGAGATGGGATTCTTCCCAGCAATGAGGGAAGAGGTTATGTCCTGCGCAGAATCCTGCGGAGAGCCGCCCGCCACGGCAAGCTCCTCGGTATAAACAAGCCGTTTTTGCATGAGGTTGTCGCTGTTGTTATAGACGCGATGAAGGATGTCTATGCCGATTTAATCGATAAAGAAGCATACATCAGGAAAGTTATTTTCAATGAGGAACAGCGCTTTATCGAGACCCTCGATGCGGGTTTGAAAATACTAAGTGATGAAGTATCAGCGCTTAAAAAAGCCGGAAAAACAATCGTTCCCGGAGATGTTGTTTTCAAGCTCTACGACACCTTTGGTTTCCCCGTCGACCTGACGGCGGATATTGTGAAACGAGACCGCCTAACCCTCGACATGGAAGGGTTTGAGAAAGCCATGGAGGTTCAGCGGGAGAAGGCAAGGGAATCATGGAAGGGAAGTGGTGAGAAGGCTGTATCAGCGAGTTACCAGAAGCTGACCCTTGCGGGGATTAAAACACAGTTTGTCGGGTACGAAGGCGTGACAGAGGCGCGTTCGAGTGTTTTAGCTATCTTGAAAAATGACGAATTGGTGGAAACTTTAGGAGAAGGGGAAAAGGGAGAGATATTTGTGGGAGAAAGCCCCTTTTACGGCGAGGCGGGCGGACAGGTCGGCGATACGGGGATCATCGAAGGCGATGGATTCCTCTTTGAAGTATGGGACACGCAGCGTCCTCTCGAGAATTTAATTACGCATATCGGGAAGCTTAAGAAAGGAAAAATGAAGACGGGTGTGGATGTTCTCCTGAGAGTGGATATTGCCTCCCGGAAGGCGACAGAGGCTCATCATTCCGGCACCCATGTCCTGAATGCTGCGCTCCGGAGCGTCCTCGGCGATCATGTCAAGCAGTCAGGCTCCCTGGTCAATACGGAAAGGCTCCGTTTTGACTATACCCATTTTTCCAAGGTCGGCGAAGATGAACTGGACAGGATTGAGTCCATTGCCAATGAAATAATTAGAAACAATGTGCCCGTTCAAACCAATATTCTTCCCCGTGAAGAGGCGATGAAGACGGGCGCCCAAGCTGTCTTTGACGAAAAATACGGGGAAGAGGTCAGGGTCATCAAAATGGGTGATGTCAGTATGGAGCTATGTGGCGGCACCCATGTTTCCAAGACCGGAGACATCGGGTTTCTGAAGGTCATCCATGAATCGGCCATAGCTGCAGGCGTAAGGAGGATCGAGGCGGTAGCGGGGAGGGAGGCACTGAAATACGTGCATGATGTCGAGGGAGAACTGAAGAAAACGGCATCGCTGTTGAAAGCTAATCCCCTGGAACTTGCGGAGAGGGTTGAGAAGGTCCTCAAGCATCAGAGGGATATGGAAAGAGAGATTGAGGCGCTGAAGGTGAAGCTTGCCGCAAAAGACATGGCAGACCTCGTCAAGAAGGTCAAGGACGTAAAAGGGATACGCGTCCTCGCCGCCGTCATCGACGCGACTGACGCGAAGACCATGCGCGACCTTGGCGACAGACTTAAGGATAAAATCCAATCGGGCATCATCCTCCTGGGAAGCAAGGGGGAAGATAAAGCCATGCTCCTTTGTATGGTCACAAAAGACCTGACTGACCGATACCACGCGGGGAATATCATCAAGGAGATTGCCCCCATCATCGGGGGAAGCGGCGGCGGGAGGCCTGACATGGCCCAAGCCGGAGGGCCGAAGCCCGAAAATGTGAAGAAGGCCCTGGATAAGCTCGCCAAGATGATCTGAGAGAATCATAAAATATTGAAACGGAACCAGCTCATCAAGCATCTTAAATTGCATGGCGCATACCTCCTTCGGGAAGGCAAGCGCCATACGATCTATCAGCGGGGACGACTAAAAACTGAAGGTCCCAGGCACACTGAAATTGTTGACGAGTTGGCGAGAAAGATTTGCAGAGACCTTGACATCCCTTTTACGAGGTAACCAATGAAATACAGAGCTGTCATTAAGAAATCTGGCGAATGGTGGATAGGGTGGCTTGTTGATCTGCCTGGTGTTAATGCTCAGGAAAGAACAAGAAAAGAGCTCATGAAATCCCTGATCGTCGGCGCCCAGGACATGCTGGCTACAGAAGTGCCATTTGAACCCGGAACGGAAATGACGATAGTGGACGTGCCTGAACCTTCATATATCGGCCAGCACGCATAATTAGAGTAATAAAGAAGAATCCTGAAAGCGCGCAGTATATATCACCTTCAGGCATCGTATCGATGTGCCTGTCTGCAAACAAAGAAATTTCCTCTTTACAAACTCGGGCATCAGACAGCTTTTATCTCATACGAAGGCGACCGCCATCTTCGAATCTCAACCATGTATCGATGTCCGGAGTAACGATTATCACAGTGCGGCTGTCTTTCATCTTAAGGGATGTCTTGGCTTCGAGGATGGAATACCAGACTCCGATCTCTTTGCCTTTGTCATCCAGCATGGCAAACCCGTGGAGAGGCCCTTTGAAGTTTACGGTTGCGGCCTTGTCCTTCATGTATGTGACAAGCTCCCGCAGCTTCGCGGGCGTCATATCAAGTTTCTTCCACAGGTCGGAATCGAGTGCGTAGGCCTTGTCCAGGCCTATGAGCGCACTGGGATAAACTTCGGACCCGCTGTAATAATAATTATAATTGGGGTTGACCTGATATTTATCAAAGGCATCCGTCACGCGCCCGTCAGGCACGATACTGCCGTAATTCTTAAAAAGCGTACCTGCACACCCTGCACATGGAAGCAGGATCAAAATGCACAGCGCATAAAGAATTAGTTTCCATTCTTTTTGCATCGCCCTATCCTACCTTCCAAGATGAACCTTATTTCTTTTTTTCTATCGCTCTCAAGATCTCATCCATTTTCTTGAGCTCTTCTCCGTAACTGGCCCAGTTGCCGAGCTTCAGGTGTTCCTGCGCCCGCCTGTAATGACCGAGGGCATCCAGCGCCGCTTGCCTGTCCGTGTTTTCTCTCCCAGGAGCCGCTCTTGTCTCCAGAGCGGGATATTTTTCTTCTTTCATCACCTTGGCGCCGAAGATTCGCTGCAGAGATGTCTCCAGATTGTCCTCCATGGCGATAGAGTTACCATAAGCCACTATGACCCTCTTCAATTCAGGAAGTTGCCCCTTTTCCGCCGCCAGGTAAAGGGACTCAAAATATATGATTGATTTTTCGATGGGAATAGCAAGCAACCTCCCGCGGATGACCTGGGAGCCCTTCTGGTTCCAGAGGGAGAGCTGTTTGGAAATCTCCGTATCCTGGTCTATCCTGGCCTCAATCTGGCTCGGCCCGTAGACGAGTTTCTGTTTGGGGAATTTGTAAACGATCATCTTGCCGTAGTTCGCGGCATCGCAGCGAACCGCCATCCACGCAGACATGTTGTCCTTCCTGCTCGGCGTAAAGAGCAACAGGAGGATGAACTCTTCTTTCTTGTCCCCCGGAAGTTTCATGATCGTATAGTATGGTTCCATTTCCGAGTCCTGACCGGGGGCATGCTTGCCCGGTATAGTCCAGAGGTCTTCCTTGTTGTAAAATACCTGGGGATCCTGCATGTGGTATGCCCCATACATCCGGGCCTGCAAGGCCATCATGGCGCGGGGGTAACGGATATGGCTTCTCAATTCCCCGGGCATCTCATCCATCGTCTTGAAGACCCCCGGAAATATTCTGGAGTATGTCTGTATAATTGGATCCTTTGCATCGCTTATATAAAGCTTGACCGATCCGTCATAGGCGTCAACAGTTGCCTTGAGGGAGTTGCGGATGTAATTGCCCATCTTGGCGCTCGGTTCGGAGTAAGGGAAACGATCTGTCACGGTATATCCATCTAATATCCAGACAAGACGACCTTCCGGGGATATTACCATGTACGGATCACCATCCATTTCGATAAAGGGGACAATATGGGAGACCCGTTCCGTGACTTTCCTGTAGTACATGACTCGGCTGTCGGAAGTGATATCGTCGGAAAGGAGAATAGTGAAAGAGCCGAAACGCGCTGCGAAAAGCAGTTTTTTCCAGAATGAGAGCGGAACGCCGCCGCTGCCACCATAGCTGGAGTAGACATTTTTGTCTCCCACAGGATAGTCGAACTCCTGGCGTTTTCCCTTGACAAAGACGTATTCATTGGATGTTTCACCGTAATAGATCTCGGGACGGGTAATCTTGACGTCTGTCGTTGAAACCGGTGGAATATCCTTGATGAAGAATTCCGGAAGACCTTCACCGGATATGCGATTCACGGGACCAAGAACAGCGCCGTAGCCGTGGGTGTATGTGAGGTGTTCATTGACCCACGTCTTTGAAGGCAGCGCCTGGTAGGAAAGCTCCCTTGGGGAGAGCAGGACCTGACGGTACTCTCCGTTAACTATGTAGCGGTCGTTGTGGACACTGGTGAATTTATAATATGTACGCATTTCCTGAAGCTGGCCGTACGTCTGGAGAAGAGGGGCATGATCCCACAGGCGGATATTTTTCATGGTAATGTCATTTTTTCTCATATCTTCCCGGGTAAGGTTTTCCTCTACCGGGAATTCCCGGTCGTCAATATCATGAAGCTGATACGCCATTCTTGTATACTGTATGTTTTTTTCAAGGTACGGCATTTCGAGGACAATCTCATTGGGAATAACCTTGAATTTCTGTATCAGTGCGGGATATATGCTCCGGCCGACGATGCTAACTAATAGAAATGCGAGTATGGCTGCCGCAGGAACACGCCAGTCGGGGCGAAAGGCGTAATAAATTGCCGCGAGACCGCATAAAATACAAACGACCATGAGGGTCTTGAGGACCCAAAGCTGCGTGGTGACTTCCGTATAGCCGGGACCGAAGACCACACCACGTTTCGTAAAAAGTATCTCGTTCAATTCCAACCAGACACCAAATATGCCCCAGAAGAACAGCGCGGCCGTCAGAATGGCGAGGTGCATCCTGGCTTGCGGCGCAATCTGCCAGGTTCTGGGAGGTATGAAGCGGAAGGAACGGCGGGTAAGATATATAAATCCAGTAGCTATGACAGTGAAGATGATCGTAAACATGAGCCAGCCATAGACATGTGTCAAAAAGGGCAAACTAAAGATATAGAAGCTTATGTCTTTCTGGAAGAGCGGATCGGTGATGCCAAAGGAAGTGGCGTTAGTGCAGAGCAAAAAATTCTCCCATTGGCCGGTTCCGTACGAAGCCGCAAAAAGCGCCAAAACAACTGAAGCGGCCAGGATGAGCACCTGCAGTCTCTTGCTTTCTATCTCCCACGGCGGCGCCTGGACGGTACCTCCCGCATCGAAGACAACTATGGGAGAGGACATTCTCACGGCCAGGAAAAGGTTTAAGTAAAAAATGATAAAAAAGGCGATGCCGAAGAGGGCTGCCATTTTAAATTTTGTCAAAAGGGTAATATAGAAAATGTCCTGATAGCCCACTTCCTGAAACCAGAGCCAGTCTGCGATAAGCATGATCACCTGCGTAGAGACGGTGAATATGCCAAAAACAACGACGAAGAGAAGCAACACCTTGAAGTTTTGGAACCGAAGATGGGGAACCTTGAAATTAGCCATTATTCTTTTCCTCCAGACCTTTATCGTAGGTAAATGAGCGCAAAATGTCAAGAAGCAATGCGGATTGAATAGGAATTGCCTGTCCATGAGATAAATCGACTTTGCATATTTGCTTCCACATGCTATATATCAGCGCCGTTTAATTAGATAGTTTTTCAGCATACATTATCTCGATCGCGGAGAGCTTTATTTTTCATTGCAATTTCGAAAAGAGGTCTATCTATGCAGAAAGAAGTCATTAAAGCAAACATCGTCGTTTTTATCGCCAGCTTCTGCACTTTGGTTATTGAATTGGTTGCCGGAAGGATCATGGCGCCGCATGTGGGTGTATCCCTTTATACATGGACAAGCATTATCGGTGTTGTCCTTGCCGGTATCAGCATAGGCGCGTATGTGGGCGGTTTGATTGCCGACCGGTTTCCCCGGCCCTCGACACTCGGCTGGCTCCTCTTTCTTTCCGGCATAGGGGCTCTTTCCATTTCACCGCTCACAAACCTTCTGGGAGCGACCCATCTTCAGACCACGCTGATGATGCGGATATTAGTCCTCACTACTTTTATCTTCTTTATCCCGTCTTGCATCTTAGGCATGATTTCCCCCGTCGTGGTTAAGCTCACACTTCACAACCTCGCAAAGACAGGCAATGTGGTGGGAAAGATCTATGCCTTTTCCACACTCGGCTCGATCATAGGGACCTTTGCCACGGGCTTCTTTCTCATCTCCTGGATGGGAACGAGGAATATTCTATTGACCGTGGGTATTATTCTCATAATTTCTGCTATGATCTTCGGAGGGATTTTCACCAGAAAAAAAACATCTGCCATTTTCTTTGCAGTATTTATTCTGATTTTTGTTTCGCTCGCCTGGACATTCTATGGTTATGCCTTCAAAATGCCTCTCGATGACAAGACCTATTTTTTCAAAGAAAGTAACTACTATACAATCCAGGTGAGGAAGTGCCTCACAAAAGATGAACGGGTCTGGGCGGATGCGCTGGTCTTAGACCATCTCATCCACTCCATAAATGTCTATGATGACCCTTTCCATCTGGATTACGAATACATCAGGATATACGAAGAACTTATGAGGTGGAGGATGAACAGGTCAGGAAGCCTGAAGACCCTGTTCATCGGCGGTGGCGGGTATACCCTGCCCCGGTCCCTTGAGTTGATGTACCCTACGGCAGAGATCGACGTTGTGGAGATTGATCCGGAAATAACGCGGGTGGTTCATGAATATCTGGGAGTGCCTGAGAACACGCGGATCAGATCCTTCAATGAAGACGGCCGCTGGTTTGTCATGAATAGCACCGAAATAGAAAAATATGATTTCATCGTCGGAGACGCCTTCAATGACCTGTCAATTCCCTACCATCTGACAACTAAGGAATTTGCCCTGCAAATGGCCCGGCTCTTGAAACCGGATGGCATACTCATGGCCAATGTGATTGACAGTTACCAGAAGGGGCTCTTCATGCCTTCCTACATCCGGACGCTGGAAGAAGTGTTCGGCAAGGGAAATGTCCACCTTGTCTCCCCGAAGCTCGATCAAGAAAATACGGGAATCAGCACCCGTGTCATCGTGGCGAGCAAGCGTGGTGTTGATATGAATGACTTCGTTCAATTCATCGGGGAAAAGGGCGGCAAGGATGTCATGTCCCACGTTATGTCCCAGGAACAACTCCAGCAATATCTCACCGAGCGGCCTTCCGTTGTCCTCACCGATGACTATGTTCCGGTGGACAATTTGATAGCCCCCATCTTCGAAGAACGGTATGGCTATCGAAGGCATTAATTTTTACTTATTCCGGAAAGAGGAAATACCATGCTGACGGATGTTCAACTTAACAGATATGCAGATTTGCTCATCTGGGCATTGAAGGTGGCGCGAAAAAAACCGTTCAAAAAACAGGATACCATTCTCCTCCAATATGATCGCCAGGCCCTCGTAATCGCAGAAATCCTCTATAACAGGATACTGGACATGGGTATGAATCCGATTCAAAGGATGGGCCTGACAGTTCCCATGGAATGCGGCTTCTACGGAGTTGCGAATGGGAGACAGCTCGTCTATCTGCCTCCAGGAGATAAAGAACTATACAATAGCATAAACGGCAGGATCTTTCTCCATGCACCGGACGCCCTCACCCACCTGAAGGACGTCGATCCGATGAGAATCGGGAAGGTCCTCGTGGCAAGAAAGCCTTTCCGGGATATTCTCAACAAGCGGGAGGAGGACGGTCTTTACAGCTGGACCCTCAGCACCCTCCCTACAGATGAGCTGGCGAAGCAGGCAAGGATGTCGATTGACAAGTATACAGAGCAGATTGTCAAGGCCTGCTACCTGGATTTTGACGATCCCGTTTCCCGCTGGCAGGCAATTCTCAAAAAAGTCACGGGCACCAAGAGATGGCTGAACAGCCTCGACGTGAAATCCCTTCATATCGAATCCGAGAATGTTGATCTCACGATAAAGCCGGGGGACCGGAGACTTTGGATAGGCATATCCGGGCATAATATACCGAGCTTTGAAATATTCACTTCGCCTGATTGGCGGGGAACGGAGGGTCGCTATTTTGCGAATCTGCCTTCTTTCCGCAGCGGCAATTATGTGGAGGGGGTGCGCATGACCTTTGATAAAGGCGCGGTGACTAAGATCGGGGCGGATACGGGTGAGGATTTTGTTGTTAAGCAGCTTTCCATGGACAGGGGAGCGCGCCGGATCGGGGAATTTTCCCTTACGGACAGACGTTTCTCCCGGATCGACCATTTTATGGCCGATACGCTTTACGATGAAAATCACGGCGGCAGATATGGAAACTGCCATCTTGCCCTTGGTTCTTCCTACAGCGTTACATACAATGGAGATCCGTCAGAACTCACAAAAGAAGTAAAAAAGAAGATGGGATTCAATGACTCAGCCCTTCACTGGGACCTCGTCAATACGGAAGATAAGACCGTAACAGCCGCCCTTGCCACAGGGGAAAAGATTCTCATCTACGCAGACGGCACGTTCAAACACTGATCCCACCTGACGCATGAACTTTTGCTGATAGACACAAAGACAAGTGTCACTCTTGATCTTTGACATAATTTCGGCAGTGGGGACAAAAGATTCTGTTTGTGGAGTCGCAATAGGTATTTTCCGTGTTGCATATGGGGCAATAAAAAATGCTTTTGATGCGGGCACTGGACCGTGGCAAATCCCTGCCGCACAATCGGCAGACCCGCAAATCTCTTTCGATTGTTCCTCTACAGAAAGGACATTTTTTCATATGTAAATCTTACGTATCAGGGATGGTAACAGAATATCTATGGCCGGTTTATATAGCAAGGAAAAAGAAGCGGGTTCTGGCGTGGTAATCAAACAG
>CAITLA010000281.1 GCA_903893135.1 uncultured Syntrophaceae bacterium | reverse complement strand
CAATCAGGCGGGATATGTCTCTGGTGCGATACCGGATGAGAGGGAATGCCTCCTTCGTGATGGTAGTGAAGACCAGCTCCCCTTCTTCGCCATATGGCAATGTCTCTCCCGTTTCCGGATTGATCACCTCCACGATGAAGTGATCCTCAAACACATGCATGCCGGAGCGCCCTTCCATGCACTCCATGGAAACCCCGGGACCCATCACTTCTGAGATGCCGTAGATATTCAGAGCGGCGAGACTCAATTTATTTTCTATTTCGTCCCTCATCTTTTCAGACCACGGCTCGGCGCCAAAAATGCCGACACGGAGCTTTAGAGATCGCATGTCAACGCCCATGGCCATGCCCTGCTCTGCCAGGTTCAGCGCGTAGGAAGGCGTACAGCAGATTGCCGTGGGACCGAAGTCCTGCAAGATCATGATCTGCCTTTTTGTATTGCCGCCTGACATGGGTATAACGCTGGCGCCAAGCTTCTCAGCACCGTAATGGGCGCCGAGACCGCCGGTAAAAAGGCCATATCCGTATGCGTTATGGATAATGTCATTTTTGGTCAGGCCCGCGGCCACAAAGCATCTGGCCATCAGCTCCGACCATGTATCAATATCTCTTTTTGTATATCCGACGACGATCGCCCTGCCGGTTGTGCCGGAAGAAGCATGAAGTCTAACGATACTGCTCATCGGTACCGCAAAGAGTCCGAAAGGATAGTTGTCTCTCAGGTCCTGCTTCGTCGTGAAGGGAAGCCGCTTTATGTCCGGCAGTGTCTTGATGTCATCCGGCTGTACGCTGGCCTTATCGAAAGCCTTCTTGTAAAAGCCAACCGTATGATAGACGCGCTGCGCAACCTGTTGCAACCTCTTTAACTGCAGGGTTTCTAAAACCTCCCGGGGCAATGTTTCGAAGTCTTCATTATATATCATCTGTATAGCCTCCAATTCGCGCTAAGATTTTCTTTAATATACCAAAAGTTAGAACAGGGGGCAATAAACATTAGGTACAGCAAATAGATTTTCTGCTTTGCGGAAATCGGCAGGATATGGTACTTATTTCTAAGCGGGATACGAGGAAAATTAACAATACCGGTAAGAGTAATGAAACTGACGATAAGCAGAAAATTGCTGGCGAGTTACCTGGCCATGGCATTGCTTGCCATCCTGGCAAGCGCCTACGCGATTTTCAGCCTTCAGAATCTCAACGAATTGGCATATGCAATAATCGACGAGGATTTTTTTGTTGTCGATACGGGCAAGAAAATGATGGATGCGCTCCTTGGCCAGGAAAGCGTGGAGAAAAGATATCTTATTCTTAAAGACCCGTCAATCGCAGAGCTGTTCTGGTCGCGAAGCCATGAATTCAATGACAGTCTTGAGAATCTCAGGAAGAATGATATCCCCGGTGTGGCAAAGACGCTATCGCAAATTTCATTTCTGCATAAGCAGTATGATGACCTTTTCAATCAGACCGTAACACTTGTTAATGGCAATCACATAGAGGATGCAACTAAAATTTCCGAAACGGATAGTCAGAGAGCCATTGAAGACATGGCCACGATGTTGCGCGATATCCGCACGAAGGCCGAAAATAATATAGATACACGAATGAATCTTATTAAAACGCGCGGTATACGGGCTTCGAGAATGACAATTACACTCAGCGCTATCGGATTGATTATAGGATTGGCCGTAGCCCTTCTAATTACTTATAATATCTCCAGACCTCTTAAGGAACTGAAAAAGGCCACAGAACATATTGCCGAGGGAAAGTTCGAATACAATCTGAATATCAACCGCCCTGATGAGATTGGCAGCCTGGCGGATGCTTTCAGCTTTATGATGGAGCGCCTCAAGGTCTTGGAAGGTCTCCTCCTTGATGCGAGTCCTTTGACTGGTCTGCCTGGCAATATGGCGATTGAGATGGAGATCCAAAAGCGGCTTTCAGAAAAAAAACCGTTTTCCCTTTGCCACGTCGATCTTGATAATTTCAAGCCTTTTGCTGATAAATATGGTTATGCATGGGGCAGTGAGGTCATCAAGGAGGTGGCCCACATCCTGACTGAAAATGTGCATACCACTGATCTTGATGGCGACTTTGTAGGCCACGTAGGCGGTGATGATTTTATTGTCATTACCGGTTCCGAGCGTGCGGAACAGGTATGTCAGAAAATCGTCGAAGAGTTTGATCGCCGCAGCATGAGGTTTTACAGCGAGAAAGACAGGCAGAAGGGATTTATCATCGGGAAAGACAGACAGGGGATACAGCAAAGCTTTCCTCTCGTAACCGTGACGATAGCTGTCGTGACGGATGACGGGTCCAAATTTCAGGGACCCTTGGACATGGCCAAGAAGGCTGCGGAATTGAAGGAATATGCAAAGACATTGCCGGGAAGTAACTATGTTAAACAGGAATATTTGGAAAAATTATCGTAAATATTTGATTTTTTTTCTCCTTGTCCTGCTGGGGGCTTGCTCTTCTCTGCCCTCCCCTCCCGGGACTCCCCCGCGGGCAAATGAAAAGAGCTGGTTCAAGAGATCGCCTGCGGATGTAGATATCTTTTATCAGGGGATATCATATCTGGGAGATAAGGAGAAGGCGGCGGATTATGCTAAAGCCAGAGCGGCATTCAATGAATTGCTTAATACATATCCCAAGAGTAAGTGGCGGGGCCTCGCAGAGACATTCATCCGTCGCATCGATACTGACGTGCAATTGATCGAGAAGGCCAAAGAAGATAACGCGAAACTTCTTAAGGAAAACGAACAAGTGAAGAAAGACAACCGTCGTCTGCTTGAGGAAACAGTGCAATTGATTCAGGAAAATGAGCAACTAAAAAAAGATATTCAGCTCTTAAAAAGTCTGGAGGTGCAACTGGAAAAAAGGGAAAAAATGCTCAGGTAACTTTGCAGACCTGCCGATAATAGAATATGCGAATCCCGGTCTTCCATTGTCGCCCTTAAATTGATGAAAGGGGAAATGATTCATCACTTCCACAGAGACCTCTTCGAGCAGTTTGTTCTGCTTTTCAAATAACACCAGGACGGGAATCCATAGCGTCGGAAAGCCAAGCGGAAATTATTGGAAGATCTCAGTTTGTCTTCATGATGGCAAGCAGATGTCGTTCGATTTCTTCTTTGGGCAGGGCGCCGACCAATCTATTCGCGAGCTCTCCGTCTTTAAACAGCAGCATAGTCGGGATATTGCGAACGTCATATTTTGACGCGGTAAGGGGATTTTCATCTATATTCAGTTTGACAACCTTGACGCCGCCGGCATATTTTGCTGCAAGTTCTTCCAGAATAGGGCCTATCGTACGGCATGGAGCGCACCATGGCGCCCAGAGATCCAGCAGAACAGAGCCGGCATGGGAGAGAACTTCTCTTGAGAAAGTTTCATCTGTGATATCCATGGGATGCCCCTCACCACCCCTGACGACCAGAGGCACGCCGCATTTGCCGCACAGGGGGCGCTCGCCCAGGCGATTCTCCGGCATGCGATTTTTCGTTCCGCAACTGAGACACCTGATAATCATATCGTCGAGATGGGCATGACATCTGCCGCACGTGGGCCGGTCGTGAATACGGTCTCTCTTAATACGATTCCTCGTCCCGCAGTTGAGGCACCTAATTACCATTTGATCATGTGCCATTTTCACCTTCACTGCTTTTTAAATATTATCAGCCTTTTGTAATAGGTTCTGTCGTGGCGGATAAGAAGAGGGCCAGGCAGGTTGGGCATAGCACAAAAAGGCAATTTTCCCCCTCATGAATGTTGTGAACGCGCTGGGCAATCCAGTTCTGGCTATGCGCAACTGCCATTATGAGGCCCAGCGTGTCAATGCCCGCCACATCTTCAGGGCATATCTCTTTGTCATGCCATTCGAAGAATTCAGAACTTCCGCATACACGGCAGTGCAAAGTACAGGAGAGGAGAACCGCGCCTTCCGATGTCTTGATTCCACCGCCGGTAATAACTTTATCTGTTGCTTTTTTCTTGGTCACTATAACATCCTTTCATGTTGCGTTTTTCGAGGCCGCGAAAATATGGGATATGCGCATGCGTGTCAAATCGTTTTCCGTTTCAGCGTTCTAGAATCGCTTGACTGCCGCGTTTAATTTTTCCATGATCCTGCCTTATTGGCTCTCCATGAGCGTCTTCAGCGCCGTTCCATCTATCTTTTCCTTTTCAAGCAGCAATTCGGCGCCTTTTTGCAGGAGATCCTTCCTGCTTCTGAGAATCTCGAGTGCTTTGACATATTCCGTGCTGATAATAGTTTTTATTTCCTCATCGATAACTTCCGCCGTGGCGTTGCTGTAGTCACCTGTCTCTTGCAGCCCCATATCGAGGAACTGCTGTCGCCTCTCGCGGGCGAAGTACACTTGACCCAATCTGTCGCTCATGCCGTATTCCTTGATCATACTCTTTGTGATGTCCGTAGCCCTTGCGAGATCGTTATGGGCGCCAGTGGATATATCTCCGAAAATGATTTCTTCCGCCGCCCTGCCTCCCAGGAGGGAGGCGATCTTGTTGAGGAGTTCGGTCTTCTTCATGAGGAAACGATCCCCCGTAGGAACCTGCATGGTATAACCGAGGGCGGCAATGCCGCGAGGTATTATGGAAATCTTTTGGACTGGATCCGTACCAGGTAGAGATAAGGCCACAATGGCATGACCCATCTCGTGATAGGCCACGGTTTTCCTCTCATCGGGGTTTATCAAACGGTTCTTTTTTTCGAGTCCCGCCACAATCCTTTCGACTGCCTCCTCGAATTCGGGCATCCCCACCTCTTTCTTGTCTCTTCTGACGGCGAGGAGCGCCGCTTCATTGACCAGGTTGGCGAGGTCCGCACCTGCCATACCCGGGGTCATGTTCGCCAGTTTCTCCAGGTCAAGGTCTTCTGCTGCTTTTATGTTTCTCAGGTGAACCTTCAGTATCTCCATTCGTCCGGTCTTATCGGGGCGGTCCACAAGGATGTGGCGATCGAACCGGCCGGGTCTGAGGAGTGCGGGGTCCAGAATTTCCGGCCTGTTCGTTGCGGCCATGAGAATAACCCCTACCTTCGGATCGAAACCGTCCATTTCCGCCAGAAGTTGATTTAGCGTTTGTTCCCGTTCATCGTGTCCCCCATACGTCCCCATGCCGCGGGCCTTTCCAAGGGCGTCGAGTTCATCGATAAAGATGATGCAGGGGGCCTTCTCCTTGGCCTGTACAAAAAGGTCACGCACCCGTGCCGCTCCCAGTCCCACGAACATCTCCACAAATTCCGATCCGGAGAGGCTGAAGAAAGGCACGCCGCTTTCACCGGCGACGGCCTTGGCCAGAAGCGTTTTTCCTGTCCCCGGCGGGCCCACCAGGAGGATGCCCTTGGGTATCCTGCCTCCCAGTTCGCTAAATTTCCCTGGGTTTTTCAAAAATTCGACAACTTCAATCAGCTCCTGCTTGGCTTCGTCAACACCGGCAACGTCTTTGAAGGTAACGTTCAATTCATTTTCCACATATATCTTTGCCTTGTTTTTGCCGATAGTCATGAAACCGGCCTGCTGGGAGCCCATCTTCTTCATGAAGAAGTACCAGATGCCGACAAAGAGTATTATGGGGAAAATCCACGAAAGGATGTCACGCAAAAAAGTCGATTCGATTTCCCCTTTGAAAATGACTTTGTACTGTTCAAGCAAGGTGGACAATTCCGGGTCAACCCGGATTGTCTTGAAGGCCTTCGTCTCGCTGGGAGCGCCCCCATCCACTTTCATTTTACCCTGAATCTGATTAGCCGTTACCGCCACGTCAACGATCTTTCCAGCCTTGAGAAGGTCCAGAAACTGGCTGTACGGTATCATCTGGGCGGCAAACATGGATGCGATATAGCTCTGGATAATCAAGACCGCCCATACGCCTAAAAGGACATACCAGATAGAAAACTTATGATGTTTTTCCACTCTTTTCTCCCATAATTCACCTCTCTATGGAGTTCCTTACGCCGTTTCCTGTTAACAGCCATCTCGAAGCCAGGGACTCTTTTATGAGTATAAATGTGAAATAGCATTTTTGCCACACTTTTTTGTCCCGTAACTGTTGGATGATGAGGGAGCAAACCGAGGATGCTTGACGTGCATCTTTCGTGGTGCTAAAAGAAAGAATGGTCGAGGACAGACTCTGATCGGGGAGTGGGCATGACAACATATATAAAGGAGTGCCGATGAAGAGAAGGGATTTTATCAAGGCTGCCATTGCGACAGGCGTGACCTTAACCTTCCCGGGAAATACGGGCATAATTTTCAGTTCCCTGGAAGCCGCCGAGAAGGTGGACATTGCCGTCGCCCGCGGTGTTTCACCTGCAGGGATAACGAAAGCGGCCATTGATGGTTTGGGCGGAATAAAAAGATTCATATCAAAGGGCGATATCGTTGTTGTT
>CAITLA010000280.1 GCA_903893135.1 uncultured Syntrophaceae bacterium | reverse complement strand
GTACATATGGAATCACGTTCATTATCATCCTCGTGAATGTAGTTATTTACGATGTCCTGAATAAGAGATTCAGAGGCAGGCGGGTAATCGGAGAAGTCGCTTTGTGCTGTATAGTCATACTTGGCATCTATTGTTACGGTTACATTCGCACGGACCAAATAGAGGAGGTCTCGCAGGCAGCGGAAACGATGGATATTGCTGTTGTTCAAGGGAATATAGATCAAAGTGTTAAATGGAATCCCGACTTTCAGAGTGATACAATCAGTGTGTATAAGAATCTCTCCCTAAGGAAGAGATCATCAGCACCGGGATTGACCGTGTGGCCGGAAACTGCAGCACCGTTCTTCTTCCAGGATACGAACAAGATGCAAAGCGAGATTCTGGATGTTGCCCGCATCTCGGAAGATTGGCTCCTCTTCGGGAGTCCAAGCTATCATAGGGATTGTGATGGGGATGCAGCGTGTGTATCTTTTTTGAACAGTGCTTTTCTATTATCACCGCAAGGAAAGATTCTTGGGCGTTACGATAAGGTACATCTTGTCCCATATGGTGAATATGTGCCACTAAGAAAAATGTTTCCCTTTATCAACAAATTGGTCATAGGTGTGGGGGATTTCCGTTCAGGTGAAGGCTATAATCCTCTGACCATGAATGATCATAAGCTTGGCGTTCTGATCTGTTATGAGGGGATATTTCCCGAGGCAAGCAGGGCGTATAAAAAAATGGGGGCTGATTTGCTTGTGAATATTACAAATGATGCATGGTTTGGAAGGACTTCGGCGCCATATCAACATCTTTCCATGACCGTATTCCGGGCAGTGGAAAATCGCCTATATATAGTGAGGAGCGCAAATACAGGAATCAGTGCCATAATCGATCCTACAGGAAGGATCGTCGCGCAGACGGAATTGTTTGAAAGAACGACCTTGAGAGATGCGATAAAATTTATTAACACCAAGACATTCTACTCGGTATACGGGGATGTTTTTGTTCTAATTTGCATGACGACCTTAGTTTGTTGCATAATAATCAGTTTTTTGAGGAGGAGAAATGTTGACGCTTACAGGAATCAATGAAAGCATGATGGAATTGAAAAGGAGAATAGATCATCTCGGGGAGTGTCTTTGACATCGCAGAAAAACAAAAGCGCATCAAAGAACTGGAAAAAGCATCACTGAGTGAAAATTTCTGGAATGAACAGGATAAGGCACGTGAAACCCTGAAGGACAAGAACAAGCTGGAAATGATCGTCGATAACTGGAAAAAGCTAAAGGATAACATCGATGATATAGAAATCCTGTTTGATCTGGCACGCGAAGAAAGTGATGACCAAACTGTAGAAGAGATCGAAAAGGACTTAGAGAGGCTTAAATCATCCGTAAGAGACGAAGAACTGAAACTTATGTTGGGGTCTCCGCAGGATGCAATGAATTCTATAATGACAATACATGCGGGCGCAGGGGGAACCGAGGCTCAGGACTGGGCGGAGATGCTGCTGCGCATGTATTTGCGGTGGGCAGAGCGGAAAGGTTTCTCTACTACCATTATCGATTATCAACCCGGTGATGAAGCGGGTCTAAAGAGCGTTTCTATGACCATTGAAGGAGACTATGCATATGGCTATGCCAAAGCGGAAATCGGCATACACAGGCTTGTACGCATATCGCCTTTCGATTCCGGAGCGCGCCGGCATACATCATTTGCTTCCGTTTTTGTCTATCCTGAGGTTAACGACGAGATAGTCGTGGAAATCGATGAAAAGGATCTTCGCATAGATACCTATCGGTCCACAGGCGCGGGAGGACAGCATGTCAATAAGACGGATTCTGCCGTCAGGATCACGCATCTGCCGACGGGGATAGTGGTGCAATGCCAGAATGAACGTTCTCAGCACAAGAACAAAGCTATGGCAATGAAATTCTTGAAGTCGCGTCTTTATGAAATGCAGCTTCAGGAACAAAAGAAGAAGATAGATGAAATGAATAAAGCGAAAAAAGATATTGCCTGGGGTAGCCAGATAAGATCCTACATTCTTCACCCCTACAAATTAGTCAAGGATCATCGGACAAATCTTGAAGTTGGCAATGTTAATCGAGTTTTGGATGGTGACATCGATGACTTTATTGAAGCATATCTGTTGAATTAAAAGTGTAATGAATCAGCAGAATATGATATAGACGGCCTGCAGCTCTGATGCCAAGGTCGATAGTCGTATACAAACAGAAAGGAGTTCATTGAGATGTCAAGAGAAGGCCGATTTCTCCTGCCACTTATTTTCATATGCTTGCTTCTCTGCCAGATATTTCCAATCACTAATGCTTACGGACAGATGAAGACTGAAGATGAACCTTCCCATAGTGTCATCGGTCCTGAAAAATCAAAAGACAAGAACACAAAAGAAGCGTCCCCGTCGCTGAAACATGTGCCTCCTTCGAATGGTGCAGTGAACGAACAAGAAAGAGAAAAGGGCAGGGACATAATGGAAGAGGCACTTGAACTGCTTGACGAATCGCGCGAATACTGGGTCAAGGGTGATCTGGAAAATGCCTTAGATTTGCTCGATCAAGCTTATGCGCTGCTTTTGGATACGAATGGGGAGACTGATATTGCACGCCAGAAGGATGACATACGCCTCCTCATATCAAAGCAGATCCTATCTATCTACTCATCGATGCATACTACGACAAGCGGTAAGCACAGTGAAATACCGCATATCGTCAATTCGGATGTGGAGAAGGAAATCAGACTCTTTCAAACAGGAGAAAGAGATTTTTTTATTCAGTCACACGAGCGTTCCGCACTTTATCGTCCAATAATTTTGAAGGAGTTGAAAAAAGCAGGTTTGCCTGAGGAGCTGTCATGGCTTCCACTGGTTGAAAGCGGATTTAAAATTCATGCCTTGTCACGGGCACGCGCCCTCGGTCTATGGCAGTTTATTCCTTCTACGGGCTATAAGTACGGCCTAAACCGCGACGAATGGATCGATGAAAGATTGGATGTTGAAAAATCAACCAGGGCTGCTATTGACTATCTGAAGGAACTGCACGGTATGTTCGGCGACTGGCTTACAGTTCTGGCTGGATACAATTGTGGAGAAGGAAGGGTCCTCAAGGTCATATCGAGGCAGCATATCAACTATTTCGACAGATTCTGGGACCTTTACCGTCAGCTCCCTTATGAGACGGCGCGTTACGTACCCCGCTTCCTGGCTACTCTACAGATAATAAAGAATCCTAAGAAATACGGCTTTGATCTTAATGAGAGTCTTGAAAGGCAAAATACCTACCGCTATGAAACGGTGAAGACAGATAAATCCATGCGTCTGCAGGATATCGCACGCCACCTTGGAACCTCGGAGGAGACAATTACTACACTTAATTCGGAGCTGAGGCAAAATATTACGCCTGATAAAGAATATAATCTCAAGGTGCCTCCGGGAATGGCTGAAAAATCTGCCAAGATAATGGATGAAGTTCCCAAATGTGAGAAGCCACGTCAGGTATTTGTGCACTATAAAGCGAAACGGGGAGAGACAATTGTTTCCATCGCAAGAAAATATAGAACATCTGTAAGTGCGATAATGGCCTATAATAATGTATCCAGCAGAAAAAGGCTGAAAACCGGCCAGCGTTTGATCATACCTGTTCAGGGAACCGGTTATGCGAAGGCTAGATCAACGAAACAATCAGACAAAGATGACATCCAGGTCAGCGGGGAAACGATCAAATACAGGGTAAAAAAAGGCGACACTCTGGTATCTGTCGCAAAACGCTTTGATACAACTGTTGATGATATTCGAAGGCTAAACAAATTCAAAAAGCGCAAAACGCTCAAAGGCGGCCAGGTCATCTTGATAAGTAACAAGAACGGAGAAAAACAACAGAGCAACGTATCAGATAAGGAAACGCATAAGAAGCTTGCCAAGAGAAACAAAGAAGCAGCATCTAATGACGGTGGGAAAACATACACAGTGCGAAATGGAGATAGCTTGGGTAAAATTGCAAAAAAGAATGGAGTCAGTTTGGATAAAATCCTTGAAATGAATAAATTAGCCCGTGAAGACAATATACATCCGGGTCAGGTTATTATCCTGAAATGAGTTTACTGTCATTGAAT
This sequence comes from uncultured Syntrophaceae bacterium, assembly GCA_903893135.1. Lineage (GTDB taxonomy): Bacteria > Desulfobacterota > Syntrophia > Syntrophales > UBA2185 > Fen-1135. Next base: position 30,504 of record CAITLA010000280.1, on the reverse strand, counting down.
CTCGTAACCTTTCAGCATATAGAATAGCTCCTGTTCCTTTTTCTTCATCTCTTGCGTTTTCTCCACACTTGCATTCTCATGATCGTAATTGAGGAGATGAAGAACGCCGTGAATCATGAGGAATACCAGCTCGTCATTAAATTCGATACCGGATTCCACGGCATCCTTGAAGGCTGTTTCCACAGAAATTACAATGTCACCAAGGATGTCAGGATTGATATCCCCAAATTCCCCTTCAGTGAGAGAGAAGGCTAAGACATTTGTGGGATAATCCCTGCTTAAATAACGTCTGTTAATTTCCCTTATCTCCTTGTCGTTGACAAACAGCAGGCTAATAACCTTATCACTGCAACAAAGATACTTCATTATGGTACTCATTGCCCTTCGCACGCTACGCCGGTCAATGCTTATTTGTTTCTGCCTGTTTTCTATTATAATTGGCATGGCTTTATTTCTTATCGTCTTATCGCCATTAAATTCCCGTATGACGGGATCGGCATAGTCATTTATTTAGTGGAAGATGCCGTTTACAATCCTCGTGAAGTTCTCTGCAATTTTGTTCGGACCATGAAGGGTAATTTTGCATTCATCAAGTTGACCATCCATAAATCCTTTTTTCAATTCTTTCTCTCATAGGGTTTCTGAATCTTGCCGGTGTTGGAGCTGACAACGCCCTTGATGAGGCTTCTACAACATCCGCGACAAGCACTAATCCCGCCTCCTTGCTGTGAAGCTTGGGTCCGGCATAGCGAAAATCGCTGTCCGCCCGTACATCTCTGATAGCTATGGAGCCGACCCTATACTCTGGATATAAAAAGTGAAGTTGCGGTGTTAGTAGAAAGGACAGAATTACACTCAAACATATGACGGAAGCCCATCTTTGGAAGGTTATCTTTCTTGGAAAGTCCGGTATTAACTTTTTTTGCTTTGCTTCCTTCTTGATGATTTGCGTAATGGTGGATAGTTTGAGATATTCTGGTATCATGAAGACAATTGTTTTTTACTTTTCCTCTTTCCTCGATCCAAGTGGTTGTATGCCCGTATCACGTCCTGGACGAGGGGATGTCTGACCACATCGATCTCTGAGAAATGGACAAATTTGATATCTCTTACTTTCTTAAGAATTGCCTCCGCCTGTATGAGGCCAGATATCTTATCATGCGGAAGATCTATCTGAGTTATATCACCTGTAATTACGGCTTTCGATCCGAATCCCAGTCTTGTCAAAAACATCTTCATCTGTTCCGACGTAGTGTTCTGTGCTTCATCCAGGATGACAAAAGAGTCGTTCAATGTCCTCCCCCGCATGAATGCTAAAGGAGCAACTTCGATGACTCCCTTATGAATAAGGGCAGTCGCTTTATCAAAATCAATCATGTCAAAAAGGGCATCATAGAGCGGTCTGAGATACGGGTTAACTTTTTCTGCAAGATCACCGGGCAGAAAACCGAGTCTTTCGCCCGCTTCGACGGCAGGTCGTGCTAGCACAATCCTATTAACTTTCTTATCAAGAAGCGCAGAGACTGCCATGGCCATAGCGAGGTAAGTCTTGCCTGTTCCCGCAGGACCAATGGCAAAGACGATATCGTAGTTTCTGATTAAATCAATGTATATTTTCTGGACGATGCTCTTGGGAGTGATTGAACGTTTTTTTGATGAAATAAAGACTGTATCAAGGAATATCTTTTCAAGATTTGTAGAGCCGTTGCTGGAAAGAATCCTGTGTGCATAGTCGATGTCCGCCGGATATATGGGATATCCCTTTTCCAATAACGCATAGAGTTGAAGAATCAGATTATGGACAAGATCCACGGCGACCTGTTCTCCGGCAATGGATAGGAGGTTGCCGTGCACACTTATCTTCACGGCCTCAAAGTTTTCAAGGAGTTTTATATTCCTGTCATGTTCACCCAGCAGACTTCTCAAGAGGTTGTTGTCTGTAAAGCTGATCTTCTTAACCGAACTGAAGTCGGGCGTTTGCTTCAATGAAATAGGCTACCTCATCATAAATTGCTTAATAATGTTGAATACTACTGCTCAAATATACGAAAAGATGACTTATGCTATCATGCGATGTTTCTCATTGCAATCAGTTTTACTCTCGGCATTTACTGCCTTTGCAAAAACAGATTAGCGTACACTTTGGCATTTCCCACCATGTTAGAAATGAGGCAGTTTTCGTTGGGTTGATGGGCTGTGTGTTGCATCCTGGACCACACTGCGGCAAGGTAGTTATTTTCACGAAAAATTGCAGCGATAGTCCCTCCACCTATTCCTTGAGGAGTTGCTTCGACATTATAAACGAGTCTGATGGCTTCCTTAAGGGCTGTAACAACGGGGGCATCATGCGGTGTTGGAGGTGGCGCCTGAACTTCCTGAACGGTCGTGATCTCTATGGATATATCAAATTGTTTTTCGATCTCGTCAGCAATCCCCCTTATTTCATGAAGCACGTGGGACAGACGATATTGAGGCAGGACCCTGCTGTCCATATAAAAGACATCGTCTCCGGGAATGGTGTTGATGTTGGGGATATTGGGTTCTTTCTTTGTCGGTTGAAAGGTACTAGTCTGGGGCTCGTAAAATGGATCAGAAGCAGCGAAAATGTGATGAAGTCTGTCCAGCAGAACTACGAGATGAGATGCCGCTTGGAATGCGTTTTTCCCCAGGCCGGGTCTGCTGGCATGACACTGTTTTCCGATTGTTTTGAAGCGAAGCCATAAGATACTTTTCTCCGCTATTTCAATCATCGATCCGTCTTCGTTTCCAGAATCCGGAATCACTATGATATCCGTTTTGCGAAAAGGATTCTCTTTATTTTGTAAGATGAATGATAAACCGAAACGGCTTGCCGTTTCTTCATCGGCAACAAATGCCAGGCCTATTGAACATTCCGGTTTAATGCCTTCATCCAGGAAGGCCTTGGCTGCAAATATGGATGACACTATGTCCTGCTGATTATCTTCCGTGCCCCTCCCATAGACTCTACCGTTCTTTACATAACATCTGAAAGGATCTTCATCCCACAGTTCCAGTTCTCCAGGTGGAACTACATCCATATGTGTCATAATCCAGACAGTTTTTTGGGGATTATTACCAGGTATAGTGACGACGAGATTGGGACGGATACCCGAAGACGTCCTGCTATCCGGTGCGTCAATTTCAACAACGTTAGGAAAATTCATGACAGTGAGATATTTGAAAATGAATTGAGCTTTATTAAATTCTCCATCGCCGCCATTATCGGGAGACATGGCGGGGATGGCAGTCAGATCAACTTGCAATTTGATCATGGCATCCTTATAGGAATCGATCCGTCTAATAATTGTTTCGAAAGGCGTCATATCACTCACAGCTTATCTTCAATTCGGGAAACATTTCCGAAGGTGGTAATGACCTGATTATAAGCGCTTTCATTGCCTAGAATGAAGGTAACAGTTTCATCCGGTGATAGATATTTCATAGCCACTCTTCTCAGCTCTTCCGGCTGAACATTAGCTATCTTGTCTCTGTAGGTTGCGAGATAATCGGGAGGCAGTTTGTCGTATTCAATCATCAATTGCTGACGAGCAATCTGGTCTGCAGACTGGAACGAAAAAACAAAGTTATTATTGATGGACTTTGTCGCCCAGTCAAGTTCTTTTTTATCGACGGATTTTGTCTTCGCATCTTCTACTATTGACCGCAGGAGTGAAAGCACTTTTGCCGTCGATTCAGATTTTGTCATTGCATAGGCCCCAAAAACTCCGTATTCGCTTCTCTTCGTATAAAAGCTCCCCGTACTGTATGCGAGTCCCCGGCTATTTCTTATTTCCTGAAAGATTCGAGACTTGAAACCGCCGCTTCCAACTATAAAATCAAGGACCTCAAAAGGGTATGCGTCTGGCTCCTTCTTGCCAGGAGCAAAATTGGCACAGATGATTATGGACTGAGGAGTGTTCTTGGACAGAAAATAAATGTGCCCTTTTTGCTTAACGGGTATGGGAGGAACGACATTATACTTCCTAGACTCATTCCACGATCCAAGATACTGATTAATTTTTGCGACAGCCTCTTCCTTCGAAATGTCTCCCGTGACGGATATCATAATGTTTTCCGGATAAAAGAATCTTCTGTGAAACTCTATCAGGTCATCTCTCTTGATGTTCTTGACAGATGATGTTGATGGAAATCTCCCGGCGGGATTATTTTGGAAAAGAAGTCGCTTGAATTCCCTGAAAGCCAGTTTCTTGGGATCATCAGCTATTCTCCTGAGTTCTTCGATCTTTAAATCTGTTGCCAGTTTCAGTTTGTTTTCTTCAAAGGCAGGCTTTCTGATTATCTGAGAAAAGATATTTAGTCCTTCGTCTAAATCTTTTTTGAGAATGGAAAGGTTGATCAATCCGGAATCACGGTTCATGGAGATGTGAAGTGAACCGGCAAAGAAATCTAAGGCCTCGTCAACGGCGTTGCCAGAGAGGGCGTCAGTTCCCCCTGTCCTCATAACCGCACCTGTAAGTTCCGCAAGTCCCTCTTTTCCGACGGGGTCATAATTGGAGCCGGTTCTGATGACGGCCGATATATTTAGGAGAGGGAGTTCATTATCCTCAAATACATAGAGGATGGTACCGTTGTCTAAAAGCACCCTTTCTGCCTGTGGCGGTGCGAAATGGATTGGGTGATATTTAAGCTCATCGGGCTTGGGCAGGGGGAGATGGCGTCGTTCCGCTGCATAAGCAGTAGCGCCATACAACATGCACAATGGCAAAAGGAACATCAAGATGACACGCGAAAATAAATTATTCATGCATCTAATTCTTATGGACCAGCTTCGTTACAGTCCTGTTATCAGGAGCAAGATATTTTTTTGCCACACGCATGATGTCCTCGGATGTGACCCGCTCGATTACCTTGATATGATCAGTTATATATTGATAATTGCCGGTTACGGCCTCAAAATAAGACAGCAGATTCGCCAGTCCAGGGTTGGAATTCAGACTTCTTATAAAATCAGCCTTGATCTGATTCTTAACCTTTTCTAATTCTCTCGTGGTAGCAGGTTTAAGTTTGAGCTTTTCGATTTCGTCATAGATAGCGGACTCGATTTCGGCGTTGGTATGCGGATGACGAGGCTTCGCAAATATTGCGAAAAGATTATTATATTTTGCCCCCGGCAGGCCATTGACTGCGTGAACGCTTTCGGCAAGTGCCTTTTCCTCGACAAGCACTCTATAAAATCTCGATGTTCTTCCTTTGGAAAGAATACATTCTATTACATCAAACACATAGTCATCAAAGTCCGGCATGGCCGGTTTGTGATAGCCTATAACTATCTGAGGATTTGCATCGGAGACAATATCGACCCGCCGTTCACCATTTTGAGGAGGCTCTTCTGTAATAGGCGAGGGGTCTAAATGACGGCTGGGTATGGCTCCAAAATATTTCTTGATGATCGTAAGGGTATTTGCGGGATCAATATCGCCCACAACCGCAATTACCGTGTTATTCGGAGCGTGGTATCTTTTAAAAAATACTTCCGTATACTCGAGACTCAAAAAACGCATATCCGAAGGCCAGCCCAGGACAGGCCGTCTGTACGGATGGGCAATGTACGCAGCGGCTAGAAACTGCTCGTATAACTGGCCCTCCGGTTCCGATTCAATTCTTTGCTTGCGCTCTTCCATGACAACATTACGTTCAGAATAGAATTCACGGAATACAGGCCCGGTCATCCGATCCGCCTCGATCCTTGCCCAGAGTTCGATTTTATTAGAAGGAAGACTGACATGATATGTTGTAAGATCCTGTCCCGTGGACGCATTCACATTATCTCCGCCGTTTTCCACGTATAGTCTGTCAATTTCATTTTCCACAAACCATTTCTTGTGTTTTTTTTGCAAGACCTCCATCCGTTCGGATAAAGCTTGGACGCGGCTCTTATTCGTATTTTTCCCCTTCATCTTCTCAAGATCAAGTTCTTTGCCGGTTTCGGCAATCAATTTGAGAATTTTTTGTTCTTCATGATAGTTTTTCGTACCGATCGTTCTTGTTCCTTTAAACAACATGTGTTCCAAGAGGTGAGCCGTACCGGTTCTACCATCAATTTCGTCGACGGCACCCACCCGATGTCTGATATAGAAGGAAACAGTGGGACTCAAATGTCTCTCCACCATGAGAATTTTCAAACCATTTTTAAGGGTATAGGACAGGACCCTGTTTCCCAATTCGTATGAAAATCCGAGGGAAGGCATGCTAATAATAAGAAGGACAAATGCAAAGATGCGCATCAATATCCCTATGGTCCTATATATCATTTTCATCCATCTTGTTTGGTTTTAGTATGGCTCGTATGCGAAAGACGGGGTAAATGATTCCCACCATACTGATTAGAATAATCAGGCTTGACGAAAAGAAATACATGATAAACTCGAGAGGATTCTTCGTGCTATATGCGCTTATGAGGGCGTTGACGCCGAACGCCAAGAAAAATAGCGATAAGAAGGCTATGAGGACATTCTTTCCCCACCGCGCCTGTGAACCCATAAAACCGCTCCTGCTATTCAAATAGAGAGAAACTTTCCTGTACTACGGCTAATATTGTATCTTCACTTCTCAATAACAATCTTAAAGGTATTTGTGCCTGTTTGCTCCACCTGTTGTGTCTTTCCGTCCGGGTATGTCAGGATGCCCTTATTGTCAAGCCTGTCGTTCTTAAATTGGCCTTCTATTCTTCTCCCATCCGGAAAAATCACAGCAGCTTGGCCGTTCAGTAAATTGTCTTGAAATTGGCCGGCATACTTAATGCCGTCGGCATAGAGCAATACCCCGGTTCCGCTTCGCTTATCGTCTTTAAATTGTCCTTCATATTTTGATCCATCGGCATAGATCAATATCCCTGTTCCATCACGTTTACCGTTTTTGAACTCACCTTCGTATTTTTCACCGTTAGGAACTGTATAGACACCTCGTCCGTCAAAATTGCTTTCTTTAAATTGACCAACATACTTTGTACCATCTCTGTAGGTGTAAGTTCCTTGACCCTCACGTTTGCCATCCTTATGTTGACCCTCATAGACCGAACCATTGAGATGAACATAGGTCCCTTCGCCATTCTTACAATTTCCCTTGATACAGTCAGCAAAAGCATCGGTATGTAGAAGCACAGACACACAAATTAACAGGAATAAATAGATTCTCACCTTCGTCCCTACCTTATAAGTAAAGCATAACTAACATGATTCTAAACGCGAAACAATGTCAAATATCAGTGCCCTCTTGCCATCATCTTTAAGTCTTCATACATTTCAGGCGTCAATTTCTCGCTCCTGCATGGAAGCAACGAGTTGTTGTGAAAGAGAGGTTCTCCTCTAAGGTCAAAACATGATCCTTTTTCTGCTGATTCCCAGAGCGCCGTGCCCGGGATGGGAGAATATTCCGCAATAATCGGTCTTGCTCCATGAGATTGTACATAGCGTATGCTGTCCCGCACTTCTGCGGCCTCCTGCCCGGGTAAGCCGCACAGGAGGTAGATACCAATATCCTCGGATTTATAGCCTGCGTCCGTTAGGTGGCGGACGGCAGCTTGCAGTTGGTCATTGTTGACTTTGCCTCCGCTAGATAACTGCGTCATCGGATTGGATGATTCAAAGCCGAAACGAATAGTAGCAAAACCTGCCATATGCATCAACTTGCTTAACTTTTGAGTGATTTGAAATATGTGGAGGCCGTTCGGACAGTGAAATTGACATGTTAACTTTCTTCTGATTATTTCCGTAAGCATTGGAATTACCATTTCTTCGGGGTTCACCAGAAGTGCATCATCGTAAATGGAAAACTGACTGATGCCGAAATGCTTATGCCAGAAGTCGATCTCATCAACTACCTTGGCAGGGTCACGCTGTTTAAATCTATCAGTCAATAGTTGTGAGGCGCAATACGTGCAATTATAAGGACAGCCTCTCGAGGTTAAAATGGGAAACTGATCCTTAAGCGGCAGGAGATCCAAAGCAGGGTAGGGCATTGAATCTAAATCATCCGGATCTGGTACATAAACCGGGTCATCGCCCAAAAAATCGTGCAATAAGAGAGGGATGTGTTTTTCGCCTGCACCGGCTACAGTAATATCGGCTCCTGACTGTAGCGCGTGCTCAGGACATAGGGTTGCATATATTCCACCTAAAACAATCGGGATATCTGGAAACGTTTGCTTCGTAATTCTTATGACCTCAAAGACACCGGGGTACCAGTAAGTCATCACGGACGTGACAAGAATCAAATCAGGAGTGACCAATGATTTCAGTTCGTTAACAAAAATGTCGGGCGTTATACCGTATCTGTTATAATTTCTCTTAATCTCCCTAAGAGAATGCGGTTTAGGAATTCTCTGTTTGGGAAAGTTGCCATGACCTTTGATACTCCTCTTGACCAATTTAACACCGGCATCGCTTTTTAATTGAGGATGACAGACATTCAAGCAATCGATAAAATGTACATGATAGCCATTCTTACGAAATAGACTCGCCAAATAGAGAAGTCCCAGCGGTTTTATCCATAAGTCATAGGCGGCAAAATCGTATATCCATGGATTGATAAGAAGTACACTCTTTTTCTTATATGAAGCCATATGTGTTACTGCTTATATAATTTTTGCACGTCTAAAACAATATAATCTCATCTCTTATTAACAAATGCCGAGAAAAGACTTGAAGCAACAATTGAATATTGCTAACATGCCGGCTCAACGGAGAAATAAAATAATATGAGGTGCGTTGTCCAGAGGGTCGATAGGGCGAGAGTAATTGTTGACGGACAGATAATATCGAGTATAGGGAAGGGAGTCCTCGTCTTTCTGGGCATAGAAAAGGGAGATAGTTATGGCGATGCCGATTTTCTCCTTGAAAAAATAATCCATTTAAGGATATTTGAAGATTCACAGGGGAAGATGAATCTATCTCTTCTCGAGACATCGGGAGACATTCTTATCGTGTCTCAGTTTACGCTTCTGGCCGATTGCAGAAAAGGTAGGCGGCCGTCTTTCATCTCTGCTGAGGAACCGGAGGTGGCAAAAAGACTCTATGACTACTTCATCAGCATGGCCGGTGGAAGAATCGACCATGTTGGTACTGGTGAATTCCAAGCCATGATGAAGATAGAATCGGTAAACGATGGTCCTGTCACGATGCTGCTCGACAGCAGAAAGACGCTTTGAAAAAAAGAGCCAAGCAACCATGGAGAAGGATATCCCGCCTTGCAACATAAGAATAGACAAAGACGGTGTCTGGTATTACAAGGGCAATGAAATCTTCAGAGATGAAATTCTAAAATACTTCTATCAAAATCTGAAGAAAGATGAAGTTGGGAGATATTTGATTGAGCTTGAGGACGACTGCTGTTATCTGGAAGTGGAGGACACGCCCTTTATCGTAAGAGCAGTATATAGATGCACTGCTGAAGCAGACAATGAAGACTGTATTTACCTTCTCTTATCAGATCAAAGCATTGAGAGACTCAAGCCAGATTCTCTGTGGGCAGGAAAGGACAATGTGCTTTATTGCTCGGTTAAGGAAAACGCTTTTGTTGCGCGTTTTTCAAGGGCAAGTTATTATCAAATTGCAGATTTCATAGAATATGGTGATGGCAAAGACGAGTACTTTATTTCGCTCAATGGCAAACATTTCTACATAACTATTGTGTAGTGATATTAGATATAACACATATGGAGACGCACCATGCTGGATGATCATGTAAAAGAGACATTGACATTTGACGACCTTCTTCTTGTGCCTTGCGAATCGAGCATTCTTCCTAAAGATGCAGAAACGTCGACGCTCCTGACCAATAATATTACGCTAAATATTCCTATTGTCAGCGCTGCTATGGATACGGTCACAGAGTCTGGGACTGCCATATGTCTTGCCCAAGAGGGAGGCATAGGGATCATTCACCGCAATATGAGTATAGAGAAGCAGGTGATTGAGGTTGACAAAGTAAAAAAATCCGAGAGTGGCATGATTGTGGATCCGATTACAATCGAACCTGAGCAGAAGGTTCATGATGCTCTTGAACTCATGAACAAATACAGGATATCGGGAGTTCCTGTAGTCAAGAACGGCAGGCTCGTTGGAATCCTGACAAACAGGGACCTTAGATTTGAGACTAATCTTGATCAGTCAGTCTCTGATGTGATGACGAAAGATAATCTCGTTACAGTTTCATCAAATATAAGTCTGGAAGAGTCAAAGAAACTTCTCCATAAGCACAGGATAGAAAAATTACTGGTCGTGGATGATGCATATAACTTAAAGGGAATGATTACCATTAAGGACATAGAGAAGATAAGGAGATATCCCAATTCGTGTAAAGATTCCCGCGGTAGGCTGCGAGTTGGTGGCGCTGTCGGCATCATTGACAGGGAGGCGCGGGTAGATGCCTTATTATCCGCTGGCGTTGATGTAATTGTTATAGATACCTCGCATGGGCATTCTGCAGGTGTTATGGATGCCATTAAAGATACAAAAATCAACTTTCCGGCCTGTGAACTGGTTGCCGGTAATGTGGCTACCTTTGAGGGAGCAGAAGCTCTGATTGGAGCGGGGGTGGACGCAATAAAGGTGGGAGTGGGGCCCGGATCAATATGCACCACGCGGATAATCGCAGGCGTCGGCATCCCACAGATGAGTGCCATAAGAGATGCGGCCAAGGCAGCAAAGAAATATAGTATCCCCGTCATTTCCGATGGAGGCATCAAGTACTCTGGCGATGTTGTAAAGGCGCTTGCAGCAGGCGCACACACGGTAATGATAGGTAGCCTATTTGCTGGAACAGAAGAGAGTCCGGGAGAGACAATTCTTTTCCAGGGAAGAAGTTACAAGATGTATAGGGGAATGGGTTCCCTTGAGGCCATGAAAATGGGAAGCATGGACAGGTATTATCAGGATGACATAGAAAGCAGCCTGAAAACGGTTCCGGAAGGTATAGAGGGCAGGGTACCGTTCAGAGGACCATTGTCTGCAAGCGTAGGCCAGCTTGTGGGCGGTCTGAAAGTTGGCATGGGCTACGTAGGTTGCAGGACAATCAAGGAGCTCAGAGAAAAGACGAGGTTTATCCGCATCACATCTGCGGGGCTTCGCGAAAGCCATGTCCACGATGTAATTATCACCAAAGAAGCGCCAAACTACTGGCTGGATTGATTAAGAAACGGCACAATAAGACTCCATATGATGCGTTGCCTGTCACCCTTTGCATTTAACGCATCTTCAATATACGCCTAATATTCCAGGGATTCCTTGCCTTGATTGCGGAGCTTTTCACTTGTAATTGCACTTTTTTTGCTATTTCAATTTATCACGAGGTAATCGCTAAATGAAGTCTGGCAATTTCGTTCACCTGCACGTTCATACACAATACAGTCTCCTTGATGGAACTATTCGTCTCGACAATCTATTCAAAAAAGCAAAAGAATACCAGATGCCCGCGGTGGCCATGACGGATCACGGGAATATTTTTGGCGCCATTGACTTTTATCAGCACGCCCAGAAATACGGCATTAAACCGATTATCGGATGCGAGCTATACGTTGCCCCAAGGAGTCGCTTTGATAAAAACGCACATGCAACAGGGGAGGGCGCTCACCATTTACTTGTTCTTGTCAAAGACAGGCAGGGATACAAGAATCTCATGCGGCTCGCTACCGCGGCGTACCTGGAGGGATTTTATTACCGTCCGCGCGTAGACAAGGAACTCCTAGCAACGTATAGCGAAGGCCTTATCGGACTTAGCGCATGTCTCCACGGAGAAATAGCGAGCCTGCTGCTTAAAAGAAATAACGAAACGGCAAGAGCAGTTGCCCATGAGTATAGAGAAATTTTTGGCGAGGGCAATTTCTACCTTGAGATTATGGAGAACGGTCTTCCTGAACAAAAAATCGTTAATAATGGTCTCATTGAAATTGGTCGGGAACTTTCAATTCCGCTCGTGGCAACTAACGACTGCCATTATATCGATCGAGAAGATGCCGAGGCGCATGAAGTCCTCCTATGTATCCAGACGGGCAAGACCATGGAAGATACCGACCGGATGAAATTCAAGACAGACCAGTTTTATTTCCGTTCACCCGAGGCTATGAGTCGCCTTTTTAAAGATATTCCAGAATCTATCAATAATACGGTAGCTATTGCCGAGAGATGTAACTTGACCTTTGATTTTGGCAATATTTCTCTGCCAAATTTTGAAGTCAGTACATCTGAATCACTTGATGAATATTTGGCAGGGCTCGCGAAAAAGGGATTAGAAAAATTGCAGCCCGTAATCATGAAGGATAAAGATGACAAAGGCATTCCTGAGAAATATGTGAAGCGCCTGCAGGAAGAACTGGAGATCATCAAGTCCATGGGATTCGCCGGATATTTTCTCATTGTGTCTGATTTTGTGAACTACGCAAAACAAAGAAACATCCCCGTCGGTCCCGGCAGAGGCTCTGTCGCCGGCAGTCTCGTTGCTTATGCAATTGGTATTACCAATATAGATCCTATAAGGTATGGACTTTTCTTTGAGAGATTCTTAAATCCAGACCGGATAAGCATGCCTGATATAGATATAGATTTTTGCCAGGATGGCCGCGATGAAATCATCAAGTACGTAACGGATAAATATGGAAGCGATAGAGTTGCCCAGATCATTACATTCGGAAAAATGCAGGCCAAGGCCGTCATCAGGGACGTAGGTAGGGCATTGAACATATCATACAGTGAAGTGGATAGTATTGCAAAGTTGATACCTAATATCCTGAACATTTCTCTCGATATGGCCATCCAGAGTGAGCCGCGTCTTCAGGAAGAGGAGAAAAGAAATGAGAAAGTAAGAAGACTCCTGTCCCTGTCACGAGCACTCGAAGGTTTAAATCGTCATTCGTCAACCCATGCAGCGGGTGTTGTTATATCCGATGTGCCCCTTGTTGAGCGCGTGCCCCTCTGCAAGAGCCCCAAGGATGAAATTGTTACGCAATTTTCCATGATGGATCTTCAGGCTGTGGGACTAACGAAATTTGATTTTCTGGGACTGAAGACACTTACAGTCATTAAGAATACACTCAGGTTTATAAAAGAGGGCAGGGGGGAGGAAATCGACATTGATAAAATTGCCCTTAATGATCAAGAAACGTATCAATTGTTAATGAAGGGTAATGCAGACGGCATATTTCAACTGGAAAGTGCCGGCATGAAGGATATCCTCGTAAATATGAAGCCTGACTGCATTGAGGAAATAATCGCCCTGATTGCCCTGTACAGACCTGGGCCAATGAATATGGTTCCGGAATTTATCTCGCGCAAACAGGGTAAGACAAAGATTGTTTATGAAATAGCGGCGTTGAAAGAGATATTGAAAGAGACATATGGCGTCATCGTATACCAGGAACAGGTAATGCAAATAGCGAGCGCCATCGGCGGCTATACTATGGCTGAAGCTGATATACTGCGCAAGCTCATGAGCAAGAAAAAACCATCGGAGATGGAGAAAGAGAGACCTAAATTTCTCGAAGGTGCGAGGCACAGAAATATACCCGAAAAAAAGGCCAGAAAAATCTGGCAGCAGATGGAGGCATTTGCAGAATACGGATTCAACAAGTCCCACAGCACCGCTTACGCCATGATATCCTACCAAACCGCTTATCTGAAAGCTAATTTTCCCATTGAATTCATGGCCGCCCTGCTCACAAGCGAAAAGGACAACAGGGACAAGATCATCAAGTACATAAACAGCTGCAAGGATATGGGCATAAATGTGCTCCCTCCCGATATCAATGAATCTCAGAGCGATTTCAGTGTTACAGGCGAGCATATTCGCTTCGGTCTTGCTGCCGTCAAGAACGTGGGGATAGGTGCGATTGACTCGATCATATCTGTAAGGGAAAAGGAGGGGAAATTTGCGACTTTCGACGATTTCTGCAACCGTGTCGATCTCAGGAAAATTAATAAGAGGATGATTGAAAGCATCATCAAATGCGGGGTTTTTGATTCCCTTGGCTATAGAAGAAGCCAGCTGATGAAATACTATGAAGGAATCGTCGATACGGCCCAGAGGCGCCAAAAGGAAAGGTCGAGCGGTCAGACCAGTTTCTTCGACCACATGGAAAGTGAAAAATCAACGCATCTCGATATCATGCAAGAATATCCGCTTTCTGATATAGCTGAATGGGATCATAAGGAATTACTTGCCCATGAGAAGGAAACCCTCGGATTCTATATCACAGGTCATCCGCTTCTTAGATTTGCCGAAAAACTCCGTACAGTGGCCAATGTCGACACTTTGAGCATCAATGATAAGAAGGATCGCGACACAGTTGCCTTTGGCGGCGTAGTGAACAATATTCGAGAGGTGACTACGAAAAAGAAAGAGGTCATGGCCTATATAACAATCGAGGATCTCAGAGGCTCTGTCACAGTGATATGCTTTGCCGATCTGTACAGTAAGGCATTCGGGCTCGTGCACTCCGAAGAGCCGGTCTTAATTAAAGGAGCCATAGATGCAGGCGAGGAAGGGATCAAAGTGATCGCCTCGGAAATTATCCCCCTTGGCGATGCGGTCGAACAACCTTATGATGTGGTGCACTTTAGTATTGATGTTTCAAGATCATCAGCAATAGACATCGATTCTCTGCATAACTTACTCATTAATCACAAGGGGAAGTGTGACGGCTTTATCCGTATTGTCAATGGCAACAGTGAAGTCATCGTATACTTGGGGAGGGATTTTCAGCTCGAGCTGACAGACAAATTAAAGGGAGAAACTGACCGCCTTCTCGGTGCAGGCGCTACCCGCTTCAGCTATAGGACTATTGAGTCAGAATAAACAAAACAACAAAACCTGCCATCCAGATATATCTCACCATGAGCTATCAAGAAAGAACTTACAGGAACCGGGTATCGCAGAATAGCCTCACATCGTTCCATCTCTGTGTACGTGAAACAGACCTTTTCATACACTGTGATTCTGACGTTTCTCAGAAAGCCCTTGAATGTGTCTATATCTATCGCGGATTCATTGAGTCCTACATTAAAAAGCATCCCGACTTTCTGACTTCGCTGGAGCCCATCCAGGATGATGATTTTGCTCCTCCCATCATAAGGGACATGCTGAAGGCATCGCTTGCTGCCAATGTAGGGCCAATGGCCTCCGTGGCCGGTGCGATTTCCGAATACGTAGCTAACGAGCTGCTCAAGATGTCTCGGAATGTTATCGTCGAAAACGGGGGCGATATTTATCTAAAAACTCAAGAAGAGGTGAGGGTCGGGGTATTTGCTGGTAATTCGCCCTTAACTTACAAAGTCGGTCTATTATTGAAACCTGAGCAGATGCCCCTAGGCGTTTGCACATCCTCCGGAACCATAGGACACTCGCTGAGCTTTGGAAAAGCAGATGCAGTCTGCGTTCTTTCAAAAACGTCCACCATGGCTGATGCTGCAGCCACTGCCATTGGAAATCTTGTGAAAGATAAAGGAGATATAAGAACTGCCCTTGAAAAGGGAATCAAAATAGAGGGAGTCTTGGGCGCCTTGATTGTTATGGGAGAGCATTTTGGCGTCATCGGGGACATTGAGTTGATTTAGTACAATGACAGGTATAAAGCAGATGGGAATGGATGAAGTCAGGATGATTTAAGATTGTGGGATCCGTTTAAGTTTACATAATATATCTTATAAGACATACGGCCGTCGCTAAAAACCTTCTTCAGCCAGCTGCCTTACCAGCTCAATTTGCCTCTCCGTCAGCTTTTTCGGTACATCTACGATGATCTTGACAAATTGATCTCCCTTACCCGTACCCTTCAATCGCGGTACTCCGAAGCCCTTCATTCTAATCTTCGTATTGTTCTGCGTTCCGGGGGGGATCTTTATTCTTTTCGTTACTCCCTCTATTGTTGGAACATCAATGCTCGTACCAAGAACGGCCTGAGAGAAATTGATTACCTTGTCGATATAGATGTCATTCCCGTCCCTCGCAAAAATTGGATGGGGCATAATGCTGATATTTATATATAAATCACCCGGAGGGCCTCCATCAATGCCGGGACCGCCCTTGCCAGTTAACCTCAATTTCTTTCCTGAATTAATGCCCGGCGGTATCTTGAAGTTGATTTCCTCGACGGCATCGTTTTTTTGCAGGGACAATTTTTTCTCTGCACCCAATACGGATTCTTCCAATGTTATTGAGAGGTTATATTCGAAGTCCTGTCCCTTCTGTGGCACCCGTGAAAATCTCTGCCGCTCTCCCTCGAATATATCGGAAAATTGGCCGCCCTGCGTAAAAGGGAAGCCCCCTCCCCTGTCTGTTCTGAAAGTTCTCGCCCCTGCTCCACCAGGATCGCCGAAGCCGAAGCTTCTTAGGATATCGTTCAGATCGAAGCCTCTGAAAATATCTTCCTGGGTATATCTCTGCCGGAATTGATCGGCAGATCCAAAAGTATCATATTCTTCTCTTTTCTTGGGATCACTGAGTACGGCATAGGCTTCACTGATTTTCTTGAACTTCTCTTCAGCAGCCTTATTATTGGGGTTCTTGTCAGGATGCCATTTCAGGGCCAGTTTTCTGTAGGCCTTCTTTATGTCTTCGGCGGTCGCCCTTTTATCCAGACCTAACAACTTGTAGTAGTCTTCTGCCATAAGATTCCTATATGATTAATGATGAGATAATTAATGCCTTGCCAAGCATGACAAGACGCGGTACACACTTGCACGTCTACGTAAATTACCCATTCCTTTCCATTTGTCAAGGACTGGCCGCGAGCACCACGACTAAAAACTCCCTGCGAACCATACATTCTCCGTCCGATTGCGGCTCTCAGACTTCCCGAGATCGAGAACACAGGACATCTGAATACAACAGGACGTAGAATAACGAAATATCATTACTAATTATGACTTATAGCTAAAACTTGAAGCTAAAGGTCAGGTAATTGGAGGACGTTGTCCGGTCATGGTGAAAAGAAACGGAGCTTATCTCTTTCAGATGCTCGAGGAAATCTTCCCGCGTTTTCTTGTTGTACTTGTGAGCGCTGCTCACTGCACTATATATGTTGCCTGTGTACCAGCCAATCTCGAAGAACGTCACAATCCCCCCGGCAACATAATTATCGTGATGAAAAAGTTCTATAGCGCCCCATATGAATGCCCCGTTCAAAAGAAAGGCCACTAGTGCATCCCTTGGTCTTTCTGTGTAAAGATGACCAGCACCCGGAATAATAGCTGCAAGAGTGCCTGCCGTGGCAGGCGATTTTTGGGGCAAATCATCCATGCGCTGAAGCTCTGACGCCATGATGCTTGCCGATCCCGACAGCTTGCTATCTTTAGGAACAAGGGAAAATGTTTCTCTGGCCTTCTGCCATTCCTCCATTTCCATGTGGACAATGGCGCTCTGGTAAACCGCGTTATCGGCAAATTCATTAGATTTTGACTTGATCACCTCTTTAAAGGTTGAGAGTGCATCCATATATCGCCTCAGTTGCTTCTCTGCCATGCCCTTTAAGTACAGGGCTCCCGGTATCATCGGGCGTGCTGGATATTTTATGATGAAAGAAGTGAAGGCCTCGCGAGCTTCCTGCCACCTCTTTGCTCTGTAATAACTTTCACCAATTCTGTAATTGCATGTCTCGACCAGCTTGTTTTGGGGGAAAAAGTAAGTAAATCGCTTGTACTCGCTGATGGCCCTATAATAATCCCCTTCGGCAAGGAGTGCTTCCGCAAAGGAAAATTGCCTGTCAACTTCAATGACGTGAGTCTCCCCTGCCCCGGCCATGTCCAGAGGAAGGAAGACAGTCGTAATTGCCATCATACAAACGATTAGCCAGGCATGTATGCAATCAGATAATTTCATGAAAAATTGATTTATAGATTCCTGTTTTAGCAGGAACGACAGAAGGAAGCATTGAAAACCACAGAAATGAGAGTTTCAGGCCTTCCTTTCTTATACTGTTCGTCCCATATGAAAGGCTTTGAGGTTTACTTCGATGGCTTTCTTGGGAAAGGACCCACGGATGACCTTCTCCCAGAGCGAAATATCAAGCTGACGCAGATAGGATGACAAAACTCCCAAGAGGGCTGTATTTTCTGTTCTCGCGTCTCCCGCCTTTAGCGCTATATTATAGGCATTAACGACTTTCACAATCTTGAAAATTTTCATTACTATCTCAATAATATTGTCAGGATAAGCGGCGTCACCGAGGTTCACGGATGGGGGATAGATTTCCCTTTCACTTATGATAAGGCCGCCTCCCGGCCTCAGAAAATCGAGATAACGGAGTGTTTCCAATTTTTCAAATGAGACGAGGATATCGACGTCTCCTTTTCTTGCGAGGGGAGAGTGGACCTTATTGCCGTATCGAACATGGCTGGTTACACATCCACCCCGCTGGGCCATCCCGTGGACCTCACTCTTCTTGACATCCAAGCCGGCTTCCATCATAACGTGACATAAGATATCGCTTGCGCGAAGTATTCCCTGGCCGCCCACTCCGGCAAGGAGGATGCTCCTAACATCGCCATTGCTTTTCATAAAATCATATCACCTCAATCACAGCACCGACATTGCACACCTGCTCGCATAGTGTGCAGCCTGTGCAAAGTTCATTATCAATGAATGCCACACCTTCCTGCTTCTTTACATTCCTCTTGACTGTTTGACTTGGCATATCTTCGAACTTTATCCACGAGATTGGCGGACATCCAAGACCAATGCAGGCCCTGCAACCGACACACTTATCTATATCAACTTTGAATGTTTTTCGGACACCCTTCATTTCTCGCTTGAACAACACACAGGCTCTTTGTGATATGATGACGGAGGCACCCGGTTTTGCCAATTCTTCTTTCAGCACTTTCCGCGTTATTTTGATATCATAAGGATCTATTACACGGACGCTATCTATCCCCAGTGCAGAGGCAAGTCTTGCAAAGTCAAGTTCCTTTGTTTTTTCCCCCTGCAAGGTGAATCCTGTAGCCGGGTGGTCCTGCATGCCCGTCATGGCCGTTGTCCTGTTATCGCATATGACAATTACGGCGTCGCTCTTGTTATAAACCATATTCAACAGCGGTGTGATGCCGGAATGAATAAATGTGGAGTCCCCGATAACGCCGACGACCTTCCCCTTTCCTTTATCCTTTAAAGCCTTGCTCATGCCATGCGTCATGCCGATACTCGCCCCCATGCAGATACATGAATGAAGGCTTTCTAAAGGTTTCATGAAAGACAAGGTGTAACAACCTATATCACCTGCGACAAAGGTTTTCAGTTTTCCGAGGACATAGAACAATCCCCTGTGAGGGCAACCGGGACAAAGATTCGGCGGTCTCGGCGGAATCATAACATCTGGCAAAAGTGATTTTGCAATCTTTTTACGTTTGATGGCCGCATGAATCACGCCGGGATCAAATTCATTTGTATAGGGAAATATTTCCTTTCCTATCAAATCGATACCCATTGCCTTGACCTGTTCCTCAATAAAGGGGTCGAGTTCCTCAACCACATAGATTTTCTTGACCTTCGAGGCAAATTTACGGATAAGCCCAGATGGCAGCGGATAAACCATGCCGAGTTTCAGGTATGAGAAATCGGGAAAGACATCTTTTGCATAATTATAAGGCATACCGGCCGTAATAATGCCAATTTCAGGATCATTCATTTCTATCCTGTTTCCGGGAAAAGTTTCAGCAAATTCTCTGAGCCTATGGAGCCTCTTTTCTACCTCTATTCTCCTGGCACGCGCATATGCGGGCACCATGACATATTTAGCTGCATTGACTTCTATTGCAGTGCAATCCTTGGCCGTTGATAGGTCACCTAAAGTTACTACGGATTTTGAATGGGAGACACGTGTAGTTGTCCGAAAGAAAACAGGTGTATCAAATCTTTCGCTGATATCGAAGGCAATCTTGATGTAATCTTTCGCCTCCTGACTGTCTGCAGGCTCAATCATCGGTATCTTTGCGAATTTGGCATAATTGCGGTTGTCCTGCTCGTTTTGTGAACTGTGCAATGACGGGTCATCTGCCGTAATGATAACAAGAGCTCCGTTAGTTCCCGTATAGCCCAAAGTGAACAGCGGGTCTGCGGCCACATTGACGCCGACATGCTTCATGACAACCAAGGCCTTTGCGCCAGCCACCGCCGCACCTATGCCTACCTCCAAAGCCACCTTCTCGTTGGGAGACCATTCGGCATAAACTCCGTCATACTTTGCAAATGCTTCGATAATTTCAGTGCTCGGCGTACCCGGATAACCGGCTGCAAAACGAACTCCATGTTCGAAGGCGCCCCTTGCAATACCCTCATTTCCCGACATCAATACTTTCATAGACCCCTATTTGCCCCTGCGGCATCAAAGAGAAAAGATCACCTGAAATCTCAGTGAACTTTGTCTTCAGTTGATGGTTGATATTATTTTTTTCAAGAGAAGTTGCATGGAAGGATCGGCAGCGCTGTTAAGAGCTTTTTGATAATACTCTAAGGCTTTCTCTTTGTTATTCATCTCTTCGTAAGTTCTTGCCATGTTTCTGTAAGTCATGCCTTCAAAGCCCCCGCTCGATTTTGAATTTGCCGCTTTCTCGAATGACTCCAGAGCATGCGGGAAGTCGGCCTTCTTTTCGTAACAGTAACCGATGCCATTATACGCCAGGATTTTCACGTCGCTCCCATCCGCGACTTCCTTGAGAAACTCCGTATATGCCTTTATCGAGGCATCCACATCTCCAAGGTTGTAGTGCATATTTCCCATTTGATAATATGACATCATGGCAGCCTTCGACCGCGGATATTGAGTTATGACGTCGTTATACATCTTCATATTATTTTGATCCGGTTTGCCTCCCTGACGGGCAGCTTTCATACCGGCAATATGGGCCATAGCATAAAGCCTCTGCGCTTTATCCTCATAATTCATCCTGTATAAGTACCAGCCGGAAGATATTATGATTATTGAAATTACAATTCCCGATGCCAGATAGATCTTTGACTTATTTGCCGATATATACGCCGTGACCTTATTTAACGCCGCCTGTAAGGAATCCGGTTTTTCAATTTCCTTTTTTGTGATTTTTCTTGCCATATAGATTTCCTATCAAAATTTTATTTGCATTTGTTCGTTGACTTTTTCAAGGATGAAGGATGGAATCCTTACTATCTTGCCCAGGTTGTTTGTGCATGCATGGATCGTGTAACCTTCAACAAGGGCTTTTTGCCTGTCTTCATCCCAGATTGTATAGACAAATTTCATGCTCGCCCTCTTGAGATATTCCAATTCAGTTTCAACAACGATGATTTGGTCATATTTGGCTGGAGAAAGGTAGTTGCAATACGCCTCTGTCAAGGGCAGGTTATAACCCTGTGCTTCCATTTCAGCATAGACTATGCCCACACTTCTGAGGAGCTCCGTTCTCCCAATTTCAAACCATTTAATGTAATTGGTGTGATAGACGATGCCCATGGCATCTGTATCAGCGTAAATGACACGTATGTTAACTCGATTTCTCTTCAATAAATCCTCTCCAATTCTTTATGAAGTGATCCATCAGAAGGTAACCAGGAGAGATATTCACGCCACTGAGCAGTGCCGATACTTCACTAAATGCTAAGCCGTTTCTCAAATTCTCATGTTCATCAGAAGACAGCGCCGCAAAGGGAGACGGGTCCGATGTATGGGTCCTCAGGCTGATGGGCGTATGGTGATCGCTTAAAACCAGCAGTCTGAAGGGAGACAGTCCATAAATTTCATTCAAGACGGCGCCTACGATCTTCTCGTCAAAATCTTCAATGGCCCGGATTTTTCCAGCTACATTTCCTTCATGTCCCATTTCGTCAGGGGCCTCAACATGGACGAATACAAAATCGGTGTCTCTTAAGGCATCGAGAGCTTTTCTTGCCTTTCCAATATAGTTGGTATCTACATAACCCGTCGCACCGTCAATGCGTATGACTTTGAGGCCGGCGTAAATACCGATGCCATTCAGAAGGTCAACAGCCGATATCATGCCCCCGTTCAAACCGTACTTGTCCGTCAGTTTGGCAAATTTCGGCGCCCTCCCCTGCCCCCAAAGCCATATCGAATTTGCGGGCTTTTTGCCTTCTGCGATGCGTAACTGGTTTACAGGATGATCGCGCAAAAAAACCTGCGAACGCTCCATGAGTCCTCTTATTTCTTCCTTCCCCTCTCCCCTGGGCAGATAATCTTTGACCGCATTGCCGGTGATATCATGGGGCGGAGTTGTCTCAAGCAGTGCTTTACCATCCCTCCAGACAAAGAGATGCCTGTAACTCACTCCAGGATAGAATTGAAAATTTGTGCTACCCAGTTCTTTATTGATATCATTTATGATTATCTTCGCTTCTTCAGTAGTTATATGTCCGGATGTAAAGTTTTCCATTATATGTTCTGCATCTCCCCTAAGGGTCACAAGATTGCAGCGGAAGGCTACGTCATCGACTCCAAGCTGAACCCCCATGTTGGCCGCTTCCAAAGGTCCTCGACCAGTATAGCATTCCATGGGGTCATAACCAAGGAGGCTCATGATTGCCACATCACTGCCCGGAGAAAAACCGGCCGGAATGGTGTCGATCATGCCCAATGTTCCTTCTTTCGCAATCCTGTCCATATATGGGGTATGTGCGTATTCCAGGGGTGTCTTACCGTCCAGTTCTTGTATGGGATAATCCGCCATACCATCGCCGAGGAGGATAATATATTTCATTACAGCCAGATTGCTCCTCAAATAAATGAATGGGATGAGGCTAAAAAGGTCATTTCTTCGAAACCATTATAACCTTTCGTCTTCAATTCTTATCAATATCGTTTTTCCGTGAATGATTTCAAGTTGATCTATTTCCGTTATAGCTTTCTGAACATCTCTTTCCTTCGACTTGTGCGTAGTCATGACAATAGGAACAGGGCCTGCCTTCTGCCTGCCCTTTTGGATAACGGCGGCAATGCTTATATCATTTGCACCGAGAATTCCCGCTATTCTGGAGAGGACGCCTGGCCGGTCCAGGGCAGAAAAACGGAAGTAGTAGTTTGTAATGATTTCGTCAAATGGCATTAGCTTGATATCATCGATTACATTTTCCCTAAGTGAGCGGGCGGGTACGCGTCCGGATGCGCCTCTCTGCAGATTACGCGAGATATCGATTACATCACCCATTACGGCGCTTGCTGTGGGCATCATTCCTGCGCCCTGGCCATAGAGAAACACTGAATCCGCCGCATCACCGACGATATGAAATGCATTGAAATTTCCATTGACGTTTGCCAGAAGATGGCTAAGGGGAATCATAGTCGGATGAATCCTCGCCTCGATGCAGTCACCCTTACCGATGGCAATGGCAAGAAGCTTTATCCGATACCCGAGTTCCCTGGCAAATTCGATGTCCTGCTGACTAATGCCTGATATGCCTTCTCTGTGAACGTCTTCAAGCCTTACCCTTTTCCCGTATGCCAATGATAACGTGATGGCAAGCTTGTGAGCCGTATCGATACCTTCGATATCAAATGTCGGATCGGCTTCTGCGAATCCGAGCTTCTGGGCTTCCTTCAGCACAACTTGGAAGGATTTCTTCTCATCCGTCATTTTGCTCAATACATAGTTGGCTGTACCGTTGATAATGCCGAAAATCGATTTGATACGATTCGCTGCCAGGCTTTCCTTCAAGGTCTTAATGATAGGGATTGTACCGCCTACACTGGCTTCGAAGCCGATGTCGACCTGTTCTGCCTCAGCAGCCCGGAATATTTCGTTTCCGTAGGTAGCTAAAAGGGCTTTATTGGCGGTTACTACGTGCTTTCTTTTCCGGATAGCCTCAAGGATGAAGGAGCGCGCAGGCTCATACCCGCCTATTAGCTCTATGACTATGGATATTTCAGGATCGTCCAGGATCACTTTCGCATCTGTAGTTAACAAATCTTTCTCTACGGCAACCTGTCTTGGCGTTGTAATATCAAGATCGGCAATCTTCTTTAAAAAGAGCCTTGCGCCTAGGCGATTTTCGATGACCTCACCGTTATCTTGAAGCAGCTTTACGACCCCTGTTCCTATAGTACCGAAACCGATTAATCCGATAGTTATTGTTTTCATAACGCCGTGCCCGTATCAAGTTCCAGATTTCTCGTATGTTCGAACCTAACCGAAAGAATGATTTTGTTGCTTGGAACCAAATCCTCTTACTTCTATAACAGTTAACACACGCTTGTCAAAATAAATTAAGTTCTTGCCTAACCGGTTTTTGCGAGCTCAAACCTGCCTCCCCATCTGTGCAGGAGGACTCTTTTCAACAATGCATACTTGCCATTATCCAGACCCGAAATGTTCTCTGCAAACGAAAAAGCATCTGTTCTTGCCTCAACCAGAATATGCGCATCTCTCAGGATATGGGCAATACGGAAATCAGGAACTCCTGACTGCTTGGTTCCCATAAATTCACCGGGCCCCCTTATGGCTAAATCCTCTTCAGCGATTTTAAAACCGTCATTTGTTTGTTCCATGACCTGCAGCCTTCTTATTGAATCATCAGAGCTCCTGCGATGCGACATTAATATACAGAATGAAGGAATATCGCTCCTTCCCACTCTCCCCCGCAATTGATGCAATTGAGACAGTCCAAATCTCTCCGCATGTTCTATCACTATTAGGGATGCATGGGGTATGTCAATCCCCACTTCAATGACTGTTGTGGAAACAAGGATGTTTATATTTCTGTTTAGGAAACCTGCCATTGTTTCATCCTTGTCCTTTCCTTTCATACGGCCGTGAATCAGCCCTACCTTATGGTCAGGGAACATTTCCCTTTGCAGATAATCGGCCATCATGGTCGCATCTCTGAGATCCAGGTTTTCAGATTCTTCAACCAACGGATAGACAACAAAGACCTGGTTTCCCTTCATGAGTTCCATCCTCATAATTTCATAAACCTTGTTGCGTTCCTCTTCAAAAAAAACCTTTGTCCGAATCTCTTTTCTGCCGGGAGGAGATTCATTAATGATCGAAATGTCCAAATCGCCATATACCGTCATGGTAAGTGTTCTCGGAATGGGAGTGGCAGTCATAACCAAAACATCGGGATTTACACCCTTCTGTCTCAGTAATGCCCTCTGTACAACTCCAAAGCGATGCTGTTCATCGATAACAACCAAACCCAGCTTGCTGAAAGTCACATCCTTCTGGATCAACGCATGAGTTCCGCATATGATGTGAGTATGCCCTTTCATTATCCCTTCAAAATTTTTCTTTCTCTCCATGTTCTTCATACCGCTCGTCAGCAAAACAGCCTTCAAATCAAGCTCGCAAGACCAATCTTTGATGCGGTTGTAGTGCTGCGAAGCAAGAATTTCAGTCGGCGCCATTATGGCCGCCTGATAGCCGTTTTCGCAAGCAGTGATCATCGCCGCCATGGAAACTACTGTCTTACCGCACCCCACATCACCCTGCAGAAGCCTGTTCATGCTGGAGGGTCTTTCCATATCGCCTTCGATTTCTACGATGACCCTCTTTTGCGCATCGGTCAACGTGAAGGGAAGAATCTTGTAAAATTTATGAAGGTTCTGACCTTGGGTCTTAAAAGCTATGCCCGCATCTATCGTGTTGGCCTTTCTTCTTAAGGCCATACCCAACTGGAGAAAGAAGAATTCATCGTAAATCAGTCTTCGGTGGGCATCCGAGCGCATTTCATTGTATGCATCGATCCGCTCATCAGTTGCAGGAAAATGAATGCTGCGCACGGCATTCTTAATATCCTGGAGATGGCGCCTCTCACGAATTTCGTGAGGTATGGGGCTTAGGAGATATTGTGAATATTTATCGACGGCGTGCGCTATAATCCTTCTTATATATTTCTGATGAAGACCCTCTGTTTCTGAATAAACCGGTACGATTCTTTTGAAGTGGATCAAATCTTCCCCGCTTTCATCATCGTCAAGAACCTCAAAATCGGGGTGCACCATGTCCTTGCTGAAAAGGTAACTGCTCACTTCGCCTGTCATTATGACCCGGATACTCTTTTTAAAAATCTTTCTCAGGTAAGTTAGATTGCCTCGAAACCATTTCGCCGTAAGCAGTCCGCTACCATCCTGTATGGTGACCTCAAATGCTTTTCTATTTCTGTAAGATCTGTACTCTGCGCCAACTACATGGCCGATGACTGTCTCCCTGTTGCCCACCGTGACCGATTTAATATCCCTGACCGTACGCCTGTCTTCGTATCTTCGCGGCACAAAATAAAGTAAATCCGCAACAGTTTTCAGTCCCTTTTTCTCAAGCAGAGAAGCCATTTTAGGCCCTACCCCCTTTACAAACCTCAGAGGGAGGGATAGCTTCTCAAGGCTCATTCCGCCATTTTCCAGATTTTGGGGTTCCATCTCTTCTCGCATGTAAGAAATTCCGATCGAAGACTCTGCGACAAACCCTCTCAGTTTCTTTACAACGAGCATCGCCTTTTCTATACGTTCTTTCTTATTTTCCAACGGCAGTTTATCAAAACCAGCGATTGCTTCTTCAAAACCAGAAATGATACTTTTATATGCCGTATATGTTTCATTTTGTGTTGCATTCGTGAAGGAGACACTTTTTAGCTCCTTCAAGAACGATCTCATTGTTGCTTCAATGTCCTTAATAAGGGGCAGATGCCTGTATGAGTCTCTCGACGAGAACAATAACGGAGCCTCGATTTTCTCAAGTATTGCAATTATTGATTCCATTAGATATCGAGTCTTCAAAGTCGAATATATATATAATAATTTCAAATACAAGGATTGAATTGAGGTAGCAGATATCCAATCTTTTCGCAAGTAAAGAATTGACATAAGAGAGCAATTACGATACAAGTCATCCCCATCTCAGAGGGTCACCGGAAATAAAATGCAGGAAAAAATGTCCTATAAAGATGCAGGTGTTGATATAGACAAAGCCAATCTCTTTGTCGACAGGATTAAGACAATTACAAAAGCAACTTTTCGCAAGGAAGTAATGAGCTCCATCGGCGGTTTTGGAGGTCTCTTTCGCCTGGATGTCGGAAAATATAATAATCCTGTTCTGGTTTCATCCACGGATGGCGTGGGGACGAAGCTAAAAATTGCACAGATGACGGATAAGCACGACACTATCGGCATCGATCTTGTTGCGATGTCCGTAAATGATGTGGTAGTCCAGGGAGCAGAGCCCCTTTTTTTCCTGGACTACATCTCTACGGGCATGATCAATGTGGAAAGAGATATTAAGATCATCGAAGGCATCGTAAAGGGCTGCCAGGAGGCTGGTTGCGCCCTCATCGGTGGAGAGACGGCTGAAATGCCCGCATTCTATAAAGATGATGATTATGATCTGGCCGGATTCTGTGTTGGCATAGTAGAGGCCGAAAAGATAATTGATGGCTCGGAGATCCGCGTAGGGGACAGGATCATCGGCATTGCATCCAACGGCATCCATAGCAACGGCTTTTCCCTTGCGAGAAAAGTTCTGTTTGAAAAGGGGAAACTCGGCGTCAATGATAAGCTCGACGATCTGCCCCATTCCATAGGCATGGAACTTCTCCGTCCGACAAGCATTTACGTGAAACCCCTCTTAAATCTAATCAAGAATTTCAGCATCAGGGGCATTGTCCATATTACTGGCGGTGGATTCATCGATAATATACCACGCATTTTGCCTAAAGCCTGTCGTGCCGTTATTCTGAGAGACAGCTGGGACATACCGCCGGTTTTTACGATTATCAAGAGAATGGGAAATATTGATGATGGAGAAATGTACCGTGTTTTTAACATGGGTATAGGCATGATGGCAGTTGCGACTGAAAAAGAAGCGTCCGAAGTAACGGAGCGACTCGAAAATTTGGGAATGCAGGCGTATGCCATCGGTTTCATCGATCGGAAAGACGAAGACCAACCATCCGTATCATTTATCTAACGGTATGAAACAAAAAATAAGTTTGGGAGTGCTCGTCTCAGGGAGCGGATCCAATCTCCAGGCCATCATAGACAATATCGAGAAGGGTCTCCTTGATGGGGAGATTAAGGTCATTATCAGCAATAACACCGATGCATATGCTCTTGTGCGGGCGAAGAAACATAATATTCCATCCGTGATTATCAAGAATTCCGATTTTGAAAACAGGGAAGATTTTGACCGGAAGATGATCGATGTTCTGAAATCGCTTTCCGTTGATCTGGTAGTGATGGCCGGATTTATGAGACTTTTAACCCCTCTTTTCTTGAATGCGTTTCCCATGAAAATAATGAATATACACCCTGCAATCCTTCCCGCCTTCCCCGGTATTCATGCTCAGAAGAGAGCTGCTGACTATGGTGTAAGATTTTCGGGTTGTACGGTTCATTTTGCTGACGAGGGGGTGGACTCTGGCCCTATCATTATTCAAGCCATAGTTCCGGCCTATGATGATGACACCGAGGATACTCTCGCTGCCAGAATATTAAAGGAAGAGCACAGGATATATCCTCAAGCCATTCAATTTTATGCGGAAGGCAGAATTGAAGTAATCGGGAGAAAGGTCAGAATAAGAGGCAGTGCGCGGATCCCAGAAACACCTCTTCATAATCCTCCCGTGACAGCCTTTTGACCTGCCTATTCTTATGGCCCACATATATTTTCAGAAATAGATTAAGAGCAAGAATAGATCACAAGTTTCAGCGGTATTTCAATCTCCTTTTTTATATATGTACGATACTATTGTCATCGGTAATGATTTAAGCTCCTTAGTTGCGGCTGCCGTAATTTCACATCATGGTAAGAAGACGGCGCTCTTATCTGAAAGCGATGTGAAACACGTTTATTCTGATTTTGGATACACTTTCAACATCGATCCCTTACCCTTGACAGGCTTCGGCCCGGCACAGATATGTTCACGCCTTCTTGAAGATCTTGGAATACCCGTCGCGGAATACTCAGGCCTGCAGTTATTGAATCCCGGTCTTCAAATCATTCTTTCCGATCACAGAGTTGATTGCTTCCATAGGCGGGAAGAACTTCTCAATGATATGGAAAGAGAATTTCCCGATCAGAGAGATGAGATTCGCAAGTTATACTCGTCGGTTCTGAAAATCAGCAATCTTGTCGAGCAGAGGATCACGGAAAAGCCGTATATATACCCTACCAACATTAATGAATTTTTTTCTCTTCTGAAGGGCATCCCCGTAATTCTGAAGGAAAGGTACTCACTTTCAAGAAGATTTAAATCAATTGCAAAGAATTCTTCACTGACCAGGGTGTTCGAGGCAGAAAGAGCCATTCTTTCAAACTCGAGCAACAACCGGAACAGCCCCTTTACTATCTCGTCCTCGTATGCGCTGTCATTGCCCCTGAGGGGATTGTATCATCATGTCGGCGGGAATGAAGTACTCATGGGATTACTGAAATCTGCGTTTGAGGCTTCCGGAGGTCATCTCATAAAGAATTGTTCTGTCATGAGAATAAACGTGGGTAAAGAAATTGATGTCGATGTTTCCATACCTGACACATTGTCACAAATTCGCGGACGATATCTTATTGCGAGTACAAAATGGGAGAAACTCAGATTACTTCTTCTCAGCGGCCGGAAATTCAGGCGCATGGAACGAAGACTCAAATTGGTAAGATCGGCATACTATCCATTTACCTTGCACATGGGTATCCTTGAAAGATGTATCCCCGAAAAAATGGCAACTTATGTCGCCATCGTCATCGATCAAGATAGACCGGTCATGGATGATAATCTTGTTTTTGTAGAGATAAGCGCCAGAGATTGTAAAGAACGGGCACCTGCCGGCAAGAGGGCTTTGAGTGCAACTATTTTCCTGAAGGAAAGTCCGCTGGTATTGACAAATGACGAACTTAAGGAAGTTTCCCAAGTCGTTTTTTGCGCCCTCGAAAAGTTTCTTCCGTTCCTGAGGGAAAATCTCGATTTCCTCAATATCGGCATGTCTATTGAATTCTCAAGAAAGTGTCAGGAGTTAGTAAATCATAAGTACGCAATGCAATCCGATTCTTTCTTTGGCATATCAAGCATATCCAATAAGACTCCCATTCGCAATGTCTTTATGACGGGGGGAATGTTACTGGCAGGTCTTGGTTTCCAAGGGGAAATAGTATCCGGCATAAATGCTGCCAAATTAGTCATATCAAAGGAGAGAGACAGGCATGGATAATAGATTTGATGATTTTACAATCCAGGATCTGGGGGAGAGAGCCATACCGTCGCCGGTAAACGTCAGTTATTATACTCCCGATAGCAAACGCATTCTTCATAATATTTATCTTGAGCATTATAAAGATGTGACTACTGCGGATGGCATGCCCCTCTCAATAGAAGTGGCCGGTCCCCGGGAAAAGATTTTTTTTGACCCTGCCCAGACGAAGGCCGCCATTGTCACCTGCGGCGGCCTCTGCCCCGGCATCAACGACGTCATCAGGGCAATTTTCATGGAATTGTTTCACCGTTACGGAGTGAAAAACGTCGTAGGCATCAAATACGGCTTTCAGGGTTTAATACCGAAATACGGCCATCAGG